>DATKCP010000257.1:0-13751 GCA_035513115.1 Candidatus Limnocylindria bacterium | reverse complement strand
GAAGGCGCGGAACTCCGCGCCGCCCTTCAGCGCCAGGGTCTTGGTGATCGCCGCGGTGAGCGTGGTCTTGCCGTGGTCGATGTGACCGATGGTCCCGACGTTCACGTGCGGCTTGGTGCGCTCGAATTTCTTCTTGGCCATTTATCGCAGGGGCTCCGCCCCTTCCACCCCGCTTTCTCTTTCTTCCTTCTGTGAGCCCACCTCGGGGATCGAACCCGAGACCTCGTCCTTACCAAGGACGTGCTCTACCAACTGAGCTAGGTGGGCAGAGCTCCTTTTTCCGGACACGAAAAGAGAGTTGCTTGGCGCAACTCCCTCGAGCCGCTGGGTCCATCAGATTATCCGCCCGCGGGGCTCAGCGGGTCAAGAAAGGCCCGACCGCGGGCTAACCACGTCGGCCGAAGCCGCGCCCACCGCCCTGCACGCTGCCCGGAGCGCCGGTCCGCGTGACGACGAAGCTGCTCCCATCCGCGCCGAGCGTCGAAGGCAGCGCGATGGCCTGCCCGACGCGGTTGACCATCGCGACCGGCGTCGCGCCGAGATCGCTGAGGCCCATCGACCTGCCGTCGCGCACCGCGCTGCCGGCGGTGAAGCGCACGCTTCCGAAGTCGTCGAGCGGGAGGATCCCACGGCTGGTGCTCGGCGCCTCCTGGATCCACTCCGCCGAGGAACGGGACGACTTGTAGAGCACCGTCCGCTCGTAGGAGTCTCTGGTGCTGTTGTTCACCATCACGATCAGCCACTCGCCGCTGGCCTGCTCGGTGATCGTCACGGTGATCGAGTCGCCCGGCGCGACGCTGAGAGAGATCATCTGCGCCGAGTCGGGCAGCATCTCGATCCACGCTTCATAGCTGACGCTGCCGCCGGACACCGACGCCATGGTCCCGGCCTGGATGAGGTCGCTGCCGGTCACGCCGCCGATGCCGACCCAGGTCGCATCCGCACCGGTCGTTGTCGCGCCGACCTGCGGAACGATCCACGTGCCGGTGACGGAGGTGTAGGTCCCGCCGAGCGCGACGTACCCCGACCAGTTGGTGGAGGTGTCTTCGATCCGAGCCGGCGTCGTCGTCGTGGTCGAGTCCGGCTGCGTCTCTTCGGAAGCCGTGCCCGATCCGAGCGCGATGCTCCGCGCGGTGGGATGGACATCGGCCTCGATCTTCCAGGCTCCGCCGGCGAGGACGAGCGTGTAGTCGTTGCGATCGGTGCGCTCATCCTGGGACCCGTCCGCGTGGAACGTGCGCCAGGTCTCGTACGCGGTGGCCGTGGCCGTCGCGCCGGAGATCGCCACGTCGCCCCACTCGATCCGCACCAGCGTGAAGCCGGTGACGCCGGCGCGCGCGAGGTCGCTGTTGATCTGCCGCAGCTCGTCGTAGTAGGCCGCGGTCGCGGTGTCGCGCATCAGCGCGGCGTCGCCGGTCGCGAATGCCCTCTCCTGGGCCTCGTTCGCGCGCCCGATCACCTGCTTGACCGCGTCTTCCGTCGCGTCGGAGACGACGGCGGCGGGCGTCGCCACCGCGAACGGCCGCAGCTGCTCGATCGTCCGTCCGAGGTCGACCTGGCCGCAGCTGCTGAGGACGATCGCCAGGACGATGAGGGCTCCACGCATGCTCCACAGCGTGCGCGCGACAAGTCAGGAACGGGTGAGAGTTCTCTAAGGATTCGTTAAGAGCGCGCGTCTGGGCTGAGCGACGCTCCGTTCACTCTCCCGTCATCCGCACCACCGTGCCGACCGTGCGCAGCAGGAGGCGGATGTCGGCCTGGAGCCGCCAACCTTCGAGGTACGCGAGATCCATGCTGACCCACTCGTCGAAGCTGATGTCGTCGCGCCGCCGTCGTTCGATCTGCCACGTGCAGGTCAGCCCGGGCCGCACGGCCAGGCGCTGGAGTGCGCGCGCGTCGTACTCGGCCACCTCCTCCGGCAGCGGCGGGCGCGGGCCGACGAGGCTCATCTCCCCGCGCACCACATTCCACAGCTGCGGCAGCTCGTCGAGGCTCGACCGGCGGAGGAGACGGCCCGCCTTCGTCACGCGCGGGTCGTCGTGGAGCTTGAAGACCGGGAACGGCGCTTCGTTGCGGGAGAGCAGCGCGGAGCGGAGCTCGTGCGCGCCGCGCCGCATCGTGCGGAACTTCCACATGCGAAAGCGTCGACCGAGCCGGCCGACGCGCTCCTGCGTGTAGAGCGGCGGCCATCCCGAGTCGATGATGATGGCCGCGCTCACGAAGATGAAGAGCGGCGCCAGGCCGACGAGCCCCATCGACGCGAGGACGACGTCCAGGAGTCGCTTGCGCCGCGAGAGCGCGACATCATGCGTGCGCGAGATGAAGGTGAGCGGTGATCCGATGGCCTCGACGGGACGTATTATCCCGCAGCTTCAGTGACAGCAATGATCGAGCAAGGCGGGCGAATGGCGCTCGCACACGACTACCTCGATCAGTACGGCGGTGGCGAGCGAACGATCGCGGCGATGGCCCGGCGCTATCCCGCCGCTCCGCTCTACACGTCCGTGTACGACCGTGACCGCATGCGCGAACTGGGCTTTCCGGAGCTTGCGCAGCCCATCGTCGTCAGCTTCATGCAGCGGCTGCCACTGCGGCGTCGACTGCCTCGCCATTACCTCAGCCCGCTCTACCCGTTCGCTTTCCGAAGCTTCGATCTCACCGCCTACGACCTGGTCCTGTCGTGCTCGACGTTCGCGGCCAAAGCGGTCGCGGTCGGGCCGCGAACGGTGCACGTGTGCTACTGCAACACTCCGCCGCGATTCCTCTGGGGTCTCGACAGCGACACGGCGTCGCGCGACATGCCGTCGTACGAGCGGCCCCTGGCGCGGCTCGCGAGGCTGCTGCTGCGGCCGATCGACCATCGCACCGCCCAGCGCGTGAATCTCTTCGTCGCCAATTCGCGGAACATCGCCGAGCGGATCCGCACGGCGTACGGGCGCGAGGCCCAGGTGGTCCATCCGCCGGTGGACACCGCGCGCTTCGCGACCCTTTCCTCACGCGACGACGGCTTCCTGCTGATCGTGTCGCGGCTCAACGCGTACAAGCGGATCGACTACGTCATCGATGCCTGCAACGCCCGCGGGCTGCCCCTGGTCATCGCGGGCACGGGCCCATGGGAGCGGCGGCTGCGCGCTCGCGCCGGCTCCACGGTGCGCATGCTGGGCGCCGTGGCTGACGCGGAGGTCGACCGCCTCATGTCGAGCTGCACCGCGTTCGTGCTGCCGGGCGAGGAGGACTTTGGCATCGCCGCGGTCGAGGCCATGGCGGCGGGCAAGCCGGTGCTAGCGCTCCGGCGCGGCGGCGTGATGGAAACGGTCGTTGACGGCGTGACGGGTGTGCTGTACGACGAACCGACGCCTGAGTCATTCCTGCGCGCGATGGACGCACTCACCAGCCGCCGCTGGGACGTGGACGCGGCTCGCGACCGCGCGCGCGGCTTCGACACCTCGCGCTTCGCTCTGGAGCTCGATCGAGCGATCAGCTTTGCGGTCGCCCGCGGGCCTGGTGCGTTCCATTGACGCACGGCGTGGTGGAGCGCGCGCGGACCGGCGCCGGTGGCGCGAACGCGGCGCTCCGAAGAGCGATCGTGCGCACCGTGGCCTACGCCGACCTGTTCGACTACCCGCTCGACCGCACCGAGATCCATCGCTACCTGATCGGTCACCCGGCGTCGTCCGTGGAGATAGACGCGATGCTCGAGCGGGACGGGGCGCTGGGCACGTTTCTCGAGCGGACCGGCGACCGGTTCCATCTCCGCGGCCGCGCGTCCACCATCGTGACCCGCCGCACGCGCGAGGCGGCGTCGGCCGGGCTGTGGCGAGCCGCGCGCGCGTACGGCGCGTGGATCTCGAGGCTTCCGCTGGTCCGTTTCGTCGGTGTCACCGGCGCCCTCGCAATGTCGAACGCCGACCGCGACGCGGATATCGACCTGTTCGTCCTCACCCACCCCCGGCGGCTGTGGCTCTGCCGCCTGCTCGTGCTCGCCGTGGTGCGCCTCGCCGCGCTCCGCGGCCATCGGCTGTGTCCGAACTTCCTGCTCAGCACCGAACAGCTCACGCTCGGCGAGCGCAACCTCTTCACCGCGCACGAGATCACGCAGATGGTCCCGCTCCACGCGACCGAGTGGTACGCGCACTTCATCGACGCGAACCGCTGGACGCTGGATCACCTGCCCAACGCGCTGAGGGGGCGCGGCGGGTCGGCGCGCGCCGACAACGTCCTCACCCGTTTCGCGACCAGGCTGCTCGCGACACCGCTCTTCGCTCCGCTGGAGCGCTGGGAGATGCGGCGCAAGATCCGCCGTCTGGCCGCCCGCGGGGCCCGCGAGGGCGGCGGCAGCCTGGCGTTCTCCGAGGTCGAGTGCCGCGGCCACTTCGCGGCGCACGACGTTCGGGTCCTCGCGGCGTACGCGGCGCGCGCGGCCGTGATGGAGGCGCAGCTGGAATGAGCGACGTCCTCTTCGGCCAGTCCTACTACCTCCGGTTCGACCCGAAGCTGTATGAGGCCATGCAGCCGTACCCACCCCTGGGGACTCTGTACGCGGCGAGCTACGTGCGAGCGCGCGGCTACGACGTCGCGCTGTTCGACGCGATGCTCGCGGCATCCGAGACGGAGTGGTCCGCCGCGCTCGACCGGACGCGGCCGCGCTACGCGGTCCTGTACGAGGACAACTTCAACTACCTGTCGAAGATGTGCCTGTCGCGCATGCGCGAGGCGGCCCTCGCGATGATCGCCGCGGCGCGCGAGCGCGGTTGCACTGTCGTGGTCGCGGGGTCGGACGCGAGCGACAACGCCGAGTCGTACCTGGGGGCCGGCGCGGACTACGTGATCCACGGCGAGGGCGAGGTGACGCTGGGCGAGCTCCTGGATCAGCTGCGCTCGGGCGATGGTCGGCCCGATCAGATCGCCGGCCTGTCCTTCGCGGCCGCCGCCGGTGGCCTCACGCGTACCGCCCATCGCGCCGAGATGAAGGACCTCGACTCGCTGCCGCGGCCGGCGTGGGATCTGGTCGACGTGGACCGCTATCGCCGCGCGTGGCGTCGCCACGGCTACTACTCGATGGCGATGGCGACATCGCGCGGCTGTCCCTACCACTGCAACTGGTGCGCGAAGCCGATCTGGGGTCAGCGGTACAACGTGCGGAGCGCGGAGAGCGTGGTCGACGAGCTCGCCTGGCTGCGCGCGACGTACGCGCCGGACCACATCTCGTTCGTCGACGACGTCCTCGGCCTGAAGCCCGGCTGGATCCAGCGCTTCGCCGACCTCGTCGAAGAGCGCGACGTGCGGACGCCGTTCAAGAGCCTCTGCCGCGTCGACCTCCTGCTTCGCGGCGACGCGATCGACGCGCTCCGGCGCGCCGGCGCGCGGATCGTGTGGGTCGGCGCCGAGTCGGGCTCGCAGAGCGTGCTCGACGCGATGGACAAGGGCACGCGCGTCGAGCAGGCGGTCGAGGCGACGCGGCGCCTGCACGCCGCCGGGATCCGCGTCGGGTTCTTCCTGCAGTTCGGCTATCCGGGCGAGACCCGCGACGACATCGCCGCGACCTTCCGGCTGGTGAGAGAGGCTCAGCCGGACGACATCGGCATGTCCGTGTCCTATCCGCTGCCCGGGACGAAGTTCTATCGCGCGGTCGCTCGTCAGCTGGGCCCGAAGCGCAACTGGGTCGATTCGAGCGACCTCGACATGATGTATCGGGGACCGTTCAGCACGGCCTTCTACCGCAAGCTTCATCAGGTGCTGCACGCCGAGTTCCGGATGCGCCGATCCTGGCGCGCGTTCCGCGCTGCGCCCACGCGTCTGTCGCAGCTCGCGCGCTCGGCCCTTCACGCGGCGAAGCTCCCGCCGCTACGGCTTCAGCTCGAGCTTCTCGCGCGCAAGCCGCACCGCGGCCTCGCTGCGCTGCCGCGCTTCATGAGCGCGGAGGCGGCCTCGCGTCCGTCGCCCCAAGCCGACGGAGATCGCTGAACGCCTTGAACGCCGGCTTGGGCGTGAGGTCGTAGCGGAGCCATCCCCACTGCGCCTCGGGATCGGTCGGGTTCGCGCGACCCTCTTTGAAGTTGTACCAGAAGATCTTCTGCGGTCCGACAACGTCGCGATAGATGGCTCCGACCCAATCCGCCTGCTGTTCCTCGGTGATCGTGGTGTGTCCCCAGAGTGAGCTGCCGCTGCTCCACCCGGCCTCGGTGAGCCAGAGCTCCCGACGATCGCCCTGCGCGGCCATGAAGCGTCTCGTCTGGTCGATCCACGACTGGAGCACGACGATGCCGTCCTCCGTCGGATGCGCGAATGGATGGATCGCCATCACGTCGAAGCAGCGCGCGCCCTGCCCCGAGTAGATCGCTTTCAGGAAGTCGCGCGACTCCGGGGCCTCCCACCCGAGGGTCAGGCCATTGCCGTTGAGACCGCCGGTGACGATGACCGCGTCCGGATCCGCGTACTTCGCGGCGAGGTACCCGGCGCACAGGAGCTCGATGAAGCGAGTCGCGTTCGGCCGCGGGTTCCAATGGACCGGAGAGTTCGGCTCGTTCATGAGCTCGTACGCGCTGATGCGGCCGCTGAACCGATCGACGACGCGGTAGACGTACGCCGCGAAGTCGCTCGTCTCGCGCGGCTCGAAGCTGTCCCAGTCGACGCCGCGCGGCAGCGCTCGTCGATCGACGCCGCTGGACCAGAGCGGCGTCCCGCCGAGCACGGCCAGCATCTTCAGTCCGGCCCCGCGCGCCTGGTCGACGACGCCCTCGTAGCGCTCCCACAGGTAGCCACCGCGCTGCGGCTCGAGCCACTGCCAGCGCACCGGAAGGCGGACCCACTCGACGCCGGCGTCCGTCATCAGCGCGATCTGGGACGGGATCTGCTCCGGCGGATCCCAGCCCAGATCCTGGTTCACGCCATACCGCCCAGGCTCGCTCGGCGCGGGCGCGTCATCCAGCACGACGATGCGCTGGCGCAACGTGATGTCGGGTTGCCCGTGGGCCGAGAGCGTCACGCTCGGCTGATACACGCCGGGCCGCGTGAAGCGCGCGGTCTGCGGCCCGACACCGGACGCGTCGATGGATCCGTCGCCGTCCGTGTCCCATCGGGCGGTGAAGCCCGCGGCGCCGTCGAGCCAGAGCCGCGTCGCGTATGGCGCGCGGCCGACGAGTGGCGCGAATCCGCTCGCGAGCGCGTCGTCGAGATTCGGATGCAGCACCGGCTGACCGCGCGGCGACTCCACGCTGGATGAGCACCCCGCGCCCACGATCAGCGCGACCCCGAGAACGAGTACGCCGGCACGTGATCCGATCCAATCAGGATACGTCGCGAAGGACCTCCATCAGCGTGTCGAGAAGCGTCTCGATCTTGCGGTGAAGGGCTCGCATGTCAGGTGGTGCGGACCAGCGCGGACCGGCCAGGCTGTCTCCCACGACCAGCACCGACGCCGCGCTCACGCCGCGCACCTGCGCCGCGGCGAAGACACCGGCGCTCTCCATGTCGACCGCCTTCACGCCCTCGCGCTGATAGGAGGTCGCCTCCTCCCGCGTCTCGCGGTACGGCGCGTCGGTGCTCCACGTCGCGCCGGTGACGTGTGCGAGCCCTCGAGCATCGAGCGCCTTCGACAGCGCCGCCACGAGCTCCGCGGAGGCGGCGACGTCGCGCGCCGGCGCGAGGTAGTGGTACGAGGTGCCCTCGTCGCGGATCGCGCGGTCGCAGAGAACAAGGCTGCCCGGCGCGAGGTCTGGCTGTATGCCCCCCGCCAGCGACAGGATCACCAGATGCTTCGCGCCCCAGGCGATGAGCTCCTCCGCGAGATTGGTCGCGGCCGGCGCGCCGATGCCGAAGTTCCCGACGACGCCGACGCGCCGGCCGCGACGCTCGGTCACGTAGAGGTCCGCCTGGAAACCGTCGATGCGCCGCGCGCGGTATTTCCAGCCGAAGCGCTTCATGACACCGCGATACAGGCAGAGCACGATGCCTTCCGGTGCGTGCGCTTCGCGCAGACCGTGGGCGCGACGGAACTCGATCATCTGCTCGGCGGTGAGGAGCGCCGGCAGGCGGTGCTTCTCGGGATGGACCGGATAGCTCACGGCTCGTAGCGGAGCGAGATGATGAAGTAGTCGCCCCACCCCCGCCACGGCGGCACGCCCGCCAGGCGGTCGTCGAGCCAGGCCAGGGCGCGGTATACGGTGCGATGACGCTTCGCGAGATTCTTGCTCTCGGCCGTCGGCGTGATGACGGACAGGCCCTCGATCTCCAGCAGCCGGTACTGCGCGCCGAACGCGCGCCGCACCTTCGGGGGCGTGAAGTAGTGCACGGTGAAGTACAGACCCTCGAGGTGCGCGCGCGTTCCGCGTGGCGCGAGTCGCCGCAGCGCCAGTCGGACGCGTCCCGTCAAGATCAGGGCGAGCTCCCACAGGCATACCGGCGGCATCAGGACCCAGGTCACGACGCCACCGGGCCGCAACACACGAGGAAGCGACCGCACGATAGGCGTGAGGTCCGGAATGCAGTTCAGCCCGCCGAGGTCGGAGAACACCGCGTCGTAGGGCCCGCCAGTGATCCGATCGAGGTCCGTGAACGAACACTCTTGGACCGAGATTCGCTCACGGAGTCCCTCACGATCGACCTTGTCGCGCAGCCGCTTCAACATGCCCGGCGCGATGTCGGTCGCGTGCACGCGGAAGCCCTCATGAGCGAGGTGCACGGCGTCGGTCCCGGTGCCCGCGTTCAGCTCGAGGATGCGAGCGCCCGGCGCCAGGTGGCGGGTCAGATGCGCGTACACCTTGTCACGCATGCGGGCCTGATGCGGATGGTCCTCGGCGAATCGGTCGTACCGCTCGGCCGTGCGCGAGAATGCTTCGGCGATCGTGGTGAAGTCCGTCACGCCAGATGCATCGTAAGTTGAGTCGCCGACCGGAGGCCTGGCTGCGGGCCGCGCCGGCCGTCGCGCGCGGCATCTTGCTCGCGTGTCTCATGTGGTTCGTCTTCGTCCCGTCGGTCATCTCGTTGTACCAATCGCGCGGCTCGCCCCCCGTGAACGTGGACTCGGCGGCACTGAGCCTCGTTTCGCTCCTTGCCAACATCGTCGTCCTCGTTCTCGTCGCCGCGACGGTCTGGCCTGCCACGGGGCGACGCGAGCGATGAGGATCTGTGCGGTCACGTCGTTCCCGCCGACGGTCACGGGCGTCGCCGACTACGGCGCGTTCCTGGTCGAGCAGTTCGCGCGCGATCCTCGCGTCGAGCACGTCACCGTGCTCGCCGACCGCGCTCGCGGCGCCGCGGAGCGCGAGGCGACCCGGCGCGTGGAGATCCTTCGCGTGTGGGAGCGGGACCGCGCCAACATCGGCATCACCCTGGATCGCGCGATCGCACGGAGCGACGCGGACGTCGTATGGTTCAACCTCGGGCTCACGATGTTCGGCACCAGGCCGTCCGCGGTGACCGCGATGATCGCGCCGCTCGCCGCCCGCCTCCGCGGACGCCGCACCGTGGTGACGCTGCACGAGCTTCCGGCGATGGCCGACCTGGCGACCCTCGGGATCGGTCGCGTGCGCGGCCGGCTGGCGAGCGCGATCGTTCTGCGAGCGCTGCTGCGCGCGGACTCGGTGGTCGTCACGCTCGACCGGTACCGAGAGCATCTCGCTCGGCGCATGGGCGCGCGCAACGTTACGCACGTCGCGCATCCCGTGTCCGAGCGTTTCGAGCGCGTGGACGAGCCTGCGGAAGAGACCGTCCTGGTGTTCGGCACGTTCGGGCCGCACAAGGATCCGGGCCTTGTGGCCCGCGCGGTCGCGCACCTTCGCGCCACGCGGCCCGGTCTGCGGCTGGTCGTGGCGGGTGCGGACAATCCGCGGTACCCCGGGTTCATGGACCGGTGCCGCACTGTTCACGATCTCGGCGGCTCGTGGCGCGGGTACGTGCCTCGGGCGGAGCTGCCGGCGCTCTTCGCGGGAGCGACGGTCGTCGTCGTGCCGGCGCGCGCATCGACCGGTTCGTCGGGTGTCATCCACAGGGCCGTGGCCCACGGTCGCGCCGTCCTGGTGAGCGACCTTCCGGACTTTCGCGCGCTCGCGCGCGAGGAGGACCTCGCGCTCGAGTGGTACCGCGCGGGAGACGCGGCCGCACTGTCCGACGCGCTCCGCGGTCTCCTCGATGATCGGTCTCGCCGCGACTCGCTCGTGCGACACAACCACCGGTCGCTGGACCGTTTGCCGCCGCGGCGGACCGTCGATGCCTACCTGGCCGCGTTCGGGAACCGTGGGCGCGTTCCGTCCGCCGCCCCGGAGCCACACTCATCCCGGGTGCTCGCGGCCGAGACCGTGATCGACGCATGATCGGCCCGCGCCGCCTGGCGATCGCGCTGTGGCTGGCGCTCTGCTTCCACGGCCCACTCGTGCTCGCCGGCTTCTACCGCTACAGCTACGACGCCGGCACGCACGAGTTCTTTGCCGATCATTACCTGCAGTCGCCGTTCGGACTGTGGGATCCGCGGTGGTTCGGAGGATTCTCGGTGGGCTCGTACCCACCGCTGGTCCATCAGCTCATCGCCGCGCTGGGCGCGATCACCGGCGTCGAGATCGCGTTCGGCGCCGTGCTGCTCGCCACGCTCGTGGCCCTGCCGCTCGCGGTATGGCGGTTCGCGCGGGCCTTCGTTGCCGATGATGTCGCGGGCACGACGGCCATCGTCTCCGTCTTCCTGCCGGCGTTCGCGCTCACCGGGCATACCTTCGGTCAGCTTCCGACCCTCGTCGCGCTCGCGCTCACGCTCGTGCTGGCCACCGAGTGGCTGCGGTTCGTCGAGCGCGGGGAGCGCACCACGCTGCTCGTCGTCGTGGCCCTGGGTGGCCTGGCATTCACCGCGCACCACGCGACTCCCGTACTCCTCATGCCGGTCGCGCTGCTCGCGACCTTCGTCGCGCGCGTGCGCCGGCGCGAGCTCCGGCCGCGGATCCGGCGCGCGCTCGCGGCGATGGCGGCCATAGCGCTCGCGGGCGCGTTCGCGGCGCTCCCCTTCTGGATCTGGCAGCAGACCGCGCCACAGCAGGTCGTGATCCCTCACCTGAGTCGCGCGAACTTCCTTGCCGACGCTGACGCGCGGTCTCTCTTCTTCTGGGGCATGTACGGCGTGCTCCCGGCGCTCGCGCTGGCCGGACTCCGTCTCGCCACGAGTCCGCGAACGCTCGTCCTCGCCGCCGCGGCGGTCCCTCTTGGCGTGCTCGGGCTCGGTGGGACCACGGAGCTGCCTTCGCTTGTCTTCGGCCCGGGCTGGGAGTGGCTCACCTACGACCGCTTCGCCCTGTGGAGCAGCGTCTTCCTACTGCCCCTGGCCGGGCTGACGGTGCATCGGGCGATGGGGGACGGCAGGCTCGCGTCACGCGCGACGGTCGCCGCCGTGTTCGTGGCGCTCGCGGCTTTCGCCGCGATCGATTCCGCGACCCTGCTCGGCACGCTGCCGCGACAGCACGACCTGCGTCCGCTCGCGGCGTTCCTGGGCGTCGACAACCGCGCGGACTGGCGCTACCAGACCTTCGGTTTCGGTGACGCCGCGACGCGTCTGAGTTACATGACCCGCGCGACGACGATCGACGGCCCCTACTTCACCGCGCGCGCCGTCCCCGAGCTGCAGGCGAGCGGCATCGGCATGCTCGACTACGCGCTCTGGTGGGATCCCTCCGGCGCTCAGCTCCGGCGCGCGCTCGCTTCCGCGGACAGGCACGGCATCCGCTGGGCCTTCGTCGCCGAGCCCAAGTACGACCCCTATCTTGCCGAGGCGGGCTTCCGCCGCGTCGAGAGTCTGGTCGGCGGCATCGAGATCTGGGAGAACCCCGCCGCACCACCTGTCGCCCCCTCGGAGCGCGCCTTCGGCACACCGGACCCACTCGGAGTCATGTGGGGTACGGTGCCGCTGACGCTGCTGGTGACGGTCATCGCGCTCGTCGTGGTCCGGCAGCGCCGCGCATCGCTCGTCCGTGGAGGGAGGACCGACTGGAAGCCGTCGCGCCTCGCGCCGGAGCGCGCGCCGCTCTCAACTCGCGGTTAGCGACCGCCGCCTCGCGGCTCGCGTCGGTCTGCCTCGCGTGCGTGCCCGCCTCTCTCGGTATCGGACTCTTCGCGACCCTGTACGTCGCCGACGCTGACGACATCTGGCATCAGTACCGGGCCGTCCTGCTCTATCCGGCGGATGCGCTCGTCGCTCTGACCGGCCTCGCGTGGCTCGTGGCGCTCGCGGCGGGCGGCGGGATGTCGGCGCGTGCGAGCCTCGCGCCGCTCGGGATCGGCGCGCTGAGCATCGCCGCGGCGGTGAGCGCCTTCACGGCGATTGACCAGGTCATCGCACTCGCGGTCGCGGCGCACCTTGCCGTGCTGGCGCTCTTCGCGATCGCCGCCGGCGACCTCATCCTCACCGGGCGAGGTAAAACGTTCTGGCGGTTCCTCTCCATCACCGTCATCGCGCAGGCCGCGCTCGCGGCCTGGCAGGCGGTCACCCAGTCGACCGCGCCGGCCGGCGCGCTCTTCAACGGCTGGGCGAGAGAGTTCGCCGTCGACGACAGCGTCGCCGTGGTCGCGGTCCTTCCCGGCGTGGAGCGCTGGCTTCGCGCGTATGGCAGCTTCCCGCATCCGAACATCCTCGCCATCTTTCTGGCGGTCGCGCTCGTGGTGCTTTCGCTGCGCGCCGACCCTTCGCGGCTCACGCGCTTCGCGCAGCTCGCCGGCGTCACCGCCCTGGCGCTGACGTTCTCACGCAGCGCGTGGCTGGCGGTCTCGCTGGCGACGGTGACGTGGGTCGTCACGGCGGTCGCCTGGCGCGACATCCCGGCGTGGATCGGACGGCAGCTCCGATCCCGAGCCGTGCTTGCCGCACTCGTCGCAGTCGGCTTGATCCTGTCGGGCGCGCGCGCGACACAGCTCGATGCGTTCCCCGAAGCGAACTCACTCTCGCAGCGTCAGATCTACGACGACGCCGCGTGGTCGGTGGTCGCGCAGGGCACGCCTGTGGGCGCGGGCAACATCCTCATCGCGGAGCAGCGGCAGGGATTCGCCGTCGGAGAGCCCGCGCACAACGTCTTCCTCATCACGTTGGCGGAGCTCGGACCGCTGGGTGTGCTCGCGTGGTTCGCGCTCACCGTCACGCTCGTTGCCGCGGCATGGAGGCGCACCGACCCGGGTGGTCGCGGGGCGGCGCTGGCGGCCGGGACGCTGTTCCCGCTGCTGCTCTTCGACCACTACCTCTGGACGCAGCCACCGGGACGTATCTGGCTCGTCCTCGCGCTCGCGGTCATCCCGGCCGTTGCGTCCTGGAGAAGACCTTCTGCCGCGCCGGTGAGGGGGTCGGTGGAAAGA
This sequence comes from Candidatus Limnocylindria bacterium, assembly GCA_035513115.1. Classification (GTDB taxonomy): domain Bacteria; phylum Chloroflexota; class Limnocylindria; order P2-11E; family P2-11E; genus CF-39. The sequence goes on along the minus strand of DATKCP010000257.1, from coordinate 434 downwards.
GAGGAGCCGGCCCCTGCGGGCCGGCTCCGGTAACTCAGGATCGCGGGACCTTACGGCTTGCCGGCGCCCTCCGGCTTGCCGGCGCCCTCCGGCTTACCGGCGCCCTCCGGCTTTCCGGCGCCCTCCGGCTTACCGCCGGGCGTCGCGCCGGTGCTCGTCGAGAGCGTCTCGAGGTCGGTCTTCGCCGCGTCGAAGAACTCCTGCATGTCCACCATGGCCTTGTCCACGATGGAGCGGTACTCATAGAGCAGGTGCGAGGTGTCGACGACGTCCTGCTCCACGGTGACGAAGGTCTGGCCGTCCAGCGTGGACAGCGTTCCGTTGAGGCAGAGCTCGAGGTACTCCTTGGCCTTCGCGTGGATCGCCATGAGCGCCTCCATGCGGATCTCGTGGAGCCCTTCGCGAGTGCTCTGGACCTCGGTGATGAGCTCGCG
>DATKCP010000256.1:0-5889 GCA_035513115.1 Candidatus Limnocylindria bacterium | reverse complement strand
GTCCGCGGCGAGGAGCTCTTCGGCGTGATGGAGCACCACACCGAAGCGATGGACACGAAGAAGCTGGAGCGCCTCATCGCGCGTCTGGTGGCCGGCACGATCACGCACGACGAGGTCTTCGACGACGATGGGCACGGCGCGCTGGTGCTGGACGATCGGTATCACGCCGCCGGGCCCTTCTCCTTCGTCGCGGTCACCGGACCCAACCGCGCCATGGCCGCGCCACTCGGCTGGTACTTCGCGGCGCCGCACGGCGCGATGATGCTTTCCGGCTGCTTCGGCCTGGTACGCGGCGTACAGCGTCTGCGAGAATCACCCGCAGCGCTGGCGCGTGGAGGAGTGGCAGGGTGAGACAGATCATCGGCAACCGTTCGGGCAATCCGGTCCTGAAGGAATCCACGTTCAAGGGATTCCCCGTCGCCGCCGAAGGCGAGGGCATGACGATCGAGGGCACCGTGAACAAGACCTACGTCTTGTTCCTGCTGCTCATCGTCGGCGTCGCGGGCGCGGTGGTGGCTGAGGAGAGCGCCCTCTACGGCCTCATGCTGCTGGGCGCGATCGGCGGGCTCGTGGTCGCCCTGGTGACCGTGTTCCGCAAGGAGTGGGCGCCGATCACCGCCCCGGTCTATGCGCTGCTCGAGGGCCTGTTCGTCGGCGCGATCTCGCTGGTGATGGAGGCCGCGTATCCGGGCATCGTCCTACCCGCGGTGTCGCTGACTTTCGGCACGCTGTTCGCGCTGCTGGCGGCCTATCGCTCCGGCCTCATCAAGGTGACAGACAACTTCAGGCTGGGCGTGGCGGCCGCGACGGGCGCGATCTTCGTCGTCTATCTCGGGCAGTTCGTCCTGGGTCTGGTCGGCGTGCAGGTCGGTTTTCTCCACGAGGCGATCTTCGGCGCGGGGCTCCTCGGGATCGGTGTCAGCGTCGCCGTGATCATCGTCGCCGCGCTCAATCTCGTCCTCGACTTCGACTTCATCGAGCACGGCGCCGCGGCGAGCGCGCCCAAGTACATGGAGTGGTACGGGGCGTTCGGGCTGCTCGTCACGCTCATCTGGCTGTACATCGAGATTCTCCGGCTGCTGTCGAAACTGCGCAGCCGCTGATCCGCATCCGGACGTGACAGGAGCCCCGCCACCGGCGGGGCTCCTGCGTTTGTCCGAAAGGTGCCGGACGGATCAGGTCACTGGGGCAGGAACTGACGTAGCCACGGATCCGCGAAGTAGATCGCGAACGCGATCGTCGCAGCCCACATCGGGAGGCCGACGTCCTTGCTCTTGCCGGCCGCGAGCTTGAGCAGCGAGTACGCGATGAAGCCGGCGCCCACGCCGTTCGTGATCGAGTACGTGAGCGGCATGACGAACATCGTGAGCAGCACGGCGAACCCGGTCGCGAAGTCGATGTTCCCAACCTTGTTGAGGTCGAGGATCGGCCGGAACATGAACCAGCCGATGAGCATCAGCGCGGGAGCGGTCGCCTGCGGCGGCACGATGCCCGCGATGGGCGCGAGGAAGATGGACGCGAGGAAGAGGACCGCGGTCACGAGGCTCGCGAGGCCCGTCTTGGCGCCCTCGGCGACTCCGGCGCCGGACTCGATGTACGTCGTGTTGCTCGAGGTGCCGAAGATCCCGCCGAAGAACGCGCCCAGGGAGTCGACCCAGAAGACGCGGTCGGCACGCTCGATGGTCCCGTCTTTCTTCAGCCAGCCGCCTTCCGACGCGACCGACACGACCGTGCCGGCGGTGTCGAAGAAGTCGGACAGCATGAGCGCGAAGACCGTGAGGATCGCGACGAAGAAGCCGAGCCGGAACACCTCGAGGAGCGCGATGCCGTTCGCGCCGCTCGTGAAGACGGCGCCGATCGTCGAGAAGTCAGGCGTGGCGAGCAGCGTCTGAGGCATGACGGCGACCCCAGGAAGAGCGGCGTACGCCGCGCCGGCCGTGGCCGCGTTCACCAGGACGCCGATCACGGTGGCGCCGATGATCCCGAGGATCAGTGAGCCTTTCACGTTGCGCGAGTAGAGGAGCGTCGTGAGGAGCAGCCCGCCGAGGGTCACGATCGCTGTCCCGGTCGCGAGGTTGCCAAGGCCGATGGGGTTGGACGGGTTGCCGGTTGCGACCGCGAGGCCGCCGTTGAAAACGCCGATGGCGAAGATGAACGCGCCGATCCCGGCACCGATGCCGAGCTTGATCGGAACGGGAACGGCGTCGAGCAGCATGCGTCGGACGCCGAGCGCCATGAGGATGCAGATGGCGAGACCTTCGAGCACGACCACGCCCATCGCGCCCTGCCATGAGAGGCCGGCGCCCTGGACGAGACCGAAGGCCACGACGGCGTTGATCCCGAGACCCGCAGCGCCGGCGTACGGGTAGTTGGTGTAGAGCGCCATGGCCCCGCAGAAGAGTGCGGCCATGAGCGCCGTCGCCGCGACCACCGCCGCGAACGGAATGCCGGCGCTCGAAAGGATGATCGCGTTCACCACGAGGATGTAGGACATGACGAGGTAGTTGGTGACCCCACCTCGGATCTCGGTGCCGATCGTGGACCCGGACGCGCGGACCTTGAATTGCCGCTCGATCCAGTCCTGGCCGCCGGACGCGGCGGCCGTACGTGCTGCCATTGATATCCCCCTCCCTTATTCCACTGACACTCGCGCGTGCTGGGCGACGCACCTCCTCAGTGCACTCGCTCACACCGGCGCGTATTTTCGCGGCCGCCATCGGGAGGAAGCGGGCGGCGCCACGGACCGCGCCGGATTCTAGCGGTGCGGCGCGGCCAGTAGGCTTCCTGCGATGGCACGACGAGAAGAGCGCCGCCTGGTCACCTGCCTCTTCATCGATGTCGTCGGCTCGACCGAGCTGACCGTTTCGCTCGGCCCCGAGCGCCTCAAAGCCTCGCTCGACGCCGCGTTCGCCGCGCTACGCGGTCTCATCGAGCGGGAGGGCGGGACGGTCGAAAAGTACGTCGGCGACGCGATCTACGCCATCTTCGGCTCGCCGGTCGCGCACTCAGACGATCCCGTGCGTGCGCTGCGCGCCGCTGCCGGCGCGCGCGACTGGGCGCTCTCGCGCGCGAACTCGGACATCCCATTCGCGGTCCGTATCGGTGTCGAGACGGGGGAGGCGATCGTCGACCTCACCGCAGCGGAGACGACACGTCAGCAACTGAGCGTCGGCGCGGTCGTGAACATCGCCGCGCGGCTGCAGCAGCGCGCCGAACCGGGCCAGGTGCTCGTCGGGCCCGTTGCGCGCGAGGCGGCGACCGATGCAGCGACCTTTACGCCCCTCGGGAATGTGGAGCTCAAAGGCATCGGCCGGCTCGAGATCAACGAGCTCCGCGATGTCGACGGCACCACCCGCAGAGACCTTCCGTTCGTCGGCCGCGACGGCGAGCTCGAGCTCCTGCGTATCGCACACGGCCGCGCACAGCGGGGCCGGTCTGTCCTTGCGCTCGTGAGCGGGCCGCCTGGCCAGGGAAAGACCCGGCTGGTCGGTGAATTCGTCGCGAGTCTTGGCGCGATCGAGCTCGCGCAGGCGCGCTGCCGGCCGGGCGGAGAGGTCGGCACCCTAGCACCGGTGCGCGAGCTTCTACTGGGCACGCGCGCCGATGACGAGCTCGAGGACGTGGTGGCCGACGTGGTCGAGGAGCGCACCGAACGCGCTCGCATCGCCGAAGTGCTTGCGCACTCCGCGGGGTTGCGCAGCAGCGCACTGCTCACGGCGCTCGGCACCGACGAGCGTAATGACGAGATCGTCAATGCGTGGACGCGCTACCTGCGCGGCCTGGCGGCCCGCGGCACGGTCGTCCTGTGGATGGAGGACGTGCACTGGGCTGCGCCGGACGTCGTGCGCCTCGTCGACCGCATCAGCCGCTCCGGTGTCCCGGTGCTGGTGATCGCGACCGCGCGGCCCGAGTTCGCCGAGGCGGCCGGCATTCGTCCGAGCGGCGACCGGTTCTTCATCGAGCTCGAGGGCCTGGACGAGGAGGAGGCCCGCGAGCTGGCGCGTCACGCGGGCTCGACCGATCGGCCCGTGGAGCGCGCGGCGGGCAACCCCCTTTTCATCGTCGAGCTCGCGCGAGGGTCATCGGACGAGCTGCCGGTCACGCTTCAAGGGGCGCTCGGCGCGCGTCTCGACGAGCTCGACCCCGTCGAGCGGGCCGTGCTCGCCCACGGAGCGGTCGTGGGCGAGACGTTCGAGGCGGAAGATGCAGCGGTGTTGGCGGGCCGCGATCCTGCGACGACGAGCCGTTCCCTTCGCCGGCTCGTCGACCTTCACTACCTCGACCAGGTGGACCGGCGGTTTCGCTTCCATCACTCGCTCCTGCGCGACGTCGCGTACGGACGCCTGCTACTGGCCGACCGCATGCGGCTGCACGCGCGCTACGCGCGCGAGCTGGCGCATCCCGAAGACGCCGAGGTGCTCGCGCATCACTGGTGGGCCGCGCTGCGACCGCCCGACGCCGACTGGGTCTGGGAGAACGAGCCACAGCTCCCGGCAATGCGGCGAGAGGGCCACCTCGCCCATCTCGCTGCGGGACGCCACCACGTCGCGCTGTTCGCGGTCGATCGGGCGACGGAGCTGCTCAAGCGCGCGCTCGCGCTGGCGCAGAACGCGAGCGAGCGCGCGGTCGCGGAGCATTCGCTCGGCGACGCGTATGCCGCCACGTATCTGGCGGACGAGTCCTGGGAGCACTACCGGTTGGCGCGGGCCGCGTACCGCGAGGCGGGCACCGTTCCGGCCGACTTCTATCCCGCGCCGCTGAAGATCCGCACGCGTTGGGGGGCCTTCCACCGCTACCCGGACGTCGCCGAGATCAGCGTGCTCGTCGAGGAGGCAGAGGCGGCCGCACGGGCCAGCGGCGATCGCCGTCTCGTCGCGATCGCGCTGCTGAACCGCTCGCTCAAGCGGGAACCCATGGGCGACGGGATGTACGACGCCAGCGCGCTCGACGAGGCGGTGGTCGAAGCGGACGCGAGTGGTGATCCTGCGACGCAGCGGCAGGTGCTGGGATACCTTTTCGACGACGCCGCGCAGCGTTGCGACGTGGGCGAGTCTGAGCGCCTGCTCGAGCGCATCGAGCGCCTCAGGATCGTGGACAGCGAGGTCGACCGGCTCGAGCTGCTGAGTGCCCGCTCATCGATCGCCTTCGTGCGCGGCGATGTCGCCGCACTCGAGGAGATCGCGGACGAGGCAGCGTCCCTGGCCCGTCCAATGGGGCCGCACCTGCGCTCGCACGCAGCGGCCCTCGCGGGATTCGCTGCGCTGGTGCGGGGCGACTGGAACGCGCTCGAGGGCGGGGCGGCCAACGTCGCGCGTCTCATATCGGAGTCGCCCGGAACGAAGTTTTGTGGGATGGCCGCACTGGTGCTGGCGTACGGCGGCCTCGCGCACGGTGCGCGAGGCAGGACGGAGGAGGCGCGCGCGCAGGTCAGGCAGATCAACGCGTTGGACCTGCCGTTCCGTCAGCTGCTGCAGGTGGCGAAGGACCTTGCGCTGCTTTTCACCAGCGAGACGATCGGCGAGCTACCACCGGCTCCCTCGATCGACGCGTCCGCGGAGTGGGCGCTGGTCGCCGTCGTCCGGCGCCGTCACGCCGACGCGGAGCGGCTCGCCGAGCGCATGGCCGCGACCGCGGCGACCGGCGGACGGGGCTTCGCGGCTATCGCCGAGGCGGTTCGCGAAGAGCTCGCGCACGACGCCGGCGGACCCGAGCCGCGGCACGCGGCGCTGCGCCAGATCGGTTACCTAGGTATCAGTGAGCTGCTGCGTCGACGCGTTGACGCGGAGGTTTGATCGAAACCGCGGCGCTACGCGTGCATCTTTTACTTGGTCAAGCCGTTCTCCGCTGATGAACTCATCGACGCGATCCGTCGCGTGTACTCGCTTCAGC
>DATKCP010000255.1:0-2097 GCA_035513115.1 Candidatus Limnocylindria bacterium | reverse complement strand
CGTCACGCCGGATCCGGAGATCGCGAAGCTCGTCGACGAGCGCCGCGCCGACGCCGAAAAGTACACCTCGCGCGTCGTCGGTCGCACGACCGAGCCACTCAGCAACGTCCGCGAGGAGAGCGGCTTCGGCAACCTCATCACCGATGCCTTCGTCGACTACGGGAGGCAACAGGGTTGGCGGACGGACATCGCCTTCTACAACATGGCGGGCGTCCGCGCGTCGCTCGCCGCGGGCGAGCTCACGTACGGCCAGCTCTACGAGGCGCTGCCGTTCTCGAACACCGTGGTGAGCGTCGATCTGACGGGCGCCGACCTTGCCGCGGTCGTCGGTCGAGCGGCGTGCGTGGCCGGCAGGCTTCACATGTCGGGCGTCGTCGTCTCGTTCCGCTTCGACGGCGGCGCCCCGAACTGCGTGACGAGCATCACCATCGGCGGCGTGCCGCTCGCCGCGACGCGCACCTACCGCGTCGCGACGATCGACTACCTCCTTCTCGGCGGCGACGGGCACACCGGCTTCGCGAAGGGCGGGAACGTCATCTATGGCGATGTGGAGGTCGACGTTGTCGCGGCGTACATCGCGGCGCACTCGCCGGTCAGCCCCCGGGTCGAGGGCCGGCTGGCACAGGAGCGCTGATGCCGGAGCCGATGGCCGTCGCGCTCGACGCGGCACGCGCGGCCGGCAGGCAGCTGATGGAGAGCTTCGAGGTGGAGGCAACGGGCGTCGACGCGAAGTCGAGCCACACCGACCTCGTATCCGATGCCGACCGCGAGTCGGAGACCGTGATCGTCTCCGCCATCCGCTGGGCCTTCCCGGAGGACGCCATCGTCGCCGAGGAGGGATCGCTCGAGCGCGGAGGCTCGGGTCGCACGTGGTACATCGATCCGCTTGACGGAACGATCAACTACCTCTACGGGGTGCCGCACTGGTCCGTGGTGATCTGCCTGGCCGACGCGGAGGGCGCGATCGCGGGCGTCGTGTACGACCCCGTCCGCGACGAGCTCTTCAGCGCCGAGCGCGGCGCGGGCGCGCGGGTCGCGCGCGGGGACGGGTCGCGCGCGCTGCGCACGACCGCCGTCTCCGATCTCGCCAGCGCACTCGTCGCGACCGGCTTCGCGTATGTCAAAGATGACCGGCAGGAGCAGGCGCGCATCCTCACGCGCGTGCTCGGCGAGGTCCGGGACATCCGGCGCTACGGTTCGGCCGCGCTCGATCTCTCGTGGGTCGGCGCTGGACGCTGGGACGGGTACTTCGAATCCGTGGACAAGCTCTGGGACTGGATGGCCGGTGCGCTCATCGTGCGTGAGGCGGGCGGACGCGTGACCGAGTTGCCGCAGGCACGCTCGGGTCACCCGCACATCGTCGCGAGCGCTCCGGACGTGCATGATGCGCTCGTCGCGCTGCTGAAGCGGGCCGTGCAGCCGGGGTAGAACTCTTTAGACTTGACCTCGATGCCCGTGCAGGAAGAACGTCCCGCCGAGCGGGCGGGAGTACCGATCGACTTCGAGCAGGACGTGATCCAGCGACGACCGCAAACGTCGCAGGCCGGCCTCGGCAGCGAAGAGTTCCCGACGCGGGAGAGCGTGATCGCGGACGAGGACAACGTCGTCTTCACCACCGTCAACAACCTCGTCAACTGGGCGCGCTCGCGCAGCCCCTGGCCGCTCGGCTACGGCCTCGCCTGCTGCGCCATCGAGATGATGGCGACCGCGGCGTCCCACCACGACCTCTCGCGCTTCGGAGCGGAGGTGTTCCGCTCGAGTCCGCGCCAGGCCGACGTGATGATCGTGGCGGGCACGGTGACCCACAAGATGGCTCCCCGCCTGCGCCGCCTCTACGAGCAGATGCCGGAGCCCAAGTGGGTCATCGCGATGGGTAACTGCGCATCATCGGGCGGAGAGTTCTGGGACAGCTACGCGACGCTCCAGGGCGTCGACACCGTCGTCCCCGTCGATGTGTACGTGCCGGGCTGCCCGCCGCGCCCCGAGGCGCTCACCGAAGGCGTGCTCCGGCTCCGCGAGAAGATCGCGAAGGGTGGCTAGCGTCGACCTTCCGGTCATCGAGGACGAGGGCCTCGAGACCGAGGAGCTGATCCTGAA
>DATKCP010000254.1:0-6159 GCA_035513115.1 Candidatus Limnocylindria bacterium | reverse complement strand
TGCCGCAGATTCATCGTGGCCACCGGTCTCGACGACCATGAGGTGGCGCGCCTCGCGGACGGCCTCGCATCGCCCTACGGGACCGACCAGGGAGCGACGGCCAGCAAGCTGGCGACGGCCGACAAGAAGGCCGGCACCGCGGTCTTGACCGAGGCGATGAAGGCGTGCGTCGAGCTTCGCTCGCAGATGAGCGGCAAGAAGGCGGTCTACGAGCTCACCGCGCTCGCCGAGAAGATCAACAGCATCTGCCCCAAGGCCATCAAGGAGTCGCGGCTCACGCCTGGGGAGTTCTGGTCCAAGTTCGCCGCCTACAAGTAGTTCCTCTCCCCCTCCCCGCGAGGTGAACGGCGCGCCCCCGTCCAGGGCGCGCCGTTCCATGTCTAGCATTGGCGTATGAAGCGCCGCATCGGCATCCTCACCGGCGGGGGCGACGTCCCCGGACTGAACCCGGTCATCAAGAGCGTCGTGTACCGGTCGACGGAGCTGGGCTACGAGGTGCTCGGCATCCGTCGCGGTTGGCAGGGTCTCACGCACATGCGTCCCGGCCGCGAGCCCGATCCGGAGTACGTCCGCCCGCTCGACCGCGCCAACACGCGCGCCATCGACCGGACCGGCGGCACGATCCTGCACACCTCGCGCACGAATCCAGGCAGGATGAGCGAGAAGCGCTTGCCGCCGTTCATCGACGAGCAGGCGCGTGAAAGTCTCGCCGCCGCGGACGGCGTGTACGACCTCACACCGCTCGTGCTCCGCAACATCGCCTCGCTCGGTCTCGACTATCTGGTCACGATCGGCGGCGACGACACGCTGTCGTACTCGGAGACGCTCGCGCGTGCGGGTGTCCCGCTCATCGCCGTCCCGAAGACGATGGACAACGACGTCCAGGGCACGGAGTACTGCATCGGCTTTTCCACCGCGATCACGCGCGCAAAGGAGCTCATCGACCGGCAGCGGACCACGCTCGGGTCGCACGAGCGGATCGGCGTCTTCCGCATCTTCGGACGCGACGCGGGCTTCAGCGCGTTGCACGCCGCATACGTGACGTCGGCGCGCTGCCTGATACCCGAGTCGCCGTTCGATCTGGATCGACTCATCGAGGTCCTCGTCGAGGACAAGCGCAACAACCCCTCCCGCTACGCCTTCGTCATCGCGGCCGAGGGCGCGATCTGGCAGGGCGGCACCATCCCGGAGTACGGGCCCGCCGACGCCTTTGGACATCGCCGCAAGGCGAATGTGGCGGAGACGCTGGCCGACGAGATCCGCAAGCGATCCGGCGAGGAGACCCTCGCGAGCGAGCTCACCTACGACCTCCGCAGCGGCGATCCCGACGCCCTCGATCAGACCGTCGCGATCACCTTTGCCAACATCGCCGTCGATCTCATCCGCGACGGCGCCTCGGGGCGCATGGTCGCGATCCGGGGCGGCAATTTCGTCCACACCACGCTTCCCGATCCGACGCTCGGACCGCGCCGAGTGGATGTGTCGCGCCAGTACAACGTCGAGCGCTTCCGACCGCAGTACGCCGAGCGCCTCGGCGCATCGATCTTCCTCTCCGCGCCCGCGGACTGAGGTGCGCACCGCGCTCGCACTCGCGTTCGCCGCCCTCGCGGCGCAGTCCTGTGTGGCCGTTGGCCCGGAGCCGTCGGAAGCTCCGACGCCCGCGCCGGCGACCGCAGTCGCCGCCGAACCGACATCGTCACCGACACCCGGCCCGCCGGAGCCGAGCGCGTCGCCCACCCCGCCACTTCCGCGCTGCGCGGCGCCCGAGCGGCGGATCGGTCCCGTCGAGCTCGACGCGCTGTGCGTCGCCGGCACCGAGGTCGCGGTCGAGCGCGGCATCGCCGAGGACGACGCGCGCCGGCTGTCGGCGCAGGTGCAGGACGACGTCACGGCGGTGCTGCACGACTTCGCCTGGACGCTGCGTGGCCGGCCGGTGATCCGCGTGTTCGCGACGACCGCGAGCTACACCGCCGGCCTGGTCCACGCCTTCGGGTACACCGGCGCGACCGCCGCATTCGTGGCCGAGAACTCGGTCGCGTTCTTCGAGCCCGGCCTCCGGACGATCCTCGTCAACTGGGACGCGGTGCGCGAGCGGCGGCCCATCGCGGCCATCCGCCACGAGCTCACGCACTTCGTGGCGCTGGAGGCCTGTGCGCCGCGCTGCGATCTCGTGCCGGCCTGGCTCAACGAGGGGCAGGCGCGCCTGGCGGAGGCGCTGATCCCCGGCGGCGAGTGGCGGCTGGTGCGCGTGCGCTACGAGGCCGCATCGATGGTCGCCACGAAGACGTTGCTGCCGCTGCCGACGCTCGTCTCGCAGGGTCAGTGGAACTCCCTCACGAGCTGGGCCGGCTACTACAAGTACCAGGAAGCGGCGCGGGCGACGGAGCTGCTGCGAGAGGACATCGGAGGCGCGCAGCCGATCGCGCGCCTCTACGAGCGCCTGCGGCGCGGCGAGGATGTCGCGCGCGCGTATGCCTCGCTCACCGGCCGGTCGTTCGATTCATTCGTTACGGGCCTCGCGGCTCGGTTCGCGGACGGCGTGCCCGCCGGCCCCGCCATCGTCACGACGGCGGGCCCCCAGGCCGGTCACGGCGTCGGATATCTCCTCTACGGCTTCGGGTCCGAGGAGAGGCTGACGCTGCGCGTCGTAGGACGGCGCTTCGAGGAGCATGAAGAGATCACCGTGTCGCCTCAGGGCGCGCACTTCGCGGAGATCGTCGATCGCTACCCGCCGGGCACGTACGTCATCGCCGTGACCAAAGGTGAGACCGTCGTAGCGTCGACGAGGTTCGAGAAGCGCGGAGGCCGTCCCCTCTATCGCCTCGACTAACTCTTGTCGTCACGGGATCCTCCGTATCGACCGGCGCGGTCGGCGCGCCGCCATGATCGTGATGCCGATGAGAACGCCGAGGCCGATGAGTCCAGCCGTCAGGAGGAAGTCGGTGTTGTCTCCGCCCGCGACCGGCTGAGGCGATGCGCTCGCGACTCCGGTAGGGCTGGCGACGGCCACGGGTGATCGCGTCGGAGCTGCGGTCACGGTCGCGGTGGGCGCGGCGGTCGCTGGCGCGGCGGTCGTCGGCGCGGCCGTCGTGGCCGTGGCGGTGCGTGTGGCCGTAGCGGTCGGCGTCGGGCTCGCGGCGGCCGTCGGGCTCGGGCTGGCGACGGCGGTCGGTGCGGGCGACGGCGTCGTGGTGCTCGTCCCCAGCGAGGCGCACGCGCGCGAATCGCTTACGCCCGGAGCCGACGCGCAGACCTGTCGTGCCGGCGTGACCCACGAGCTGCCGTCGGCAGCGGTACGCGCCAGCGCCACGAGGATGAACGGGTAGTGCGCGCTGATCGGTGCCCCGCAGGTGCCTGATTCGAACTGAAGGTCGAGCGTGGCGGTGTCACCGTCGAGTGTCGCGTTCGGGCCCGTGCGCAAGCACCGACCGCCCGTGTCGTTCCCGCGCGAGTAGAGGGCGAGGATGTCCCGGTCGAAGCTCATGAACATGTTCTCCGTGGCCGGGAACACGTTCGCCTCGCCGAGGCTCGTGCGGAAGCTGTCGTATGCGGCCTGCGTCTGGAATACGCGCATCGCCGGGCGCTCGCCGAGATCGGGCAGGTGACCGCGCAGCTGCAGCCGCGAGGTGACCGGCGTCGCGGCGCCCGCCGGTGCGGCGAGCAGCGAGAGTCCGAGTGCGAGAAGGACGACGACCGCGACAAGCCTGCGCATCGCGGCAGACTCTAGACTCTGGCGCTCCCCAGGGGCATGACGGAGGTCTATCAACATGGACAGCAGGACCATCCCGGCGACGGAGCAGTTCGAGAAGCTCGGCGCGTTCTACCTCGGCCGCCCGTACGACCCGGTCACCAAGACTGCTCGGCCGGGCCTCATCCTCTACGACTCCAAAGACCTGGTTACCCACGCCGTCTGCGTCGGCATGACCGGCAGCGGCAAGACGGGCCTCTGCATCGCGCTCCTCGAGGAGGCGGCGCTCGACGGCGTGCCTGCGATCGCGATCGACCCGAAGGGCGACCTCACGAATCTGATGCTCACCTTCCCCGACCTGCGGCCAGAGGACTTCCGGCCCTGGATCAATGAGGACGACGCTCGGGCCAAGTCCCTCTCGCCGGACGAGTACGCCGCACAGCAGGCCAAGCTGTGGAAGGACGGTCTTGCGAGCTGGGGTGAGGACGGCGACCGCATCCAGCGACTGAAGGACGCCGCGGACTTCGCGATCTATACACCAGGCTCGAGCGCAGGCATCCCGATCTCGATCCTCACGTCGTTCGCCGCACCGGCGCAGGCCGTGCGCGAGGACAGCGAGCTGCTGCGGGACCGCGTCACGACGACCGCGAGCAGCGTCCTGGGGCTGCTCGGCGTCGCGGCCGATCCGATCCAAAGTCGCGAGCATGTCCTCATCGCGAACCTGCTGACCAACGCATGGAACGCGGGCGAGGACCTCGACCTCGCGGCGCTGATCGGGCAGATCCAGAAGCCGCCGATGGCGCGCGTCGGCGCCATGGACCTCGAGTCCTTCTATCCGGAGAAGGAGCGCGCGCAGCTCGCGGTGAAGATGAACAACCTCCTTGCCTCTCCCGGCTTCAACGCCTGGCTCGAGGGGGCGCCGCTCGACGTGGGGCAGCTGCTGCGGGCTGAAAGCGGCAAGCCGCGCGTGGCGATCATCTCGATCGCGCATCTCTCGGAGGCCGAGCGGATGTTCTTCGTCTCTCTCCTGCTCAACCAGGTCCTCGACTGGGTGCGGGCGCAGTCCGGAACGACGAGCCTGCGCGCGCTGCTCTACATGGACGAGATCTTTGGCTACTTCCCACCCGTGGCCGAGCCGCCGTCGAAGCGGCCGCTGCTGACCCTGCTCAAACAGGCGCGCGCATACGGCCTTGGGATCGTCCTCGCGACGCAGAACCCGGTCGACCTCGACTACAAGGGCCTCGCGAACACGGGGACGTGGCTCCTGGGCCGGCTTCAGACCGAGCGCGACAAGGCCCGCGTGCTCGAGGGCCTCGAAAGCGTCTCCGCCGCGGCACACGCCCAGTTCGACAGACGGAGGGCCGACGAAATCCTGTCCGGGCTGTCGCAGCGAATCTTCCTGATGAACAACGTTCACGAGGACGGGCCGGTCGTGTTCGAGTCACGGTGGGCGATGAGCTACCTGCGCGGGCCGCTCACCCGCGACCAGATCAAGAAGCTCATGGACGGAAAGCGGCCCGCGGTCACGCGCGAGGCCGTCAGGGCGCGATCCGGAACGGCGGGCTCAGCGAGCGATGCTGCCGCGGAGTCCGACCAGAAGTCCCGGGAGCGGCGCGACGCGGCGGTCGAGAAGCTTCGCGCGCAGTACGCCCCAAAGCTGCGCAGGCTTGGAGAGAAGGTGCGCAACGCGGAGCAGGTCGTGCAGCGCGAGGAGGGCCAAGCCCACGGTGCGAAGATGCAGACGGCGATCTCCGCTGGCGCGACGATCCTTGACGCGCTGCTCGGACGCAAGATCAGCCGAACCTCGATGGGCCGCGCCACGACGACGGCGCGAGGCGCGCAGCGCGCGATGCAGCAGCAGGAAGATGTGAGGGCCGCGAAGGAGGACCTCGCAGCGGCGCAGGCGGAGCACGAGCGCTTGGAACAGGAGCTCGCCACGAGGATCGCGGAGATACAGGCGCAGGCCTAGCGAGAGGCGACGGCGGGATTCGAACGCGCAATGAAGGTCTTGCGGACTTCTCGCGCATTTGCCGCTCCAGTGCAGGAGAACAGACGCAGGTTCCGCCGCCGCTCACCGCCGCTCGAGCCACTCCCTCAACTGCCGGACCTCGTCCCGCAATCCGGCGATCTCGCGTTCGCGAGATGTCGGCCCAAGGAGGTAGACCGCGATCGTCGCCGTGAGGTAGCCGCTTAGCCCCAGGCCGAACAGCCGCAGGAACATGCCGACCGCACGACCCTCGAACGTAACCGGGTCGAGCCCGCTGTTGATCGTGGTGAGCGTCGTGACCGCCCACCACGTGGCGTCGCCGAGATCGCGGATGCCGCCAGGTGTGTCGCGCTCGAAGTAGTACGCCGCCGCGGCGCCGAGGGCTGAGACCATCGTTGTGACCGCGAGGACGTACCCGTACCGTGCGTACGACGCGAGCCCCTGCAGGGCACGCGTCGCTCGATTCAGCGTGGTGACGACCCGA
>DATKCP010000253.1:0-3572 GCA_035513115.1 Candidatus Limnocylindria bacterium | reverse complement strand
GCGCTTTCGACCGCATTCGGGTCGGCGCGGCTCGCGAAGTTCGTGGTCTGGTCTGATGAGATCACCGCTGAGCGGCCGGGCGGACCGCCGGTGGAAGAAGATGCCGACCGCCAAGAGGCGGCCGCCCACCCCGAACGGTGACCGACTGGTCGCGCGTGACCCGTGCCGTGTACCGCGTCCGCCAGCATTACCGCTACACCTACAGCGTGCCGGTGTGGGACATCAAGCAGCGACTGATCATGATCCCGCCACGGCAGGACGGAGATCAGCGAGTCCTCGAGCACGATCTCGCGATCCGCGGGTACGAAGGCGAGGCCGAGGTCACCTGGATCGGCGACGGGTTCGGTAACCGCGTCGCGAACGTCTCTGTACCACGCGTGTCGCACGCGGTCGACTTTGAAGCGACCTTCCAGGTGGAGCGCGACGCCACAAAGTCGAACGGAAAGCGACCCGCGCCGTGGAAGGCCGATGGCCGCCTAAGCCGGTATCTACAGCCCACCGCGCTGACGGCGCCGAACGAAAGCTTGCGGGATGCGGCGCAGGAAATCTTCCGCTCATCCGACGACCCGCGCGCCCGCGCGGAGAGCGCGCACAACTGGGCGTCCGGCAGCATCACCTATCAATACGGCGTGACCGGATACACGACGCCGGCGGCCATGGCCCTGCACTTCCAGAAAGGGGTGTGCCAGGACTTCGCGCACATCATGCTCGCGCTCCTCCGACTCCTGGACATCCCGTGCCGCTACGTCTCTGGTCACTTACTCGGCGAGGGGGCGCCCCACGCGTGGGTGGAGGTGCTGCTCGCACGCGCGGACATGCCGGGCGAGGTGGAGGTCATCGGGTACGACCCCACGCACCACAGGCGCACGCGGATGGACTACATCACAGTCGCGACCGGTCGCGATTTCGCCGACGTCAGCCCGACATCGGGCACGTACGGCGGTCCGGCGCTCGGGAGGCTCGCATCCACGAAGCACGCGGAGATCGTGGACCTGAGCACGCCCACCCCGCAGGGCGTCGAGTGATCACGCAGAGCTCGCCGCTGGCGACCTACGACCCGACTGCGTTCTGGGACGAGATGTTCTCGGCGCCCGGAGTCGTGCGCCCGCACTACGCCGCGCTCGCGCGGCGGCTCGAAACGCTTTCCGCGGACGAGGTCACCCGGCGTCAGCGCGCTGCGGACCTCAGCTTTCAGGCGCGCGGCATCACGTTCGCGGTGAACCAGGATCCGAGCGGCGTCGAGAAGATCATGCCGTTCGATCTCATCCCGCGGATCATCCTGCCCGAGGAGTGGAAGCGCATCGAGCGCGGGCTCGAGCAGCGCGTGCGCGCGCTCAACCTCTTCCTTCACGACATCTACCACGAGGGGAAGATCCTCACGAGTGGCCTCATTCCGCCCGAGCTCATCCTCGGGGCACGCGGCTATCGCCGCGAAGTACGTTCGGTCGAGCCGCCGCTCGGGGTGTATACGCACGTCGTCGGAAGCGACCTCGTGCGCGACCACCGCGGCGAGTTCCTTGTGCTCGAGGACAATCTTCGCGTCCCCTCGGGCGTCTCGTACGTCGTCGAGAACCGCCGCGTGCTCAAGCGCGTGTGGCCGCAGATCTTCGCCGACTACCCGATCCGGCCGGTCGAGGGCTATCCCCAGGATCTCCTCAGCGTTCTACGCGAAACGGCGCCCCCGATCGCCGAGGCAGCCACCGTGGTGCTGCTCACACCCGGTGTGCACAACTCCGCGTTCTTCGAGCACGCCTTCCTCGCGAAGGCCATGGGTATCGAGATGGTGCAGGGCTCGGACCTTTTCGTGGACGACGGGACTGTGTACATGCGCACGACGAGCGGTCGGGAGCGCGTCGACGTCATCTACCGCCGCGTCGACGACGACTTCCTCGATCCCCTTGCGTTCCGCCGCGACTCGTTCCTCGGCGTCCCGGGTCTCCTCGCCACGTACCGCATGGGCCGCGTCGGTCTGGCGAACGCGCTCGGCACCGGCGTCGCCGACGACAAGGCGATCTACGCCTACGTCCCCACCATCATCAAGTACTACCTCGGTGAGGACGAGATCATCCCGAACGTGAAGACGTACGTCGCGGCGGACCCGACCGAGCGCGCGTACATCCTCGAGCACATCGCCGAGCTGGTGGTGAAGTCTGTCAACGCGAGCGGCGGCTACGGGATGCTCATCGGTCCGCACGCGCCGAAAGCCGACCACGAGGAATACCGACGCCGGATCCTGGCGGACCCGCGCGGGTACATCGCCCAGCCGACCCTCGCCCTGTCACGCCATCCCAGCTGGAGCCAGGGGTCGCTCGAGGGCCGGCACGTCGACCTGCGACCGTACGTGCTCTTCGGAAAGGAGATCCGTGTGACGCCGGGCGGTCTCACCCGCGTGGCGCTTCGAGCCGGATCGCTCGTCGTGAACTCGTCGCAGGGTGGCGGCGCGAAAGACACCTGGGTGCTCGGCTAGATGCTCGCGCGCGTCGCGGACGACCTGTACTGGATGGCGCGCTACGTCGAGCGCGGCATCGCCGTCTCGCGCCTCATCGAGGTTACACGTCATTTGGAGCTCGACGTCGGCGTCGAGGAGAGCGACTTCTGGGGACCGCTAGTCGGTGCGGTGGACCTTTCCGCGGAGGACGTGTCCTTCTACCTGCTGTCGGATCGCCTGAACCCCGACTCGCTGATCTCCTGCGTGCGACACGCACGCGACCTCGCTCGCGGCGTCCGCGAGTCGATCTCGAGCGAGATGTGGGAGGAGCTCAACACACTGCATCAGTCGCTCGCCGTGCCGACACGTCAGCGATCGGCGCAGCGTGACAGCGTTTCGTTCCAGCGCCAGGTCCGGGAGCGGCTGCAGCACGTGCAGGGACTCGCGGGGTCGACCCTGGCGCACGATGAGCCCTGGCACTTCTTGAGCCTCGGCACTTACCTGGAGCGCGCGGACGGCGTCGTGCGTCTGCTCCGCCGGCAGGCGCATCTTCTCGTGCCGCGCGACGCTGATGAGACGTCGGATGCGGACATGGTCCGCTGGCTTGCGGTGCTGCGCTCGTGCGGATCCGCTGAGGCGTACGCGCGCTTCTACTCGCTGCGCGTCGAACCCGCTCGGGTCGTTGAGTTCCTTCTTCTCAATCCGGTCTTCCCGCAGTCGGTGCGATTCGCGTTCGGCGCGGCCGAAGAAGCGCTGGAGGCGGTGGCGGATCTCCGGACCGCGGCGAAGAACGACCCGGGACCGGCGGTGCGAACGCTCGGGCGCGTGCGCACCGACGTGGAGCACGCGGCGGTCGATGAGATCTTCGAACGGGGCCTCGAGGAGTTCCTGTCCGGGGTACAGGGTTCGATCGCGCAGGTGTCGGATGAGCTCGTCGCCACATACCTGCGCGACGAGCCCCAGTCCAGCCGGCTCGTTGGGGTGGCGCGCGCGGCGATGCTCATGGCCGCCCAACAGCAGCAACAGTGAAGGTCCGCGTCGAGCATCTGACGCGCTTCGATTACGACTCCGACGTCGTCGAGAGCGTCATCGACGTCCGGCTCGGTCCCCGGAGCGACGCGCATCAACGTTGGGGCCGGTTCGA
>DATKCP010000252.1:0-6915 GCA_035513115.1 Candidatus Limnocylindria bacterium | reverse complement strand
TGGATGTACGTGTACGTCTTCCCCGTTTCTCGCAGCACGAGCGACGCGAGCGTCGGCACGATCACGAAGACCGCGACGATGGACGCGACGTGCACCGCTCGTTGGCGTGGCGTGAACGCCGCCCCGGAGCGGTGATCGCGCACCGCGTATGCGATGGGCAGGACGCCGCAGGCGATGAGGAACAGGATGTCCGCGCCGAACGGGAACAGCTGCCAGAGGGGCACGTCGCGCGTGGCGGCGACGGTCGTGTGACTCCCGAACAGCAGTAGCCAGTTCACGGTCCCGACCGCGCTCACGACCTTCGCGTCGAGCGATAGCCCGCGCCAGGCCTGGAGGGCGCCGAGGGCCCAGCGCTCAGCGGTCTTGATCACGCGTCTTCCCCTGCGGTAACGAGTCCATCGGCGGGATCGTCCAGATAGCGCCGCGGGAGCAGGAGGATGGAGTCGTCCATGACGCGCAGTCTCGCGACGGCGGCTTCGCGGCCGGAGCGGCGCAGTATCTCGATGCCGATCGCATCGGAGACGTCGAGAGCGCCGATCGCCAGGCGCCGGAGCCCTGCGAGATGAGCCGCCGATCCGAGGCAGCGTCCAAGGTCGCGCGCGATCGAGCGGACATACGTACCGCTGCCGCACACGATCAGCAGGCGCGCGTCGGGCGGACTCCACTCTGTCATCTCCAGCCGATGGACCTGCACCTCGCGCGCCGCGAGTTCGACCGTCTCGCCGCTCCGCGCGCGGGAGTACGCGGTGCGGCCCCCGACTTTCACGGCCGCGTACGCCGGCGGCACCTGCCGGATCGCGCCGCGTAATGGAGCGAGGGCCGCGTCGACGTCCCGGGCACCGGCCGGCGGCGCCGCGCTGCGCGTCGTGACGCCTTCCCGGTCGTCGGTCGCCGTCTCGCTCCCGAAGCGCACGAGCGCGTCGTACACCTTGGGGGCGGTGTGCAAGCGCTCGGTCGCGCGCGTGGTCTCGCCGACCAGCAGCGCCAGCAGGCCCGTCGCGAGCGGGTCGAGCGTGCCCGCATGACCAACGCGCCGGACACCGAGGATGCCGCGAGCGACCGCGACGACGTCGTGCGAGGTCCAGCCCTCGGGCTTGTCGATCGCGAGGATGCCGGCGGTCAGCTGATCCCTTCAGGGAGCGGCCGCGCCACGCGGGCGGCCGCCAGCGCCTCGCGCGCCGCGCGCCGGACCGCACCCTCGACGTCGGCCACGTTCCCGGTGACGAGCGCGCCGGCCGCGCGCACGTGGCCGCCGCCGCCGAACCGCGCCATCAGCGCCGACGCGTCGACCGACGGTGACCACGCGGAGGTGCGGCACGAGATCTTGATCGTTCCCGCGTCGTGCTCGTTGAACAGCAGCGCGACGCGCATCCCGCTCGAGCGGGCGACTTGCTCGACCAGTCCCGAGATGTCCTCGTCGAGCGCTTCTGCTGTCCTGAAATCCTCGCGCGTAACGTGCGTCCAGACGAGCTCCCCACCGTGCTCGCGTCGCATCTTCGCGAACGCGAAGCCCCACAGCCTTAGCGCCTGGAAGCGCTTGTTCCGGAAGGCGTTGTACGTGATCGCCTGGAGGTCGGCGCCCGCTTCGCGCAGTTTCGCGGCACGCTCCAGGGCCCGTGCGTCGGTGGACGGGAACTGGAACGAGCCGGTGTCGGTCATGATGCCGATGAGCGCGGCGGTCGCCATGTCCGCCGTCCACTTCACGTCCAGCGCGTCGATCACGCGCGATACGAGCTCCGCGGTGGCCGCGGACGAGACGTCGACGAGATTGACGGCGCCGAAGAGGTCGTTCGAGGCGTGATGATCGATGTTCACGAGAGTGGGGCCGGCCGGCAGCGCGAATTTGGCGCGCTCCACGGAGCCGAAGTCGACCGTGACGATGGCGTCGACCGTGGCGGGCGGCGGGTCGGTGCGGTACCGGTCCGCACCCGTGAGGAAACGCGCGTGCTCCGGCACCGGGTCGGCGCAGTGCAGTGTCACGCGCTTGCCGAGGGCGTCGAGCGCGAGGCCGAGGGCGATCCCGGAGCCGATCGTGTCCGGATCCGGATCGCGGTGCGAGACGATCGCGACGCTCTTCGCGCCGCGCAGCGCGTCCACGACCTCCTTCATGAACGCCCCTCGCGCTCTCGCGCCTCCCGCAGAAGCGTGGCGATGCGGGCCGCGCGCTCGGCGGTCTGGTCGGAGACGAAGGTCAGGTCGGGCACGTAGCGAAGCTCGGTGCGCTCACCGATCTCGTGCCGCAGGTAGGGACGCGCCTCGTTGAGCGCGGTGATCGTCGACTTCACCTGGTCCTCGTCGCCGAGAACGCTCACATGGACCTTCGCCGTGCGGAGGTCGGATGTGATCTCGACGCCGGTCACCGTCGCGAACGCGATGCGCGGGTCGCGCAGCTCCTCGCTGATGATCATGCCAAGCTCGCGCTGCAGCAGCGCGTTGACGCGGTCCGCTCGCTTGTAGGCCACGCCTGACTACCTCGGCTTTGGCTGGACGGTGTACGCCTCGATGACGTCGCCGACCTGGATGTCGTTCGTGTCTAGCGTGATGCCGCACTCGAGACCGGCCGCCACCTCGCGCACATCGTCTTTCACGCGGCGCAGTGACTCGATGCGGCCATCGAACACGGCCTCGCCTCCACGCAGCAGGCGGGTCTGCGCGCCGCGGCGCATGACCCCGTCGAGCACGCCGCAGCCCGCGATGGTCGTCTTGCCGGCGGTGAAGATCTGCCGCACCTCGGCATGTCCGATCACCGTCTCGACCATCACCGGCTCGAGCATCCCGGTGAGGGCCTTCTGGACGTCATCCAGCAGCTCGTAGATGACCTTGTACATGCGTACGTCGACGTTCGTCTGATCGGCGACGCGCTTGGCCGGCGCTTCCATCTTCGTGTTGAAGCCGAGGACGACGGCGCTGGAGGCCGCGGCCAGGGTCAGGTCGGACTCGGTGATGTCTCCGACGGCGTCGTGGATCACCTGCATACCGACCTCTTCCTGCGGGATCTTCGCGAGGGCGCCCTTGATCGCCTCGAGCGAGCCCTGGACGTCGGCCTTGAGGACGAGCTTGAGCTCCTTGGCCTTGCCCTCCTTGACCTGCGCGAACATCTCGTCGAGCGTCGCGGGCTTGTCCGCCGTGCCGGCTCCCGCGCGCTCCCGCACGTTCGCCGCGACGAGAGCCTTTGCGGTCTTCTCGTCCGCGACGGCGCGGAATACCTCGCCGGCCTCGGGCACATCCGGCAGGCCGAGGATCTCGACCGGTCGGGACGGCTCGGCACGCCCGACGGGCTTTCCCTTGTCGTCGGTCATCGCCTTGATCCGTCCGTAGCTGATGCCGGCGACGACCAGGTCGCCACGCTCGAGCGTCCCGGTCTGAACGAGCACGGTCGCGACCGGACCGCGCTTGGTGTCGAGATGCGCCTCGACGACGCGGCCGCCGGCGGGACGATCGGGGTTGGCGGTGAGCTCGGCGACGTCCGCGACGAGCAGGACGGTCTCCAGCAGGTCGTCGAGACCCGCCTTGGTGCGCGCCGACACGGCGACGAGCGGCGTATCGCCGCCGTACTCCTCGATCGTCACGCCATGCTCCGCGAGCTGGGCCTTGACCTGATCCGGGTTCGCGTCGGCCTTGTCGATCTTGTTGAGCGCGACGACGATCGGCACGCCCGCCGCTTTCACGTGCGAGATCGCCTCGACCGTCTGGGGCTGCACGCCGTCGTCGGCCGCCACGACGAGGACCGCGACGTCGGTGATCTGCGCGCCGCGCGCCCGCATCGCGGTGAACGCCTCGTGACCCGGCGTGTCAAGGAACGTGACCTTGCGGTCCTTGTATTCGATCTGGTACGCGCCGATGTGCTGCGTGATGCCGCCCGCCTCGCGCGCGGTGACGTTGGTCGTGCGGATCGCATCGAGGAGGCTCGTCTTTCCGTGGTCGACGTGGCCGAGGATCGTGATGACCGGAGGGCGTGGCTTCAGCTTGCTCGCGTCGTCCTCGGTCCAGAGATCCAGCTTGAGCGGCGCGATCTCGGCTTCGGTGTCCTCGACGACGGGGGCGGCTTCTTCTTCGGCCTTCGTCTCGATACCGAGCTCGGTCGAGACGAGGCTCGCGGTATCGAAGTCGATCGTCGTGTTGATCGACGCCATCGTGCCCATGTTCACCAGAGCGCGCATGAGGTCGACGATGCTGACGTCGAGAAGGGTCGCGAGCTCCCGCACGGAGACCTGCTTCGGGATGATGACCGGTGGGCGTCCCTCGACCACCGCCACGGCCGGCGCGGCCTGTTCGACCGGTGCGACGACCGGCTGCGGGCGCTGCGGCCTACGGCCGCGCGGGCGGGGGCCTCGCTGTGGCGGGAAACGCCGTGGTCGTGCTTTGGGCAATTACGCGGTCTCCTTCTGTCGTACGCGGGCTGCTTCGCCTAGTTCTACCGCGAGTCGCTCCGCCGTGACGGCGTCGACCGGGATCTCGAGCGCTTTCGCCAGCGCCCCGTCGCGCAGTCCCCGGTCGAGACAGGCCTGATCCGGGTCCAGGTACGCGCCCCGTCCGGGGGCTTTGCCACGAAGGTCCACCGTCAGCTCACCCGCGGGAGATCGAACGATACGCACGAGCTCCCGCTTCGCGCGAACGGTGTGGCAGGCCACGCACGTCCGCTGCGGTAGACGGCCCCGTGGGGGGTTCTCGGGGGGCGAAGCCCCCCGGTGGTCGCCCCGAGGACCCCCCGCGTCCTCCGGCGCCGCGCTAGCGACGTTCCTTCTTCTTCTTGGCTCCGAGGAGCGCTCGGTCTTCTTCATCCAGCTCCTCCTCGTCCGCCATCGCGGACTCGGCCTCGACCTCGGCAATGAGATCGTGACTCGGCTCGGCGTCTTCCTCGACCGGTGTCGCCGCCTCGACGGTTACCGCGACCGGCTCCGGCTCGAGCTCCGGCTCGAGTTCGGCTCGCACCTCTGACTCGCTGCGGATGTCGATCCGCCAGCCCGTGAGCTTCGCGGCGAGCCGCGCGTTCTGCCCTTCCTTGCCGATCGCCAGCGACAGCTGCCGGTCGGGGACCACGACGTACGCGGTCTTGTCATCGGCGACGATGTCGACGCGAACGACGTGGGCCGGCTCGAGAGCGTTGGCGACGTACTGCTCCGGTTTCTCGTTCCACTCGATGATGTCGATCTTCTCGCCGCCGAGCTCGTTCACGATGGCCTGCACCCGCAGCCCGCGCTGACCGATGCACGCGCCGCGCGCGTCGATGCCGGGCTGGCGCGCGCGGACCGCGATCTTCGTGCGAGACCCCGCTTCGCGCGCGATGCCGAGGATCTCGACCTGACCGTGGTAGATCTCAGGGACCTCGAGCTCGAACAGACGCTTGACGAGATTCTTGTGCGAGCGGCTGACCATGATCTGCGGGCCGCGCAGCGTCCGCCGCACCTCGACGACAACGACCTTGCGGTGCTGGCCGATGAAGTACCGCTCGTGCGGAGCCTGGTCGGCACGCGGAAGAATCGCCTCTGCCTTGCCTAGCTCCATGATCGCGGAGCCGGCTTCGAAGCGGCTGATCTGGCCATTGATGATGTCGCCCTCGCGGTCGGCGTATTCCGCGAAGACCTGCTCGCGCTCGGCCTCACGCAGCGACTGCTGGATCACCTGCTTGGCGGTCTGCGCCCCGATCCGTCCCAGCGCGGCAGCCGACTCCTCGAGCGGAACGATGTCGCCGAGCTGGACATCCGGCTTGATCCGCTTGGCGGCGTCGAGCTGGATCTGCAGCTTGGGGTCTTCGACCTTCTCGGTGACGGTCTTGAGCAGGTAGACCTTGAACGCGCCGGTCGTGATGTCGACTTTGACGTCGATGTTCTCTTCGGCGCCGTAGGCACGTTTGAGAGCTCGAGCGATGATGTCGCCGACGACCTCTTTGGGAAGACCCTTCTCGGCGGAGAGCTGCGCCAGACCGGTCACGAGTTCTCGGTTCATCGCCGGCGCTCCCCCTCTTCTTCAATTAGCCAACGGCCCCGGCCTCCGGAGACATCAGCCGCAACCGTCGCTGGGCGACAAAAAAAGTGGGGGTCGACCCACTTTCAGCGGCGCCCGCGACTCCCGTGCATCGGCCGGAAGCCGTCACGAAATAGTATCAAAGAGGAGCAACCTCGGGCCGTTGGCCGCCGCCCGCTCTAGGTGAGGTTGTTCCCGATCATCGAGAACTGATTCGCGAGCTGGTCCCTTAGAAAGATCATCGCGATGATGATGGTGATCGCGATGACCGCAATGATGAGTGCGTATTCCACCAAGCCTTGTCCCGAGTCGTCTATCCAAAATCGACCCATTCCCACTCCTTACAGGCGGGTCGGCGGCCGCGGATAGCGTGACATGGCGCTCGCGCCCATGCCAGTGCGAATCCGTATGTCTTTGCCGACCGTCACCGTCCTGCGACCCCGGCACGCCCGGCCGACCGCAGCGCCGCGGTGACGCGCTCCTCGGTGCTGGAGGACCCCGCCGGCGGGGCTCCGCGCAGGGCAGCCACGGCTTCAGTGGCGCTGTACCCCAGGGCCTGCAGCGCCGCCGCGGCCTCGTCCTCGGTCAGCAGGCCGGTCGGCTCCCGCTGGGCGCCCGTCCGCGCGATCTTGCCCTTGAGCTCGACGATCAGCCGCTCCGCGGTCTTCTTTCCCACTCCGGGCGCCCGCGCGAGCGCGGCGGCGTCACCGGAGGCGATCGCGGCGGCGAGGGCTGGTGGACTCGACACGGAGAGTAGCGAGAGGGCGGCTTTCGGCCCCACGCCGGGCACGGTGACGAGCAGCTCGAAGAGGGCGAGCTCCTCCCGCGTCTCGAAGCCGAAGAGCTGCTGCGCGTCGTCGCGGACGACGTGATGCGTGTGCAGCGTGACGCGGTCACCTGACGGATGCCGGGGAACGAACACCTTGTAGCCGACGCCACGCACATCGACGA
>DATKCP010000251.1:0-8895 GCA_035513115.1 Candidatus Limnocylindria bacterium | reverse complement strand
GAAGGAGAGCTTGTAGTGGCCAGGTGGAATGGTGATCGCGCGCGACTTCCAGTCGCCGTTGCTGTCCGCAGGTCCCCAGTTCTCAGGGCCCGCGGCGCTACCGCTGCCCTGCGACTGCCAGTCGATCTTCCACCAGCCCATCGCGCTGGCGTCGAATTGGAAGCCGTGTATGTGGAGTACACATACCTTCGGCTGATTCCGCTGGACGGGGTCGGGCTCGCCAGGCGATACATGGATCTTCACCGTGCCGTTGAACCCCGGCGGATTGTTGTTCTCGCCGCCAGTGGCGGCTGCCGGGCTCGACGCAGTGAAAGCCAGTAGGGCCAGGGCGACGACGAGTGTGAGAACGCTGGTGGCCTTGCGCATTGCTGCCTCCTGTTTTCAGAGCCCCCTCGGGGGCTTTGTGCTGTGTGTGTTGGAGGCAGGTCAGGCTCCACGGGGGGGCAGGCGCGTAACGACACCGAAACGCGCTTTGACCAGATCGGCAACGCGGCGCTCGCAGTTAGGCGTCAGCAAGCGTGCCGTCGTGCGCTCGCGGCGCGATCAGTTCTGGTCTCGTATGGCCGCCGCAAGTTCGGACACGCTGATCCGGGCCGTAACGTCTGCGCAACTCGGTTACCGACCAGTAGGTAGAATCACGCGGATGCCGACGCGGAAGCGCCGTCCGGCGGGATCGACGCGCGAGCGCGTGCTACAGGCCGCCGACCGTCTGTGGAGCGAGCGCGGCGTGCGCGGTGCGTCGCTCGACGACATCGCCCGCGAAGCCGCGATCACCAAGCCGACCATCTATTACTACTTCGCGGACAAGAGCGCGCTCTTCACCGCCGTCGTTTGCAGCGTCCTCGAGGAGCACGGCGGCGCGCTGAAGACCGCCGCCCGTCGCGGCGGTCGCTCGCGCGATCGGCTGATCTCCGCGCTCGCGTATCTCATCGGCGCGCGCTGCAGCGCGCCGCGACTGCTGCGGGACGGAGGTGTGACGCTCACCGTCGACCAGAACAGCCAGGCGCGCAGCGCATTCTTCCGGCACTTCTTCGCGCCGCTCCAGCAGATCCTCGACGATGGCGTCCACGCCGGACAGCTCCGCCAGATGGACACCGCCTTCGCCGCGCAGGCGCTGCTCAACCTGCTGGACCCGTGGACCGGCCGCGATCCGCTACCTGGTGGGCGTGAGCCTCATGAGCTCGCCACCGACATCGTCGGCCTCATCGTCGACGGCATCGGGGTCTAGGCAGCACCAGAAACTCCCACGCCGCAAAGACACGCAGAGACGGTCGAGCTGGTCTACCGACCGGTAGGTATGGGAGTCGAGCGGCCGGCACGCGCCCAGTCGGCGATGCGCTCGACCGCGAGGTTCAGGTTCTCGAGCGAATTCGCGTAGGAGAGCCGGAGGTGCCCTTCGCCGACCGGGCCGAACGCGGTGCCGGCGAGCGCCGCGACGCCGGCCTCGTTCAACACGCGGTTCGCGACGGTCGCGGCGTCACCCAGGCCCAGGCCGGTGATGTTCGGGAACACGTAGAACGCTCCGTGTGGCAGGCGGCAGGTGACGCCCTCGATGCGGTTCAGGCCCGCGACGATCGCGTCGCGCCTCCGACGGAACTCGGCGAGCATCGTGTCGACCTCCGCCGGTCGTTGCGAGATGGCGACGACGCCCGCCCGCTGCGTGAACGTGGCCGTACACGATACCGAGTTCGTCACCAGCTTCGCGACCGGATCCACAAGCGGTTTCGGGAACGCGCCGTACCCCAGCCGCCAACCGGTCATCGCGAAGGTCTTGCTGAAGCCGTCGAGAAGGATCGTGCGCTCGGCCATTCCCTCCTCCGCGACGATCGAGCGGTGCTCGCCCTCGTAGATGATCTCGGCGTAGATCTCGTCCGACAGCACCCACAGATCGCGCTCGCGCGCGATCTTCGCGATCTCGCGGATCGCCTCCGGCGACAGGACCCCGCCGGTCGGGTTGTGCGGGCTGTTCAGGATGAGCAGCTTGGTGCGCGGTGTGATCAGCCGGCGCAGCTCCTCGAGGTCCGGGACGTAGTCGTTCTCCTCGCGGAGCGCGAGCGGCACACCCGTCGCGCCCGCGAAGGAGATCATCGACGCGTAGATCGGAAAGCCGGGGTCCGGGTAGATCGCTTCGTCACCCGACTCGAGGAGCGCAAGGATCGCGAAGAACATGATCGGCTTCGCTCCCGGGGTCACGATGACCTGACCCGGCTCGAGCTGGAGGCCGCGCGCGCGATTCAGGTAGTTCGCCACCGCCTCGCGAAGCTCGGGGATACCAGCGGACGGCGTGTAGTGCGTCTCGCCGCGTTCGATCGAGGCGACGCCGGCGGCGACGACCGACCGCGGCGAATCGAAATCGGGCTCGCCGATCTCGAGGTGGATGATGCTGCGGCCCTTCGCCTCGAGGGCCCGCGCACGCGCGAGGACCTCGAACGCTGTCTCGGTGCCGAGCCGCCCCATCCGGCGCGCGAGCGGGCGCATGTCGGCGAGTTTAGACCTTGCCTTCCACGCACGCGCACCCGTCGGGCCCGACCACCGCGGCGTGCGGCGTCCCGGCGGGGAGCACCATGCGATCGCCGGGCTGCAGTGTCAGCGTCCGCCTATCGCCGAGCAAAAACTCGATCGAGCCGCGCGTGCAGTACAGCAGCTTGTGGTACGCGTGCGCGTGCTGTTCGTAACGGTCGCCCGGTCCGTTCGACCATCCGTACACGTCCCGGGCCTCGGCGCGCAACTGCTTCTCGATCGCGCTCGCGTCGGGCGCCGCGCCGCCGTGCCGGTCGACCTGCACGTCCACACCTCGACGATACGAGAGGACGCGATACTTGAGCTGGTGCGCGTGGGCGTCGTCTTCCCTCAGCTCGAGATCGGTATTGATCCGGCGAAGATCCGTGCCTACGCGCAGGCGGCCGAGGATCTGGGTTACGCGCATCTGGTCGCGTTCGACCACGTCCTCGGCGCGGACACCACGACGCGACCCGATTGGCGCGGACCCTACAGCGCGGATTCGATGTTCCACGAGGTCTTCGTGTTGTTCGGGTTCCTGGCGGCATGTACGACGCGTCTCGAGCTCGCGCCGGCGGTGGTCATCCTGCCGCAGCGGCAGACGGCGCTCGTGGCGAAGCAGGCTGCTGAGGTCGACGTCCTCACGAAGGGTCGGACGCGGCTCGGGGTCGGCCTTGGCTGGAACGAGGTCGAGTACGTCGCGCAGGGAGAGAAGTTCCGTGACCGCGCACGTCGCATCGAGGAGCAGATCGAGGTGTTGCGGCTCCTGTTCACGAACGAGGTCGTGGACTACGCCGGGCGCTGGCACCGCATCGACCGCGCGGGGCTCAACCCGCTACCGGTACAGCGGCCGATCCCGATCTGGATGGGCGGCAACGCGGATCCCGCGGTGCGGCGGATCGCGCGGCTCGCCGACGGCTGGTTCACGCACCTGCAGCCCGACGACGCGGGTCGCGAGCGTCTCGCGGCGTTCCGCGGCTATCTGCGCGACGCCGGCCGCGATCCGGCGACATTTCCGATCGAAGGCCGCGTGGTCGCCGCGAAGCGCACGCCCGACGAATGGGCGCGCATCGCGCTGGGATTCGCGGAGATGGGCATGAGCCACGTCGAGTTCAGCACGATGGGCGCTGGATGCGCGACGGTGGACGACCATATCGCACTGATCCGACGCTTTCGCGAGACCGCGCCGCTGTTCGGGCCGAAGGTCTAAGGCTTCGTCACGCTGACCGGCACGCCGATGTTGCTGACGCGGACCAGCTCGCCGCCGGCGAGGGGACGCGCGTACAGGCCGCCACTCGTCGCGACGTAGAACCACGCGCCGTCGGGGGACCAGCCCGCGAAGCGACCGTCGAGCTCCGCGAGCGTCGCGCCCGTCGAGGGATCGCGCACCGTGGCGCGCGGCTTCGCCTCGGTGGCCGAGCCGGGGATGCCCTGGCCGCCGAGGGTGTTCGTGTAGCCGATGAGCGGCCGCACCGGCGACCACGCCTCGTCGGTGATGCGGTCGGCCAGGATGTACTGCGTCGCCGCGCCGTCGGAGGCGCGCAGCAGTACGAGGAAGGGCGTCAAAGTCGAGCCGAGGAAGGTCACGCGCATCGCGGCGAACGTGCCGTCCGCCGAGGCCGTGATGTTGCTCACGGAGGTGATGCCGCGCGTCGTGCCCGCGCCTACGAGCGATCGCGGATCGCCGATGACGCGCGCGACCGTGGTGAGCGCGCGCTTCTGCGTGCCGGTCCACAGCTCGACGGCTTGATCGTCGCGCGCGCGATCGCTCGCGCGGATCGTCCCGTTCGTGAGCACGAACATCCCGGACCGGCTCCACGCGACCTCGCGGCCTGGGATCGACTGGCCGGGCGCGCCGTCCGCGGAGACGATGCGGATGGTGAGCTCGCTCTGGAGGATCGACGGATCCTGTGGCGACGCGGGCAGCGCGACGGCGGCGATCAGCGTGCCGTCGGGGGACCAGCTGACCGCGGGCGCGACGGAGGACAGCGCCGTCAGGCGCGCGACCTTGCCGGCGCGGTCGATCGTGACCGGGATCAGCTGGAGCGCCGATGCCCCGGTTCCCAGACTCTCCACCGTCAGGACGCGGTCTCCGGCCGGCGACCACCGCGGGACCGGGATGGTGAACCGGCGCTGGGTCTGCGCGTTGGTCGCGCCGGCGCGGAGCACCGACGCCACGCCGTCGGGGCCCATCGTCCAGACGTTGCCGCCGAGCGCGAACGCGTAACGGGCCGCCGGGGAATCGGCGCGCGGCGTCGCGCTCCTGGCGAGCGGAGCGCTCCGCGGGAACCAGATGTCGCCGCCGTCGATCGACCCCAGGAGGAGCACCGCGTTCGGCGCGAGACCCGCGGGTGTGATGTCGACGCGGACGACCGTCGTGCCGGTGAAGCCGATCGCGTAGCGCTTGTCCGGCGACACGGCGATGCGTTCGATGAGTCCGGCGTTCGACGGCAGGAGGATCGGGATCGACCCGATGACGAGCTGCGCGGGGTTGGTGCCGCGGTGATAGAGGTATCCGCCGGGCCACGTGCCATCCAGGCGCAGGCTTTCCTGGTCGGGTGGGGTGATCTCGCGGCGCACGTCGGTGCCGTCGGCGGTCATGCTCCAGACGTTGGCCGCCGCCGCGAACACGAACGTCTCCGATGCGCCGGCGAACTGGGTGACGCGCCCGGCGAGGAAGTGGACGCGGCCGTCGCCGCCGATCACCGGCGACGACGCCTGGAGTCCCGTCAGTGGGCGGAACTCATTCATTCCGCCCGCGCGCACCGCCGAGATCACGCCACCGGTCGTCTGCGCCAGCAGCTCGTCCTCATCCAGCCAGTCGCCCGCGACCGCGTCCTCGACGCTCGTGACTCGGGTCCACGCGCGGCCGGGCCCGGTGACATAGATGTCACTCCGGCCACCACTCTGACGCTGCACGGTGGCCGCAACGCGTGCGCCGCTCGGCGAGAACCGATGATCGACGATGCGGTTGTTGTCGAGCCGCAGCTCGGTGGCGAGTGTGTGGATCGTCGTCTCGCCGTCGACGCGCACGACGATGAGGCGGGTGCCGCCCTCGACATAGGCGATGGCGCTCCCGTCGACGGACCATTTCGTCCTGGTGATCGTGCTGGGGGTGCTGGTCTTCGCGACCGAGCGGCGCCGGGCGTTGTCGGCGTTTGCGAGCCACAGCAGATGGTCGCCGTTCGGCTCCGCGCGCCAGTACGCCAGCCGGCCGGTCGGGGAGAGGTCCGTGACCGCCGGCCGCGAGGCGCTTGCCACCGCGGCGGGAGACGCCGAAGCGGCCACCGCCGGCCCGCCAGGCGTGCCCGCGGTGGAGACCACGATCGCGACGACCGAGGCGACAACGACCAGCGCGGCGACCAAGGCATACGGCACAAGCCCGCGCAGTTGCCGCACGTCCCTAATACTCCACCTATGCCCGATCCGTTGGAAGCCGCCAAGACCTTCATGGACGCGCTGGAAGCCCGCGACCCGGAGCGAGCCGCGGCCGTCTGCTCGGAGAACGTGCAGATCGAGCTGCCCGGTGGCGACCCCCAGCTGGAGGGCCGCGACGGTGCACGGCGCCTGGTCCGCATCGCGCCGCCTTTCATCCGGCGCATCCGCGAGCAGCAGATCGACGGAACGACAGTGATCCTGCGCGGCCTGACACGGGCGCCCGGACATTTCGCGAACTACACGACCTGGACCTTCGAGACCGACGGCCAGCTGATCACGCACGTCACCTTCGCCTGGCGGCCCGCCAACTAGCCGCGTCGCGCGCCCTTACTTCTCCACGTATCTGAAACTGCGCGGCGCTTTCGCCAAGCCGAAATGAGCGAGCGGTCGCGCGCTCCGGTAGCGGCGCGGCTTGGTCACGGGCAGCGTCCAGCCCTTGGCGGTGCGGCCAGCGCGCTCGCCGAGCACGCACTCACCGACCACCATGGCCGTGCCGACCACCGCGAGGTACGCGCGCGCCGGCAGTCGTGTCGGCGGCAGGGCGCGGTGATCCGCGGTGCGCCTTCCGTCGAGCAGCGCGTCGGCGTTCTCCTGCGTCACGGCGAGGACGATCGCGTCCATTCATGCCCCCCGGTGCGGCGTTCTCCAGGAGCGAGATCGGCCGCGACTTGCTCGTCGTGGTCGGCGAGTCAGCGCTCCAACGCCAACAACACCTGTTCGAGTGGCGTCCTCTCGAGCGACACCAGCTTGAGATCGGCCTGCGAAAGGTCCATCGAGGCGGTCAATGCATTGGGAACAGCAACACATAGCAGACCGGCAGCCTTCGCCGCCGCGATCCCGTTCGTCGAGTCTTCGAACGCGACCGCCTCATCCGGCGCGACGCCCAGCGCTTCCACCGCCGCGAGATACAGGTCGGGCGCGGGCTTCGTTCGCGCGACATCGTCGCGGGTGCGAACGGCGTCCCACTCCGCGTGCAGGCCCAGCCGCTGGAGGTGGCCCAGCACCCAGGCACGCGAGGAGCTCGACGCGACCGCGAGGAGCAGATCCATCCGTTTCGCCTCGGCGACGTACTCGCGCACGCCGACCATGACATCGAGCGCGGCGATCAGCTCCGACTTACGGGCGTCCCGCCGTGCCTGTGTGGACACGCGGTCCAAACCCTCGCCGACGAGCGCGGCGAGATGGCCGACAGGATCGAAGCCGGTGTCGCTGCCGACATAGCCGTGCCACAGATCCATCGGCAGCTCGTGCCCGTGCTCGCGGTAGATCTCGGCCCACGTCTGGTACGACGGCGTCTCGGTCTCGAGGATGAGGCCGTCGAAGTCGAACACGAGCGCGCGGATCACCGGCGCAGCACGAGCTCCACCGCTTCAGCGTCGGCGTCGAGACCTTTCGGCTGGGGTTTCAGCACGCGCACGCGCGCCTCGCTGACCGCCGGGAACCGTGCGAGGACGGTGCGCGCGACGTCGAACGTGATGCGCTCGACCAGGGCGCGCGGACGTTCGGCCACGGCGTCGCGCACGGCCCTCGCGAGCTGGCTGATGTCCAGGGCCGACGCGAGATCGTCGGAGCGCACGGCGTCGGCGAGGTCGGTACGCACCACGATGTCAACCAGATAGTCCTGCTCCCGCGCGCGCTCGTGCGGCGTGGTGCCTTGGCGTCCGCGGCACCGCAGCGACTTGATCTCGATGGTGCCCTCCAACGCTCAGGCCTGATCGGCGTAGCGGCGGAAGAGTGAAACGGTCGCGCGCAGCGCCTTCCAGTAATTGTCGAGAAGGATGTTCTCGTTCGGAGCGTGCGCGCCCGAACCGGGATGGCCCATCCCGAGCGTGACGTTCGCGAGCGAGCGCTTACCGCAGACCTGCCACATCGGCGACGTTCCGCCAGAGGAGGGGATCAGCAGCGCGGGACTTCCGATCTCCTCCTCCGCGACCGCCTGGGCGGCGCGCACGAGCGGATCGTCGATGCGGCCGCGGTACGGCCGCGTGCCCTCCTTCGCGATGAGCTCGACGTCGCCGAACCCGCGGCGGTCGAGATGTGCGCGCAGCAGCGCGCGGATGCGGGCGGGGTCCTGCTCCGGCACGAGCCGGAAGTCGATCTTCACCATCGCCTCGGACGGTATGACTGTCTTCGTGCCCTCGCCGGTGAACCCCGAGACGAGGCCGCAGATGTTGCACGTCGGCTCGTACACGGAGGCCATGCGCGCCTCCGCGTCGGAGCGGCCCCAGGCGAAGGAGTCGATCTCGTAGATGCGCTTCACCACGTCGGACTCGAACGGAAGCGAAGCGAGATGGGCGCGCTCGGCGTCGGTCGGCGGGCGCACTTCGTCGTAGAAACCGTCGATGAGGATGCGGCCGCCGCGGTCGACGAGCGTGTCGAGGGCGGTCACGATGCGCCACGCCGCGTTCGGCAGGTGCGTCGCGCCACCCGAGTGCGCATCGCGCGCCATCGATCGCACGCGCAGCTCGACGTAAAGGATGCCCTTGCCGCCGAGGAGCAGCTGCGGCCGGCCGGCCGAGTCGATGGCGCCGCCTTCCTTCAGCGCGCCGTCGCCGTCGGTGAGAGTCGCGTCGAGCTCGAGCAGGCGGGCCAGGTTCGGGCTGCCGCTCTCCTCCTCTCCTTCGATCAGGAAACGCACATGGATCGGGAGCTCGCCGCTCGTCGCGCGATACGTTTCGACGGCCTGGATGCGCAGGAGCAGGTGTCCTTTGTTGTCGTCGACACCACGAGCGAAGACCGCGCCGTCACGGACGGCGGGGTCGTAGGGCGGCGTGCGCCAGAGGTCCAGCGGGACCGCGGGCTGCACGTCGTAGTGCTGGACGCAGATGAGCGTGCGTTTGCCCTCGCCCGCCTCGCCGACGACGAGCGCGGGCGCGCCCTCGATCCGAAGCTCGCGCGACGCCGCGCCGGCCGCGACCAGACGCTGGCCGCACCAGCGCGCGGCTGCGTCGAGTGCGC
>DATKCP010000250.1:0-10050 GCA_035513115.1 Candidatus Limnocylindria bacterium | reverse complement strand
TCTCACCCGACGCGATCGCCGGCCACGCGAGCTCCTG
Source organism: Candidatus Limnocylindria bacterium (assembly GCA_035513115.1). Taxonomy (GTDB): domain Bacteria; phylum Chloroflexota; class Limnocylindria; order P2-11E; family P2-11E; genus CF-39. The sequence goes on along the minus strand of DATKCP010000250.1, from coordinate 10,013 downwards.
CGCGCGCGTGGGCGCCGCGAACGAGCTCTCGAACCATTCGCGCGTGGGCTGATGGAAGGTCGCGAGGGCGCCGCTCCCCATGGGGAGAGAGTACTAGCGCGCGCGGTTCATCCGCGGCGGGAAGACATCGGATGTATCGCATGGGACCGTGAGCCAGGCCGAACCGACATACGCGTGCGGAAGGGGAACGAAGCGCCCGGTCGTCCCGCTGGTGTACGCGGCCATCGGCTGCCCAGTGCGATCGAGCACCATCAAGTGGACCGGCGGGCTCGATCCGACCCCGGCGGCGCACACCGTCGACGTCACGTAGTCCGGCGACCCGACGTTCACGCGCACTTCTGAGATCCGGGGGTCGGAAACCGGGATCCACTGACGGTCCGGTGCGGCGAACGTCACCACCGTGCCGTCCGTCGGGCTTGGCGCGGGTGTTGCCGCGAGCGATGGCGCGTCCACCGGTGTTCGGGGCGTGACGAGAGCGAGGAACAGGACCAGCGCGACGGCGGCGGTCGCCGCGGAGAGCGCAGCGACGTGCCTGCGCCGCGACGGCTCGATCGTAGCGCCTTCGAGATCCTCGATCACGTCAGCGCAGCCGGTTCGCGAGGTCGGCGAGCTGCGCGATGGTCAGCGTGCGCGAGGACATCTCGAACACCATCCCGCTCTCCAGCCAGCGGATCGCCTTCATGCCGTTGTCGGTGATGACCCAGTTCGCGTCGCGTCCGCGCACGCGCAGCGGCGCGGCGTCGGGGGCCGGGGATGGATACGGCAGCGCCTCGGCCGGCGACAGCCACGCGAGCGTGACCAGGTCGTTGCTCGCGTGCAGCCGGTACGTCGTGGCGAGGGAGTCGTTGCGGACCAGACCGGTCTGTCCCTGCGTTGTGATGCGGTACGTGACCGTCGCCACGGACGAAGGGATCCGGAGGGTCTGATCGGGGACCGGCCGCGTCACGAAGGATGGCCGCGCCATCGTCGGCAGCGCCGGCGCGTACAGCGTGATGATCGGCGACTGACTCTCGCGCTGGCCGGGCGCGAAGGCGAGGGCGGCGAAGTACACCAGGGCGACGCCGACGGCGATGACGGTCACCGCGGTCATCCGGACGCTGGACCGGCCCGCACGCTCCGGCCGGCCGGCGTCGAGGTCGTAGATCACCGGAGAAGTATCGCGCTCCTAGGTAGCGGGCCCGAGCTGCTTATCCAGCCAGTCCATGGCGTGGTCGGCGACCTCTTCCCAGCCCGGCTGGCCGATGATCCAGTGCGTTCGGCCGGGAAATTCGCGGTACTCGGTGACCGCGGTCGAGCGTGCGTACCTACGGAAGTTCGCGCGGTTCATGCGCGCTTCCACGGTGCGGTCGAGCTCGCCGGCGATGATGAGAAGCGGAGCGCGCAGCGAGTTGCGGTAGTCGACCTTCGTCACGTCGCTGAAGGGCGCGAGGAGCGCCTGGAGAAAGAGGCGGCCGGAGGTCGGGATGACCTGCTGATAGGCCGCGCGCTGCTCCGGCTCGCTCAGCGTGTGGACCCAACCCCACTGGAAGCTTTTGAACGACATCCGGCGCACGCGGTTCCAGCTGGACCACCCGAGGAGGACCGGCAGGCTCGCGCGCACCGCGTTCGGGCCGGGGAGGACACCCTTCGGCGGCGCCGGGTCGATGGCGACGCCGGCCGCGCCGATGCCCCGGTCGAGGAGCATCTGGACGAAGAGACCACCGAAGGAGTGGCCGACGAGGATCGGCGGAGCCTCGAACTCGCGGATGATCGCGGCGTAGTTGTCGACGATCTCGCGGATGCCGAGCTTGCCGAACCGCGGATCCGTCGCCCGTTGCAGATCATCTACGCCGTGATCGAGGAAGGGCCACGCGGGCGCGACGCACCGGTACCCGCGAGCCTCGAAGCGCCGCATGAACGGACCCCATGACTCGGCGGACATGAATGCGCCGTGGATGAAGACGACCGGTCTCACGTCTGGAAGATCGGGCTCCCGCGTTTGATGAACCTGCCGCGCCCCTTGCGTCCGAGGAACTTGTCCTTCTCCACGATCACCTCGCCGCGCGACATCACGACCGCCGGCTTTCCCTTGACCTTGCGCCCTTCGTAGGGGTTGTAATCGACGCGCATGTGGTGCGTCTTCGCCGAGATCGTGTGCGTGGCGCGTGGATCCCAGACGACGATGTCGGCATCGCTGCCGACGGCGATCGTGCCCTTCCTCGGGAACATACCCATGATCTTCGCCGGCGTGGTCGACGTCACCTCGACCCAGCGGTTGAGGGTGATGCGACCCTGGACGACGCCGCCGTCGTACGTCAGGTACATCCGCGTCTCGACGCCCGGCGCGCCGTTGGGGATCTTCGAGAAGTCCCCGATCCCCAGCTCCTTCTGCTTGGGCTGTCCCTGGAACCCCTCCTTCATGCAGAACGGGCAGTGGTCGGTGCTGATCACCTGAAGATCGTTCCGCGCGAGGCCCTTCCACAGCTCGTCCTGGTGCCACTTCTCGCGCAGCGGCGGCGACATCACGTACTTGGCGCCGTCGAAGCCGGGCTCGTCGTAGTTGTCGACGGAAAGGAACAGGTACTGGGGGCAGGTCTCCGCGTACGCGGGCAGACCGCGATCGCGGAAGAGCCGCACCTGCTCCAGCGCGTGCGCGGCCGAGAGGTGGACGATGTACAGCGGCACGCCACCAGCCATCTCCGCCAGACGGAAGGCGCGGTTCGTCGCTTCGGCCTCGGCCTCGGGCGGACGCGTCAGCGCGTGCCACTTCGGCGCCGTGTTCTTCTTCGCGAGCGCCCGCTTCACGAGCACATCGATGACGCCGCCGTTCTCCGCGTGCATGCAGATGAGGCCGCCGTTCTCGGCGGTGCGCGTGAGCGCCTTGAAGATCGAGGCGTCGTCGACCATGAAGACGCCGGGGTACGCCATGAAGAGCTTGAAGGAGGAGATGCCCTCCTTGACCATCGTGTCCATCTCGCGGAGGACCTTGTCCGACACGTCGCGCACGATCAGGTGGAACCCGTAATCGATCACGGCTTTGCCGCGAGCCTTCTTGAGCCACCCGTCACGGGCCTTCTCGAGCGGCTCGCCCATGCCCTGCACCGCGAAATCGACGATGGTCGTCGTGCCGCCGAACGCCGCGGCCCGCGTGCCGGTCTCGAAGTCGTCCGACGAGAACGTGCCGCCGAACGGGAGCTCCATGTGCGTGTGGACGTCGATGCCACCGGGGATGACGTACTTCCCCGTCGCGTCGATCCGCTTCGCGCCGGCTACCTTCAGCCCCCTGCCGATCATGGCGATCTTCTCGCCGTCGACCAGGACGTCGCCCTTGTAGTTGTCGGCCGCGGTCACGATGGTCCCGCCGGTGATGAGCGTCTTCGTCATGCTCCCCTCCGAGGCGAACGCGCGGGAGTCTAGGTCAGCGCAGCGATTCGGCGAGGACGACGAGCTCGGATACGGTGCGCTCGGTCGACTCGAGGCGGTACGAGATCCCGTGCTCCGTCCAGTTCACCACCGTGCGTCCCTCGACCGAAACCAGGCCCATCGTGCCCCGGATGGCCACGACCGCGCGGAACGACCCCGGTGGCGCCTCGTTGGCAAGCCAGTCGGGGAACGCGGAGAGCTCGACGTCGCTCACCCCGGACGGCAGGGCGAGCGACGCGAGCTGCGTACGCGGGCCGAGCAGCGCGCCGGTCGGGACCGGCGTCGCGGTCGGGGTGGGCGCGGGCTCGCTGCCGCCGCGCTGCTGCGCGAGCAACGCCGCCGCGACCAGTGCGGTCCCAACACAGATGAGCGCGATCCGCTGCCACAGCGCCGCGCCCCGCTCCGTGCGATCGAGATCGATGAGTACGGAGTGCCGATCAATACCCGACGTAGACGACCCTCATCTCGGTGAAAAAGTCGAACGCGGCAGTCCCGCACTCGCGGTCGCCGAAGCCCGAGTCCTTCACGCCGCCGAACGGCACGTGGGCCTCGCCGCCGACGGTCGGTAGGTTGACGTGCAGCATGCCCGCCTCGGACTCCTCCGCGTAGCGGAAGGCGGTTCGCAGATCGCGCGTGTAGATGGACGAGGACAGGCCGTAGCCGATCGAGTTCGCGGCGGTGAGGGCGCTCTCGAGGTCGTTCGCGGGGATGATGCTGACGACGGGGCCGAAGATCTCCTCCTGCGCGACGCTCATGTTCGGGTCGACGTCGGCGAAGATCGTCGGCTCGACGAAGTAGCCCGCCTTCAGCTCCGGCTTCGACGGCGTGCTGCCGTCGAGCACGACGCGCGCGCCCTCCCGCTTGCCCGCCTCGATGCGCTCGCGCACCTTGCGCAGCTGCGCGTCGTCGACGATCGGTCCCATACGCACGCCGTCCGCGAGACCGTCGCCGGCGCGCCAGGTCTCGGCCTTCGCCGCGAGCAGCTCGGTGAAGTCGACCACCCGCGAGCGCACGACGACGGCGCGACTGGTGGCGGTGCAACGCTGGCCGGTCGCGCCGAACGCGCCGCCCGCGACGCTCTCGGCCGCCTTCTCGAGGTCGGCGTCGTCCATGACGATCACCGCGTTCTTGCCGCCCATCTCGAGCTGCACCTTGCAGAGGCGCTGTGCGGCCTGCGCGTAGAGACGCCGCCCCACGGCACTCGAGCCCGTGAACGAGATCGCCTTGACGCGCTCGTCATCGACGATCGCGCGCGACAGCGCATCGCCCGGTCCGAGCACCATGTTCAGGACTCCGTCCGGGACGCCGCCGTCGACGAAGCACTGCACGACCTGCGCCGCGCAGAGCGGCGTGAGTGTCGCGGGCTTGAAGACCACGGCGTTGCCGGCGACGAGCGCCGGCGCGATCTTCCAAGCGGGGATCGCGACGGGGAAGTTCCACGGCGTGATGCACGCGACCACGCCGATCGGATCGCGCACGGTGTAGATGAACGTGCCGCGCTGCGTGGAGGGGATCGTCTCGCCGGTGAGGCGCGCACCCTGGGCCGCCGCGAAGCGCACGTTCGCGACCGCGCGGTCGACCTCGCCAAGCGATTCGGGGAGGGTCTTGCCCTCCTCCTGGGTGAGGAGGCGCGCGAGCTCGACGCGGCGTCGCTCCATCAGGTCGGCCGCCTTTCGCACGATGTCCCCGCGCTGCGGCGCCGGCGTGCGCCGCCACTCCTGGTACGCGGCCGCGGCGGCGTCGATCGCGTGCGTCACGTCCGCGGGCGTCGAGACCGTCGCGTCGCCGAGGGACTCGCTGCTGCGCGCCGGATTCACGTCGCGCACGCGCTCGCGCGAGGTGGACTCCACCCACGCGCCACCGATGTAGTTCAGCGCCGGGAGCGTCACGGCGCTAGGGCTTGACCATGTCGTCGTACATGTCGGGCCGGCGGTCGCGGTAGAACTGCCAGGTGTTGCGAACCTCGCGCACGAGATCCATGTTCAGGTCCGCGACGAGGAGCTGCTCGTCCTTGTCCGATGCCTGCGCGACGATCTTGCCGCGCGGGTCCGCGAAGTACGACGAGCCGTAGTAGTCGTTCGGGCCGAACTCCTTCTCCTGCCCGACGCGGTTGATCGTCCCGACCCAGTACCCGTTCGCGATCGCGTGCGCGGTCTGCTCGATGAACCAGAGATGCATCGAGAGGCCGCGCGACGTCGCGGACGGGATGAAGACGAGCTCGGCGCCGTGCAGCCCGAGCATGCGCGCGCCTTCCGGGAAGTGGCGGTCGTAGCAGATGTACACGCCGACCTTGCCGACCGCCGTGTCGAAGACCGGGTAGCCCATGTTGCCGGGACGGAAGTAGAACTTCTCCCAGAACCCGTTCACGTGCGGGATGTGCGTCTTCCGATATTTTCCGAGGTACTTGCCGTCGGCGTCGATGACCGCGGCGGTGTTGTAGTAGAGGCCCACCTGGTCCTCTTCGTACATCGGCGCGATCAGCACCATCCGATACTTGCGAGCGAGCTCCTGCATGAGCTTGGTGGTCGGTCCGTCGGGGATCTTCTCCGTGTACGAGTAGTGCTTGGTGTCCTGGACCTGGCAGAAGTACGGTCCGTAGAAGAGCTCCTGGAGGCACAGCACCTGCGCGCCCTGTTTCGCCGCCTCCTCGATGTACTTCACGTGCCTCGCGACCATCGAGTCCTTGTCGCCGGTCCAGGCGCACTGGACGAGTGCCGCCTTCACGGTGGTCATCTCGCCCTCTCCTTTCGAACTTTCGCTTCGCCGCGATGCTAGTCGACGCACCGGCGCATAGCATCGACAGCGTGGCAGCGGCGATCCAGCTGAGCGGCGTGAGCGCCACGTATGGAGCGGCACCGGTCGTCCTCGATGTGGACCTCGACGTCGCCTCCGGAGAGGTCGTCGCCCTCGTCGGGCGAAGCGGCACCGGCAAGACCACGATCCTGCGGCTCGCGGCCGGCCTGATCCCGCCGACATCGGGCACCGTGCGGCTTCTCGGCGCGGCGCCCGAGGTCGCGCGGCGGCAGAAGCGCCTTGGCCTGGTGGCCCAGGACGCACGGCTGCACCCCTGGCGAACCGTGCTCGAGAACGTGCGACTGCCGCTCGAGGTGAACAAGACCACGCGGGTGAACGGGCACGTCACACCGGCCCAGTGGCTCGAGCGCATGGGCGTGGCCGATGCCGCGACCGCATACCCGCACCAGCTGTCGGGCGGCATGCGGCAGCGCGTCGCGCTTGCCCGCGCCCTGGTGGTCGATCCAGAGGTGCTCCTCATGGATGAGCCGCTCGCCTCGCTGGATGAGCTCACGCGCGAGGACCTGCGTATCGAGCTGCTCCGCATGTGGCAGATGACGCCGCGATCGGTGCTCTATGTCACGCACGACGTCCAGGAAGCGGTGCTCATGGCCGACCACGTCGCCGTGCTCGCAGGCCGGCCGGCACGCCTCGTCGCGAACGTACCGGTCACGCTCCCGCGCCCGCGGTCGGCGAGCCTGCGTCGCGAACCCGCGTTCCACGACCTCGTCGAGCGCGTGCGGGCGCAGCTCTCGTGACCGCGATGCCGCGTCGCACGCTCGTCGACCTGGGCGTCGCGCTCGCGGCGCTCGCCCTCGTCGCGGTCGCGCTCGAGATCTGGACGAGCGCGTTCCACGTTCCGCCGTACCTCGTCCCCTCGCCGTCGTCGATCGCCGCGCGGCTCTGGACCGACGCGGCGATGTTCGGGCGCGAGGCGGCCATCACCGTCGGCGAGGCCTCCGGCGGGTTCGTCGTCGGCACGACCGCCGCCTTCGTCGCCGGAGCACTCATGGCCCAATCGCGCTTTCTGGAGCGCACCCTGTTCCCGGTCGCGATCCTGATAAAGCTGACGCCGATCGTGGCCGTCGCGCCGCTGTTCACGCTGTGGTTCGGCTTCGGCACCGGACCGAAGATCGCGATCGCGGCGCTGATCACGTTCTTTCCGATGCTCGTGAACTCGTTCGTCGGTCTGCGCTCCGCGGACGCGCAGGAGCTCGCGTTCCTTCAGACGCTTGGTGCCACGCGCTCGGAGATCTTCAGGATGCTGCGCGTTCCGAGCGCATTGCCGTTCCTGTTCTCGGGCGCGCGCATCTCCCTGAACCTCGCGCTGATCGGCGCGGTGATCGCTGAGTGGACCGGTGCTGACCGCGGCCTCGGCCGCGTCATCTTCGTGGCCAACGCCAATCTCGACCTCACCGCGCTCTTCGGCGCGGTCCTGGTGCTCGCGGCGATCGGCATCGCGGCGAACGCGGCGGTGGGCGCGGCGGAGCGGCGCGTGCTTCACTGGCACCCGATCGTGATGACGACATGACGCGCCTCGCCGTCCTCCTCGCCTTCATCGTCGCGACCGGGTGCGGCGCGCCGAGTTCCGCGCCCGGCGCGGCGGCGTCGATCGGCGCGAGCCCCACGCCGAGGCCACTCGAGACGGTGACCTTCATGGCCGGTTTCAAGGCGCAGGCGAACCTTCCCTTCGTCGGTGTCTACGTGGCGCAGAAGCGCGGCTACTTCCGTGCGCAGGGCCTCGACGTGACCATCCAGCACTCCGCCGGATCCGGCGAGCACATCCGTCTCCTCGGCACGGGCGCGGTTCAGTTCTCCACCGGTTCCGCAGGTGATGTCATGAAGCGCGTCGCGGATGCCGGCGTGCCGCTGGTCAGTGTCGCCACGATCGGCCAGCGCGGGGAGCAGGCATACGCGGTCCGCGCGGACTCGACGATCCGCACGCCGAAGGACTGGGAGGGCCGGCTGGTCGGATACAAAGGAACGGTGAGCGCCGACTACCTCGCGCTCCTCAAGCTCGCGAGCGTCGACCGCTCGAAGATCCGGGAGGTCGCGGTCGGCTTCGATCCGCGAGTGCTCGTGCTCGGCCAGGTCGAGGTCTACCCCGTGTTCACCTCGAACGAGCCGGACACGCTGGAGCGTCTGGGCGTGCCGGTTCGGCTCTTCGAACCCTGGCGATTCGGTGTCCCCTCGCTCGGCCTCACCTACATCACGACCCGCGACATGGTGGCCACGCGCGCCGACACGGTCCGTCGCTTCGTGGCCGCGGCGCTGAAGGGGATCGCCGACGCCGTGGCCGACCCCGCCGCGGCGGTGGACATCGTCATGGAGTTCGCCCCCGGCGAGGACCGCGCCCACCAGCGCTTCATGCTCGACACGGAGATCGACGCCGCGCTGACCGACCTCACGCGGACTCAGGGGATCGGCGCGACCCAGCGCGCCGATTGGGCACGCCTGCACGACGTGCTGGTGGAGAACGGCGCGCTTTCGAAGTCCATCGACGTGGACGCCGTGTTCACCGAACGCTTCACGAAGGATCTGTATCGGGACGGACGCATCGTCTGGCCGTGACGCGGCGCGGCGCCCGTAGCGCGTCCGACGCATCCCGCCGCTTCGCGGGCGCGCTCGATTGGCTCTACGGCTTCGCCGACGCGGAACGCGGCATCGGCTGGAATCCGCGGTCGAGCCCCTCGCTCGGGTGGAACCTGCGGCGCACCAGGATCCTGCTCGATCTCGCCGGTGGTCCGGATCGCCGGATGGCCATCGTGCTCGTCGCAGGCACGAAGGGAAAGGGGTCGACCGCCGCATTGCTGGCCAGCATCCTGTCGGCGTCGGGGGCACGAACGGGCCTCTACACCAAGCCACATCTCCAGAGCTACCGGGAACGCATCCGGGTCGATGGAGAGGCGATCGGCGAAGCCGCGTTCGCGGATGCAGTGGAGTCGTTCAAGCCGCGCGTCGAGGCCCTGCGCAGCCTCGTCCCGGCGGCGGGTCAACCGACCACGTTCGAGCTCACCACGGCGATGGCGTTCCTCCACTTTTCTGCCCTGGGATGCACCGCCGCGGTAGTGGAAGTCGGGCTCGGCGGCCGTCTCGACGCAACGAACGCGACCGATCCTCACGTATCCGTGATCGCGCCGATCAGCCACGACCACATGCGCGAACTGGGCACGCGACTCGACCAGATCGCGCGGGAGAAGGCGGGTGTCATCCGCCCGGGACGGGTCGTCGTCGTCGCGGCTCAGCGCCCCACAGTGGCGGCGACGATCCGCGCGGAGTCTCTCCGCGTCGGATCGGAGCTTCGCGTTGCCCGAGCCCTCTCGCCCGCGGAAGGGAAGCGCCTTGGTCTAATGCTGCGAGGTCCACATCAGCTCCAGAACGCCGCGCTCGCCATCAGCGCAGCGCGCGCGCTGTCGGAGCACGGGGTCGTTACGGTCGACGACGCGCACCTCGTGCGAGGAATGTCGCGGGTACGGTGGCCGGGCCGATTCGAGGTCCTGCCCGGTCCACCGCCGATCGTGCTGGACGGCGCTCACAACGATGGATCCGCGCAGGCGCTCGCCGTCGCACTACGTCAGGAGTTCCGCGGCCGTCCGATCCGACTGATCGTGGGTATGCTCCGGGGCAAGGACGCCGGCGCATTCGCCCGCGCGACCGCTCCCCTCACGCGACATGTCTATGTCACCGCTGCGCAGGCGACGCGAGCGCTTCCCGCCGAGGTGCTCGCTCGCAGCTATCGGCGCGCGCGCGTATTTTCCGCCCTCGCAGATGCGCTCGCATCCGCGCGCGCGGAGGCAGGCGCGCGCGATGTCATCTGT
>DATKCP010000249.1:0-6386 GCA_035513115.1 Candidatus Limnocylindria bacterium | reverse complement strand
GGCGCGTGGGACAACGCCAAGAAGTACATCGAGTCGGGGATGCTGAAGGACGACAAGGGCAACGTGCTCGGCAAGGGTACGCAGGCGCACGCGGCGGCCGTCGTCGGCGACACGGTCGGCGACCCGTTCAAGGACACCGCGGGCCCCAGCCTCCACGTGCTGATCAAGCTCCTCGCGACGATCACGCTGGTGTTCGCGCCGCTGTTCGTCTAGCGACCGAACGTCGCTGGCGCGCTACCTTAGCGCCGTGCTGGCGTCGATCGATCTCAACAGCGACCTCGGCGAGGGCGCGGGGACGGACGCGCTGCTCATGCCGCTCATCAGCTCGGCGAACATCGCCTGCGGCGCGCACGCCGGCAGCGAGTCGACGATGCGGGAGACCCTCGCGCTCGCGCGACGCTACGACGTTGCCGTTGGAGCGCATCCGGGCTATCCCGACCGGGAGAACTTTGGGCGCGTTCCCGTCCCGCTGACCGATGTCGAGCTGATCGAAGAGGTCGCTCGTCAGATCCGCGCGCTGCAACGGGTCGATCCCGACCTGAAGATCTCGCACGTGAAAGCACACGGAGCGCTGTACAACGAGGCCTGGCGTGACGCGGCGGTCGCAAAGGCGATCGTGGCGGGTGTGCGGGTGGTCTTCGCACCACCGACCGACGTCGCGGTCTTCGCGGCGCCCGGTTCGGCCCTGGCCGACGCGGCGCTCGATGCCGGTCTGCGCGTGGTGCGCGAGGGCTTCGTCGACCGGGCGTATGAAGCGGACGGCAGCCTGCGGTCGCGCAAGCTCGCGGGCGCGCTGCACACCGATCCGCAGGTCGCGGCGAAGCAGGCGCTCTCCTTCGTGCGCGACGGCGGGGTCCGCGCCCACGACGGTTCGTTCCTGGAGCTGGCCGTCGACACGCTGTGCCTGCACGGGGATACGCCGGGCGCGCCGGCGATCGCGGCAGCGGTGCGCAGCGCTCTTGCGGTCGCGGGTGTGAAGGTGCGAGCAGCGGTCATCTGGCAGTGAAGCCGCGCGTCGTTCCCTTCGGCGAGAGTGCCCTGCTCGTCGAGCTGGGGGATGAGTTCCAGGAGGACGTCGTCGGCTGGGCGCGCGCCATTGCGGACCACTGGGAGACGGTCGCGAGGTTCGGTCCGGCGGTGCCCGCGTACGCGTCCGCGCTGCTTCGCTTCGATCCGCTGAAGACCGCGCCCGCGGACGCGGAGAGGGTCGCGGAGGCGATGCTCGAGCGGGGGCAGCTCACGCACGTCGCGGGGAACGAGCCGCGACGTGTGATCGAGATCCCCACCGCGTACGACGGTCCGGATCTCGCCGACACGGCTGCGCGCTCGAACCTCAGCGTCGAGCGGCTCATCGCCCTGCATGCCGAGCGCGAGTACACGGCGTACTTCCTTGGCTTTCTGCCGGGGACCGCGTACTGCGGCCGGCTCGATCCACGCATCGTCGCACCGCGGCTGGAGCGTCCGCGCGAGCGGGTTCCGGCGGGCTCGGTCGCGATCGCCGACGGCCAGACCCTCGTGTATCCGCTCGCTTCGCCCGGCGGATGGAGGCTCATCGGCCGGACCGAACTCGCGATGTTCGATCCCAGCGCGGACGATCCGGTCCGGATCCGCGCCGGCGACCACGTCCGCTTCATCCCGCTGTGATCCGCGTCGGCGAGGCCGGCGTGCGCTCGACCGTGCAGGATCGCGGACGCTTCGGCCACCTTCGCTCGGGCGTGCCGACGGCCGGACCCGCGGATCCGTTCGCGCTGGCCGCCGCGAACGCGCTCGTCGGCAACGCCGGTGACGCCGCGGGGATCGAGATCATCGGCACACCGTTCCGCTTCAGCTGCGACGACGCGCGCGTGGTCGCGGTCGCCGGACGTGACGTGTCGCTCGCGACCCGCTCGCGGCTTCCTGGATGGGGCTCGGTCTTCGTGCGTGCCGGGCAGACGGTGACGGTGCACTCTGGCGAGCGGACGCGCTACGCGTATCTCGCCGTGAGCGGCGGCATCGCTACGACGCCGGTGCTCGGATCGCGCGCGACCTACCTGCCCGCCTTTCTCGGCGCGCCGCTACGCTCGGGCGACCTTCTTCCGCTCGGCGAAGCGGAGGCGGGCGCCGAGGACGCCGCGCGGCGGATCGAGCCGACCGCGTACGACGGGCAGGTGCGCGCCATCGCGGGCCCGCACCACGATCGCTTCGAGAAGGACGCGGTCGGGCGATTCTTCGCGGCGAGGTTCGTCGTCGAGCCGGCGAGTGACCGTCAGGGAGTTCGTCTTGGTGGTGTGCCGATCGCCCCGCGTGCGGGCGAGCTGCTCAGCTGCGGCGTCCTCGCGGGTGCGGTGCAGGTGCCGCGCGGCGGCGCGCCGATCGTGCTGCTCGCCGATCATCAGACGACGGGCGGCTATCCGGTGATAGCGACCGTGATCGCCGCCGACGTCGGGAAGGTCGCGCAGAGACAGCCCGGCGAATCGCTCCGCTTCTATCGCGTGGAGCGCGACGAGGCGCTCGATGCCTTGCGCGCCGAACGTCGCGCGCTCGACGACGCGCGCGCGAGTGCCTGACGCAGCGCGACCATCTCCAGCGCCGCGTCCATCGACTCCGCGCCCTTGTTGCCCTCCGCGCCGCCGGCACGCTCGCGTGCCTGCTCGATGGTGTCGCACGTCAGCACGCCGAAGGGGATCGCGGTCGGGTACGTGAGCGTGAGATCCATGAGACCCTTCGCCACCGACTGCGCGATGTACTCGAAGTGCGGCGTCTCACCGCGGATCACGCAACCGAGGGGGACGATGGCATCGTAACGACCCGTGTCGGCCAGCAGCGCGACCGCCGCGGGGAGCTCGAACGAACCCGCGACCTCGAAGAGATCGACGCTCCCGCCGGCATCGGCCGCGCGCTGGATGGCGCCGCGCTCCAGCGCCAGTGTCACCTCCTCGTTCCACCGCGCGCGAACGATCGCGACGCGGGCGCCTCGACGCGTGGTCGAGCGCGCACTGGCACGTGTCTTTCCGGTCGCCATCGGTCGCACTCTAATTGGGACTCGCCGTCGCATCTCCGCTGCCCTAACGTTCAACAAAGGATGGACGACCCCCGCCTCGTCGCGCTCGGTCTCGTCCCGGCGCCGCCCGGTCTGGAAAAGGCGCCGGAGGCACAGGATCCGGCGGCCGCACCCTCGCCGCCGTCGGCCGCTGCGGACTGGCAGTCGCCGGAGCAGTCGCAGTACCTGCCCACACCGAATCCGTTTTCGGAAGCAGCCAACACGATCCCGCAGTACCCCGACCCGTTCACGACACCGCTCCCGCCCGCGACCCCGCCGGCTCCGCCTCCGCCGCCGCAGCCGGCGGTGCCCTCGATCTTCAGCTCGCCGAACTCGCCGTTCTCGTTCGCGCCGGCCCCTACCGCGCCCGAAGCACCACCGCCGGCGCCGGAGCCGGCGCCGCAGGCCTTCACCGCGCCGAGCGCCTTCACGTCGGCCAACAGTCCATTCGGCGTCGCTTCCGCGCCGACGACTTTCGACGCCGCTCCGCCCGTCGCGCCCACCACGAAGGAGGGCAAGAAGGCGGCGCTGCGCGCCATCGAAGAGGGCAAGAAGGCCGCGAAGATCGCCGAGGAGAACGCGGTACGGGCCGCGAAGATCGCGGAAGAAGACGCGAAGAGGAACGCGAAGCTCGCGGCGGCGCAAGCGAAGATCGACGAGCGCGAAGCCAAGATCGCCGAACGCGAAGCCAAGAAGGCCGCGGAGCGCGAAGCGAAGAACGCGAAGCGCGCGAGACCGGCGGCTCAGCAGGCGGCGACACCCGCGCCGCCGCCCTTCGTACCACCGCCGCCCTTCGTACCACCGGCGCCGTTCGCCGCGCCGACCCCGTTCGCGCCGCCGGCCGCCACGCCCTTCGCCGCCACCGCCATCGCCGCCCCGGTGGCGCAGGCGAAGACTCCCGCCTACGTCGAGCTGATGGCCGCGATCGGGAAGCATCCGAACGTCATCCGGAAGGACGTGCGCCTCGGCCTGGTCGGTCGTTCGCGTCTGGAGCTCGCTCCGATCGGCATCGCGCTGGTCGGCCTGCGCAGCGGGACCGCCTACACCTGGAACGAGGTCAAGGACGTCCAGGCCAATCGCGGGCGCCTGGTGATCAAGACCGAGGCGGACCGAGAGCGGGTCGTCAAGACGAAGGAAGGCACCACCATCCAGCCGTACGTCGAGAAGCTGACGCGTCCGCTGGTCATATCCATCGACGGCGCGACGGAGCCCGGCCTCGCGCCATACGTCGCGAAGGTCATGCAGGAGATGAAAGCGCAGACGTTCAACTATCACTCGACGTCGTGGCTCGATTACGAGAACGCGCTCGAGCGCATGCGCGGAGAATTCTCCGAGCACGACGACCCGTTCGTGCCCGCGGTGGCCGGCGCGCTGTTCGGGTTCATCTTCCTCGCAGGGCTGTTCATCCTCCCCGAGATCGTCAATCTCGCGTCGGACATCCGGCCTCCGGCTGGATCGGGTGCCTTCGTCATCCAGCCCCGCTACAACTGGCTAGACCTGCGCAGTTTCGTCATGGCCGTCGGGCTTTCCGCGCTGCTGACGCGTCTGGTGCTGCGTCTCGGCCTCGGATCATCGGCGCTCTCCTGGGCGCGCGGTAGCGTACGCGGGTGGCATACGAGCGGCCCGCTGGCGCTTCGGATCGCGACACGCGAGCTGGCGCGTCTGCTGCTCGCCACGTCCGTAGCCGCCGCGGCGCTGTTCCTCGGCTTCGCCGCGTTCGCGCCGACGGTGGCATCGACCCTCGTCGTCGACAGCGCCGGCCTACGTGAGGTCGTTCCCCTGCCCATCATCGGTATCGACCGGCCATGGTCCGGAGTGAGCGAGGTGCAGAGGAGCGAGGGTCCGGGACGCCTCGAGGGTTTCGGCGTGACGGTGTTCTTCAGCGACGGCCGCTGGGTCACGACCATCGATCACGATCTCTCGGGTGGGACGGACGGCCAGCTGCTCAGGGCTGCCACCAGCTGGTGGCAGAACGCAACGCGCTAGCCCGTTTTCGCCCGCTCGGTCATGACCTTCGCAGCAAGCGCTCCACGTACTTTGCCACGATGTCGACCTCGAGGTTGACCTCCTCGCCGACGCGCAGCGCGCCGAGCGTGGTCCGCTCGGCGGTGTGGGGGATGAGCGCCACTTCGAAGTACGTCTTCCCGATGCCCGCGACCGTGAGGCTCACCCCATCGATCGCGATGAAGCCCTTCATGACGACGTAGCGCGCGGTCGCCTTCGGCAGCGCGAAGCGAAGCCGGGCGCCGGCGCCCTCCGCGCGCCGAGCGACGAGCTTGGTCGTGCCATCGACGTGTCCCTGCACCAGGTGACCGCCCAGCGCCGTCTCGGGCGTCGCGGCGCGCTCGAGATTCACGCGGCTGCCACGCATCAGACTTCCAATGGTCGTGCGCGCGATCGTCTCCGGCACGACGTCCGTCGCGAAGCCGCGGTCGTCGCGCTCGATCACGGTGAGACACGCGCCGGCGACGTTGACGCTGTCGTCGACGGTGAGGCGATCGAGAACGCGGGCGCACGCGATCTCGAGCCGCGAGCCCGACGCCGTCGGGTTCACGTGGCGCACGGTCCCGAGCTCTTCGACGATGCCGGTGAACAACTAGAGGTCTCCTTCGATCGCCACGTCGTCGCCAAGACGCCGGACCCGCACGTTCCTCAGGCCGGTGGTGTCAACCACACCGGCGAGCGCGGGCGGGCCGTCGCCGCCGACGATGGGCGCGGTGATGATCATGAAGCGATCCGCCAGGCCCGCGCGCACGAGCCCGCCCGCCACACGCGGCCCCGCCTCGGATAGCACGGTGTTGATGCCGTGGTCGCCCAGCCAGCGCATGGCGGCGCCGAGGTCGAGGCCGCCGTCGCTGCGCGGCAGCGTCGCCAGCAGGACGCCGGCCTCGCGAAGCCTGTTGGTCCGCCGGGCATCGGCGTCGCGCGCGACGAACAGCACCGTGTGCTGTGGATCCCTGGCGCGGACCACCTTCGCGGTCGGCGGCGTGCGCGCATCGGTGTCGACGATGACCCGCAGCGGGTCTCGGCCCGTGACCTCGCGCACCGTCAGCGCGGGATCGTCGGCCAGCACGGTCCCGACCCCGACGAGCACCGCGTCCGAGCGGTCGCGCAGTCGATGCACCTCGCGCAGGGCGCGCTTGCCGACGAGGTAGCGACGACCCTTGGCGGTCACGCGGCCGTCGAGCGTCGTCGCCAGCTTCACCACGACGAACGGCCGTCCGCGGCGCACGCGGCTCACGAAGCCCTCGTTGAGGCGAAGCGCATCCGCTTCGAGGACGCCCTGTTCCACCTCGATACCGGACGCCTTCAGCTGCCGGAAGCCCTTGCCGTCGGTGCGCGGGTCGACGTCGCGCATCGCCGCGAC
>DATKCP010000248.1:0-2306 GCA_035513115.1 Candidatus Limnocylindria bacterium | reverse complement strand
TGCATCCCGCCGACGATCAACTACGACACCCCCGACCCCGGGCTGGACCTCGACTACGTGCCGAACACCGCGCGGGCCCGCGCCATCACCACCGCGCTCTCCAACTCGATGGGCTTCGGCGGGCACAACGCCTCGCTGATCGTGCGAGCCGACACCGGAGCATGAGCGCGCGCAGGGTCGTGGTGACCGGTGTGGGGGCCGTCACGCCCCTGGGCCTGGACGTCCCGTCGCTGTGGAGCGCGCTCGTCGCCGGCCGCAGCGGGATCAGGCGGATCGCGTCCTTCGATACGTCCGACTTCGACACGAAGATCGCGGGCGAGGTCCAGGACTTCGACCCGGCGCGCTATTTCGATCGAAAAGACGCGCGACGGGCGGACCGCTTCGCGCAGCTCGCCGTCGCCGCGGCCACGGAGGCCGTGGCTGACGCGAAGCTGGACGCGACCACCGACCGCGACCGCGTCGGTGTGTCCATCGCGACCGCCGGAGGCGGCCTCCAGTCCGCGGTCGACACCGCCAAGACCCTGCACGAGCGGGGACCCAGCCGTGTGTCGCCGTTCTTCGTGACCATGTACATCGCCAACGCCGCCTCGGGCCTGGTGTCGCTCCGCTGGGGCTTCCGCGGCCCCAACCTCACCCACGTGTCCGCCTGCGCCTCGAGCTCGCATTCGCTCGGGGAAGCGGCTGAGGCCATCAAGCGCGGTCAGATGGACGTGATCGTCGCCGGTGGGTCGGAAGCCGTGATCGTGCCCATCGCGATCGCGGCCTTCAGCAACATGCGCGCGCTCAGCCGCCGCAACGACGAGCCCGAGCGCGCCTCGCGTCCGTTCGACCGCGATCGGGACGGCTTCGTGCTCTCGGAGGGCGCCGCGGTCCTGGTGCTCGAGGAGGCGGAGCACGCCGCGCGTCGCGGCGCCCGGAGCTACGGCGAGCTCATCGGCTACGGCGCGTCGGACGACGCGTATCACATGGCCGACCCCGCGCCGGGAGGCGTCGGCGGGGCGCTGTCGATGCGCGCGGCGATCCAGAGCGCGGGCATCGCGCCGACGGAGGTCGACTACATCAACGCGCACGGCACGTCGACTCCCGCCAACGATCGCGCCGAGACGCAGGCGATCAAGGACGTGTTCGGCGACCACGCGTACAAGGTGATGGTCTCATCGACGAAGTCGATGACCGGCCACCTGTTCGGAGGCGCCGGTGCGCTGGAGGCGATCGTGTGTCTCCTCGCGCTCCGCGACGGGTGCATCCCCCCCACGATCAACTACGACACCCCCGATCCCGAGCTCGATCTGGACTACGTGCCGAACGAGGCGCGTGCGGCGAACGTCCGCGTCGCGCTCTCGAACTCGATGGGCCTGGGTGGCACGAACGCGTCTTTGATCTTCCGCTCGCCGTGAGCCCGTCGGACGGCGACCGGCTCGGATGGTGCGTTACCGTGGACCGTCGTGAGTAGCGCTGCTGCGCGGGCGGCTTCGCCGGTGCGGCGCGTCGCGATCACCGGCATCGGCGCCGTCACACCCGTCGGGAACGACATCACGACGATGTGGGACGCGCTGGTCCATGGCCGGAGCGGCATCGCGCGCGTGGCGCGCTTCGATCCGTCGCCATACGACTCGCAGGTCGC
Source organism: Candidatus Limnocylindria bacterium (assembly GCA_035513115.1). Taxonomy (GTDB): domain Bacteria; phylum Chloroflexota; class Limnocylindria; order P2-11E; family P2-11E; genus CF-39. Next base: position 682 of record DATKCP010000248.1, on the reverse strand, counting down.
GGGCGAGGTCCGCGGCCTGGAGGTCGGCGAGTACCTGGACCGCAAGGAGGTCCGCCGGACGGACCGGTTCACGCATCTCGCGGTCGCCGCGGCGACGCAGGCGCTGCGGGACGCGGGGCTCGAGAAGGTCGCGGACCCCGGTCGTGTCGGCACCGCGATCAGCAGCGGCCTCGGCGGGATCACGACGATGGTCGATCAGATCATGGTCATGGAGCAGCGCGGCCCCTCGCGCCTCTCGCCGTTCTTCGTGCCGATGCTCATGTCCAACGCCGGATCGGGACAGGTCGCGATGCAGTTCGGCCTGAAGGGTCCCAGCCTCACGCACGTCTCGGCCTGCGCCTCGAGCTCGCACGCGATCGGCGAGGCGGGCGACATCATCCGCCGCGGCCAGGCCGACGTGATGTTCGCCGGCGGCTCGGAGGCGGCGGTCGTCGCACTTGGGATCGCCGGGTTCTCGGCCATGCACGCCACCAGTCGCCGCAATGACGACCCCGAAGGCGCCTCGCGCCCCTTCGACAGGGCCCGCGACGGCTTCGTGCTCTCGGAGGGCGCGGCGGTGGTGGTGCTGGAGGAGCTGGGTCACGCCCGGGCGCGCGGCGCGCGCAGCTACGGCGAGCTGGTCGGCTACGGCGCGACGGCCGACGCGTACCACATCACCGCGCCCTCACCCGAGGGCGAGGGC
>DATKCP010000247.1:0-8666 GCA_035513115.1 Candidatus Limnocylindria bacterium | reverse complement strand
TGCTCCTCATCGTCGCCGCGATCTACTTCGTCATCTGCTTCGCGCTCTCACAGGCGTCGCGGCGGCTCGAGCTCGGCCACGCGCCGCGCGAGGCGCGCGTCAAGATCCGGGACATCGAGCTGCGGGACCAGGCCGCCTAGCAAGTCCATGCCGATCCAATTGGGCATGGATGAGAAGAAGCTTGCTGAGTACATGCGGGAGTACCGAGAGACGGGCGACGTCTGCCTTCGAGCGAAGTGGACGATGGACGGCGCGCGAACTCTGGCGGAGGCGGCGAAGCAGGTCCGCGCCTTCGCCAATGAGATCGAGGACTTGGCTCGCGAGGGCTTCGAGCTAGGAGGGCCGGTCGAGGACGACTACGCGTTCCTCATCAGACCGGACGATCCCGATCCGCCTCACCCTAACGACGACGACTGAGCCATCCGCGCGTTGACACGCGTGCGGTCCGCAAGACTCTCCATTCCAACGCCTTCCACGGCGAACGACGCAACCGCGTTCGCGAATCGGGCACAGTCATCGGGCGCGCGGCCGTCCGCGAGCGCGATCGCGAGACCCGCGGCAAACGCGTCGCCCGCGCCGGTCGGGTCGACTACGCGCTCGGCCGGATAGCCGGGGATCGTTGTCTCGGAGCCACGGTCGAGCACGAGCACGCCGCGCTCCGCGAGCGTCACATACACGCAGCCGTTCCGCGCCCAGCGGCGCGGCGCACTCAGATCGCCGGCGACATCGTCCTCGCTGATCACGGCACCGGAGACGAGCGGCACGATCTCAACTGCGTCCTCCCAAGTGCGCGGCTTGATAGCGCCGTCGGCGGCCCACTCGCGCAGATAACCCTGCGCGACGAGCACGTTTGCGGCCGCCGAGGTCGTCCCGAACAGGGAACGGTCGAGCTCGTGCGCGACCGTGCCGAGGACGACCGCGCGCGCAGCGCGCCACTCAGGAGGAACGTCTGCCGGCGCGATACCGCGCGCGCGAGCCTTGAGGCGCAGCATCCGGCGGCCCTCGACGTAGCGGAACGCGAACGTCGTCGTCACCGACGACGGCAGCGCGTGCAGGGCGATGCCGAGCTCCTTGCAGCGCGCCTCGAGCGCAGGCTTCTCGGCCGGACCGACGCGTGTGACGAGCGCGGTCGCGGGCCCGAGCCGTGCGGCCGTCGCGGCGGCATATAGCGCGGTTCCGCCGAGCCGCCAGGTCGCTTCTCCTTCGAACTCGTCGCGCGCGACGTGACCGATCGCGAGAAAGTCGGCGCTCACCTCCTGCCCGCAGCAGCGATCTCGTGGCGATTGCAGTCGTAGAACGTCTGTTCTATCATGATCGCAAACGCCACGGAGAACGCCGATCGCACGAGCGACTTATCAAAAGACATGTCCGCAGTGTGGCGCCGAGTTCGTGACGATCGACCGACGACAGCGCTTCTGTTCGGTCGGATGTGCGCGTCTGGGCAAACGCATCGCCACGGGCAAGGCGTCGCGCCAATGGAGAGGTGGCCGAATCATGCACGACGGTTATGTGCGGGTTCACGCCAAGGATCATCCGAGGTCTTCACCATCGAACCCGTATGTCTTTGAGCACATTCTGGTCATGGAGGACGTCCTCGGCCGTCGACTGCTGCCGCACGAGCGGGTGCATCACAAAAACGGGTGTCGCGATGACAACAGCCCTGAGAATCTCGAACTGTGGCATGTCAAGGATCCGCCCGGGGTACGCGCCGCCGACTATCACTGCTTCGGTTGCCTCTGCTCACGCGCGCCCTCCGACACGAAGAACCTCGAGTCGCCCGAGGCCGCGTCGCGGATCTCCGCCGGCAAACGTAGGTCAGCGACAGGACTCCAGCAGGTGCAGCTTCCCGCGCAGCCATTGGTTGTGCGCGGTGAATGCGCTTGGTGCCGTGGCCGATTCGAGCCCAAGACGGATACCCAACGCTGTTGCTCCCGAAGCTGCGCACGTTACTACGAGGGCGCGTACTACTTCGGAGGGCTCGGGCGCGGCTGGAAAGGAGGACGCGTGCGCCACTCGGCTGGATACATTTGGGTATTCGCACCGACACACCCCCGTGCCCACACAACGCCCTATGTCTTCGAGCACATCCTCGTGATGGAGCGAGTCCTTCATCGCCGTTTGGAGTCGACCGAGCGCGTGCATCATCGCAACGGCAAACGGGACGACAATCGCCCTGAGAACCTAGAACTCTGGCGGATGAAGGACCCGTCAGGTGTCCGAGCAGCGGACTATCACTGCGCTGGTTGCGCATGTCCAAGAAATCTAGCGCGACTATCCGAACCGATGCACGCTTATCGGGTCGGGGCAACGTTGAACAGGACGTGGACGACCTCGCCGTCCTTAATGACGTAGTCGCGGCCTTCCGTTCGCATGATCCCCTGCTTCTTCGCGTTCGCCTCGGAACCCGCCCCCAGCAGATCCTCCCAGCCGATCACCTCCGCGCGGATGAAGCCGCGCTCGAGATCGGAGTGAATCGCACCCGCGGCCTGCTGCGCCGGCAGACCGGCGGGGATCGTCCACGCCCGCACCTCGTCCTCTCCGACGGTGAAGAACGAGATGAGCCCGAGCAGCTCGTAGGTCGCGTGGATGACACGGTCGAGTGCGGGCTCGTGCAGGCCGAGGTCCGCCCGGAATGCCACGGCCTCGGCGGGATCGAGCTGAGCGATCTCGGCCTCGAGCTTCGCGCACACGCCGACAACGGACATGGCGCGATGCTTCGCCGCCGCTTCGCGCAGCGGCGCGAGCACCACTTCCGGTGCCGCCACATCCGCTTCGTCGAGGTTCGCCACCACCAGCTGCGGCAGCAGCGTGAGGAAGCGGTACCCGCGCACGATCTTCCGCTCCTCCTCTTCGAGACCCACGTCCCGCAGCGGGGTCTCAGCGTCAAGTGCGGCCATCGCCTTGTGCAGGACGGCGCGCTCGCGCTCCTTCTGCTCGCGCTCGGGGCCCTTCGCCGAGCGCAGCTCCGGCTCGATCCGCTCGAGCCGGCGCTCGACGACGACGTGATCGGCGAAGAGCAGCTCGAGCTCGAGCGCCGCGAGATCGCGCCGCGGGTCGACGCTCGAGTTGACATGCGGCACCGACGCGTCACGAAAGGCGCGGACGACATGGACGAGCGCGTCAGAGGTGCGCAGGTCGCCGAGCTTCTGCGCGCTGATGCCCTGTCCTGCCTGCGCTGCATGGCCCGCCGCGCCCGTCGCGATGCGTGGCGCGAGACCGAGGTCGCGGTAAGTGACCTCCGCGTACGTGGTCTTCTTCGGCTTGTACAGCGCCGACAGCTTGTCGACGCGCGGGTCCGGGACCTTCGCCACACCGACGTTCGTCTCGCCTTCCGCGCCCGCGAACGCGCCGGTCGCGGCGTGTCCGCCGGTCAGCAGATTGAACAGCGTCGTCTTGCCGACGTACGGCAGACCGGTGATCGTCGAGACGAGGTTCACGTCAGCGTCGCCGCCTCGATCTCCGGCAGCTGCTCGCCGAAGATCGTGCGTGCCACCTCGCCGAAGCGCTCGATGGGCCCGGTCGCGAAGACCCGGTGCTCAGCCGCCGCGCGGCCCGCGAGCAGGCGATGTGACGCAAGGACCTCACGCACCGCGAGGGCGGTCGTGGTCGCGGAGTCGACGACCCGGACGCCGGGTCCGGCGACCGTGCTGAACTCCTCTCGGAGCAGCGGATAGTGCGTGCAGCCCAGCAACAGCGTGTCCACGACCGGCGTGACGACGCCTCCCTCGCTGAGCAGCGGACCGACGTACTCGCGCACCGCTTCGAGCGCCTCGGGCGTGCCCGCCTTACCCGCTTCGACGATCGGCACGAGCTTTGGGCAGGCCTGCTGCATCACGTCGCAGAGCGGATCGAGGTCGCGGACGGCCCTCACGTACGCGCCCGACCGGACGGTGCCGACCGTCGCGACGACGCCGATCGATCGCCGCGCCGACGCCGCGATCGCCGCCGCGGCGCCGGGGCGGACGACGCCGATGATCGGCACCGCGGACTCGTCGCGGACGGCCTCCAGCGCCTGCGCGGTGGCGGTGTTGCACGCAAGCACGATGAGCTTGCAGCCACGGGTGGCGAACCAGCGCATGGCCTGGCGCGTGAACGCGATCACCTCGCCGGCGGGACGCGGACCATACGGCATCCGCGCCTCGTCGCCCAGGTAGATCGTCGATTCGCCGGCGAGCTGGCGACGCAGCTCTCTCAGCACCGTGAGGCCGCCCACTCCGGAGTCGAACACCCCGATGGGGGCGCTCGGCCCCATCGTCGCTATTTCCGTTGCTGCGTGACGAGGGCGTGCGCGAGCGCTTCCACGGCGCGGCTCACCGGCGCCTGCGGCGTGCCGATGACGAACGGCTGCTGCTTGTTCAACGAGTCGCTCACCGTCTTCCAGTCGGTCGGGATCTCGGCGATGATCGGCAGGTTGAGGGCGTGCTCGACGGCGGCCTTCGACATGCCTCCGGCGGTGTCGGCCTGGTTGACGACCAGCAGGATCGGCTTGCGGCCCTTGTAGCCGAGCGCCTCGAACGTGTCGACCGCCGAGCGCGCGTTCGCCACGGTCGCGTTCATGTACGTGACGACCATGAGGATGACGCTGGCGCTGTCGAGGATCGCGAGTGCGTCCTCGGTCAATCGTGACGGCGTGTCCACGATGACGTAGTCGTGGCTCTCGGCCAGCATGTTCATCGCGTTGCCGATATCGCCGCCCTGGACGAGATCGACCTCCTCCGGCTTGGGCGGCGCGAGCAGCACGTGAACGCCGGACGGGCCCTCCCACAACACTTCGGTCAGCGAGGTGCGCATCGCACCCGCGGTCGGCAGATCGACGAACGACCTGGTCGCGGGCGGGACCTGCATCACGTGGCGCACGGCGCCGAACTGCATCACGCCGTCCATGAGCGCGACCGACTTTCCCTGCCGGCGCAGCACGCACGCGAGATTCACCGCGAGCGTCGTCTTGCCGGTCCCGCCCTTCGGCGAGTACACCGCGAGCATCAGCCCGTTCTGCGGCCGGGCCGCCTTGCCGACGCCGAGTACCTCCGCGAGCTCGTTCGCGCCGCCCGGCAGCACGAAGACCGCGTCGATCGCCGCCTCCGCCTTGGGGTCGAGCGGCTTTTGCGGGACGGTGACCATGATGATCCGCGTACCCGGCGACGCGGTACGGATCCGCTTGGCGATGTCCAGGGCCGGGACCTTGCCCTGAAGCAGCGAGTCGATCATGACGACGTCCGGCTTTTCGGTCGCGATCTGGGCCATCGCCGCCTCGGCCTCGCTCTGCACGCCCGCGACCTCGATCTCTTTCTCGCGGGCCAGCATCGACTGAATGTGCTGCGCGACCTGCGGCAGGTCCTCGATGAGAAGAACGCGCTTCATGCGGACGCGAGTCTAGTGGAGCGACCGCGGCGGAGTCCCACGGACGCCGCGACCGCCACCGCGGCGGCGAGCGCGACAAACGACAGACCGATCCGGAATGTGATGCCCTGCCAGTACCAGTCCGGGTACAGCCGCACCAGATTGCTCGTCGCGGGGTCGAAGAGGAAGTTGCCCTGCGGGAAGAAGACCTGGTGGAAGAGGAGGAAGGCGGTGTCGAACGCGACCGCCGCGAGGACGCCCGCGGCCGCGACCGCGACGCCCGCGACGACCGCGCCATCCCGGATCAGCCGCAGCAGCGTTTCGACACCACGAGTGCGCGCGCGGTACATGCGCAGCGCCATGACGAACATGCCGGCGGGGATCACGATCTTCACCCCGTCGAACACTCCGCGCACGTCGCGCATGTGCGACAGCTCCTCGGCGGTGTAGAGGGTGCCGAGCTCCGGGGGAGCGTCGCGGCCGCTCGTCACGTACTCGGACCACGCACGGTGCTGCTCGGCGAGCGGCCCGAGCTCGAGCGAGACGCTGTTGCGCTGTGTCGCGTGATCGTAGAAAGTCGCGCCCGCGATGCCGTTCGCGCGGGCGATGTCCACGTAGGGACCCACGCCCGACCACGGGAGCGCGAGGAGGACCAGGCCGGCCATCGTGAAGCCGATCGCGAAGAGCGCGGTCTCGATCCTTCCCGGCGACGTGTTCATGCCGGGAAGGCGCCGAGGCCGGGCCGGTCGGAGAACACGAATCGTCCGTTCACGACCGGGACGGCGCGAAACGGATCGTCGGCGATGAGCAGGTTGCCATCGAGGTCGGCCCACTCGACGGAGGGGGCGAGATGCGCCGCCGCCGCGATCGCCACGCTCGTCTCCGCCGCGCGGCAGCCGAGCATGACCTTCATCCCGAGGTCGTGCGCGCGCGCGATCATCGCGCGTGCCTCGGCGATGCCACCGCACTTCTGCAGCTTCACGTTGATCCCGTGACAGGCTCCGGACAGTCGCTCCACGTCGGGGAGCCGCACGGCTGCCTCGTCGGCGACGATCGGCAGCGCGGACCGCTCGCGCACGTAGCGCAGTCCATCGATGTCGTCGGTCGGCGTGGGCTGCTCGACGAACTCGATACCGAAGCGCGCGATGCGCTCGATGCGCGCCGGCGCCTCCGCGGGCGTCCAGGCCGCGTTGGGGTCCACGCGGATCGTCCCGGCGAACCGCTCGCGGATCAGCGAGAGGATCTCCACATCGTCATCACCGTGCCCCAGCTTCACCTTGAGGACGCTGAACCCCTTCGCGGCGGCGGCCGCGGCGCGATCGGCCATCACGCGAGGCTCGGCGATCCCGATGGTGAACGAGGTCGGCGGCGCCTCGCGGCCGGCGAGGCCGAGGAAGGCGCGCAGCGGCACTCCGGCGGCCTGCGCGGCACGGTCGTGGCCGAGGATGTCGAGCGCGCAGGCGGCCGCGCCGCCGTGCGGGAAGCGCTCGTCGAGGTGGAGCTTCAGCGTCGCGAGATCGCCGGGGTCCTCGGGCACCAGGCCCACGGCACCGCGCACCTGGGACTCGAGCGATTCGGTCGTCTCCTTGAAGTACGGGTCGGCTGACGCCTCGCCGCGCGAGATCCGACCGCTCTCTTCGAGCTCGACGAGCACGACGCGCTTCTCGGTCCGCACGGCGCGCGAGATCTGGAACGGGACCTCGAGGTGCACGTCGACCGTGCGGACCGTGAACTTCACGACGTGCTCGCGGTGGCGCGACGGCCACGCGCGCCGATGAGGGCGGCCGCCAGGCGATCGGCGCCCGCGGGGCCTTCGCGGATCGGATCCGCCGCCGGAAGCTTCGTCTCGGCCTCCGCGCTGCGGATCGTCGCGAGAGCGAACGTCGGATCCTCGCTCCCGTGGTCGCCCGTATTCACCGCGACGGCAGCGACCCGCGCCGGCGGATACCCCGGCGGCCTGCACCACGCCGCCGCGTCCTCGTAGATCCGGACCAGCTCGCGCAGCGACCGGACGGGAAGACCGGTGTCGTCATACCCCTTCATCGTGAGGCGCATCGAGTTGTGGCACAGCACCATGAGGTCAGGCGCCGCTCCATGCAGGAGACCGAGCGTCACGCCGGAGAAGCCCGGATGCGTGAGCGCGCCCTGGCCCTCGACGATGACCCAGTCCGCGCGCTCGGCCGCCTCGCACACCATCTGCTCGGTCGCGCCCGCGATGAAGTCCGCGACGACGGCGTCCACCGCGATGCCGTCACCCGCGATCGCGATCCCGGTTTGGCCGGTCGCGACGAAGGCGGCGCTCTCGCCCATGCGACCGAGGGCCGCGACGATCTCGAGCGAAGCGGTCATCTTGCCCACGGCCGCGTCCGAGCCGACGGTCAGCACGACCGTCGCGCCCTGGCGCGGCCGGCGGTGGCCGCCGACCGGCAGCTCCTCCGGCGGTTCGCGCAGCTCGCGCACCGCCGCCTTCCCGCGCTTCGCCGCCTCCGCGAGTCGGGGATCGGCGCGGACGCGCTCGTGCAGGCCGTTCCACACGGCCACGCCCCGCTCGAGGGCGCGCGCGAGGAGCGGCCGGTACTCGTCCGGGATCCGCCCGCCGGCGGCGGCCGTGCCGACGAGCAGGACGTCAGCGCCGCGCGCGATCGCGTCATCGACCGTCGCGACGACAGGCACGCCGCGGCCGACGCCGACGTGTTCCGCCGCGTCGGTCCCGGCCCGCGTCGAGTCGATCACCGCGACGACCGGATAGCGCGCGTAGCGCAGCACGCCGATCGCCGTCTTCGCGGTCGTCCGAGTGAAGAGGCCCTCGGCCAGTATCGCGACGTGGGGGGTCCGCGGCGGAAGCCCCCCGGTGGTGGTCACGCGCTCCCCAGGTCCATGCCGAGTCGCAGGAATCGCCCGTGCCGGTCCGGGGCCGTCTCTCCCGCCTCGAGCGCCACTCCGCCGTTGACGACGACGTGCTCGATGCCCTCGGGGTAGCGATGCGGATCCTCGTACGTCGCGGTGTCGTTCACGCGCTGCGGGTCGAACACGACGAGGTCGGCCCAGGCGCCGACCCGTATCTCGCCGCGGTCCGCGAGCCGGAGGTGCCTCGCGGTCAGCGAGGTCATCTTGCGCACGGCGTCCTCCAGGGTGAGGACACGCTCGTCGCGGACGTAGCGTCCGAGCACGCGCGGGAATGTGCCGTACGACCTGGGGTGCGGCTTGCCGAACGACAGCGGTCCGTACGGCGCGTTCGCCGACGAGTCGCTCCCAATGGCGACGTAGGGCTTCGCCATCACGAAGCGCACGTCGTCCTCGCTCATCGAGTGGTGCACGATCTGGAC
>DATKCP010000246.1:0-2528 GCA_035513115.1 Candidatus Limnocylindria bacterium | reverse complement strand
CTCGATGTGCTTTGCGAGGCGCAGGCACGACACGAGGTGGATCGCATCGAGGCTGCGCAGGTCAGGTGGACGTGCGCGCGCTGCCTCGCGGCGGAGCTCGTCGTCGAGGGCAACGAGGCCAAAGCGACGGAGTACCGCCTCAGCGCGCGCGATGCTCTCGACATCGCCAGTCTTGAGGTGTGCGGCGCGGGGTACCTCGATCTCGCTGATCTCGCTCGAGACAAGCTCGGCCTCGCCGATGTACTCAATCAGCCTTTCGGTCTCGCGCTCGCGGACCACAAGTTTGACGATCGCCGATGCGTCGAGATACAGGACGCGGGCAGCGCTACCCGCCACGAAGAAGGTCGATCGCTTCCTCGCTGCTCATGAGCGACGGGAGATCGAGGGGCGGCGGGAGCGGCCCGAAGCTCTGCGGCGGCCGCACCTGACCAGCGGCGATCAGGTCGCCGAGGGCGCCACTGAGCGGCACGATCGGCACAATCCGCGCGACGGGTTGACCGTGGTCGGTCACCTCGAATACCTGGCCCTTGCGTACGCGCTGGATCGCTCGCGACAGGTCCTCGCGCAGCTCGCGGATGCCGATCCGTGCTAACCTCATTGTAGTCACAATGATACTACAAGCGTCACCGGCGATCGGGCGCCTTCGCTAGCTGAATGATGCGGCGAGCATCCGCTGCGCAGTGCGTCGCGCGAGGGCCATGATCGTGAGCATCGGGTTGACGCCGGACGCGCTCGGGAACGCGCTCGCGTCAGTGACATAGAGGCCGCGCACGCCGCGGACCTGGCCGTCGGGGTCGGCCACGGAGTCGCGCGCGCTCGGGCCGATCCCGCAGGTCCCCATCTGGTGTGCCGAGAACAGCAGGATGCGGTTCGGCGACACCCCGCGACGCTCGATCTCGGCCACGAACGCGTCGAGCCCGTTCTGACCGTCGAGCTCGAGCGGCGGCGTGTGGAGCGTCGCGAGCCGGCGCGCGCCCGCGGCTCGGTGGATCCGCGCGAGCTCCACCATCGCCCGAACGAGGAGCCGCCGTTCCGCGGCCGCGGGGAAGTACCGCATGCGCGGCGCGCCGTCGCGGTCGAGATCGACGCGCCCCGGCGTGCGGTCGCGCACGACACCGATGAGCGGCGCCACATGCGCGGCGTCGGCGACGCGTTCCTGATAACGGGCGCTACCCCACCACGGGTACGCCGACGCCAGCACGCCGGGATGCGCCGGGGCGCACTCGATGCGGAAGCCGTACGCGCCGTCGACGTGTGCGAAGGCGTCGCTCATGACCGACTGCGGCACACCACGCCACGGCTCGAGCGGTTCGTCGTACGTCCCGACGACGACGCTCACGGGGTGCAGGTAGAGGGTGCGGCCCGCGCAGTCACGCGCGATGCCCGATCGGAGGAGCAGCGCAGGCGACAGGATCGACCCGCCGGCGAGCGCGACGGTGGGCGCGCGGATGCTGACCTCGCCGCCCGGCACGCCTGCCACCACAGCCTCCACGCGCCCGTCGCGCACGACTATCCGCCGCGCCTCGCAGCGATGGAAGATCTCCGCACCGTCGCGGCACGCCTGCGCCAGGTAGGTGCGCAGCGTCGACTGCTTCGCGCCGCGGCGGCATCCGACGGCGCAGGGGCCGCAGTCGCCGCAGCCCTTCGTGTTCCGCTGGACCGTCTCGACGGCGAGCCCGAGCGCGCGGAGCCCGCGCTCGAGCGCGGCGTTCGGCCCGTTCCGCGGGCTCTCGTCGCGATCCACGTCGATCGCCCGCTCCACCGCGTCGTAGTGCGGGTCGAGATCATCCACACCGGCCGCGCGCCACTCCTCGCGGACGACGTCGGGGATGCGCAGCGATGTGCTCCAGTTCACGACCGTGCCGCCGCCCACCGCGCTCCCTGCTCTTACGGAGATCGCACGATCCGCCGTCGCCGCGAGTCCGCGATCGAAGAAGAGCCGCGCAAGGCCGCTCAGCTCTCGCCCGTCGAAACCCTCTTCGGTCACCAACGCGGCTCGCTCGAGCACGACGACGCGCTTGCCCGCGCCGGCCAGCGACGCGGCGGCGACGCCGCCGCCGGCGCCCGACCCGATGACGCACACGTCCGCTTCGATCGCTTCGCCGGGGGCCGGCGTGCGTGCGCGCAGCGCCGTCGGCGACGCCGGGTCGAGCGAAGCCGGTGAGTAGCCCATGACTCGCCAGTAGGGGGAATCCTCGGCCCCATAGGCGTAGAGGAGCACGAGGCGCTTCAGGTCTTGGAACATCGTGCGCTTCAGCGGGATCGGGCTCGCTGCGAGGGCCTTGAGGAACGCCTCGCGCGACACGCGATCGAGCGACGAGAAGCGGACGGGTCGCCCGACGAGCGCGAGATTGGCGAGCGGGTTCTCCACGAGCCGCAGCAGGAGATCGAGCTCGGCGACAAGCGAGGGCCGGCCGAGCGCGGCGACCTCGGCGCGGATGCGCTCGGGCACGCCAAGCGCGCTCGCCGACGGGAGCGCTCCGTTACCTGGCACGAAGGTGTCGCAGATCGCGGCGAGGGTGCGGTGG
>DATKCP010000245.1:0-13274 GCA_035513115.1 Candidatus Limnocylindria bacterium | reverse complement strand
AAGAAGATCGCGGTCCGACCGAGGGACGCGGCGCCGATGGCCGGCCGGCCCTGGACGAGGCACTACGACGGGGGCGTCCCGGCGACGATCGACTATCCCGACGTGACCGTCCACGCGCTGCTGGACGACGCCGCCGAGAGCCATCCGAACGCGGTCGCGACGATCTTCTTCAACGCCAAGCGCACGTACGGGTCGATCTCCGACGAGGCCTGGCGCTTCGCGAACGGACTTCGGAAGCTCGGCGTGAAGAAGGGGGACCGCGTCGCGATCCTCCTGCCCAACACGCCTCAGTTCATCGTGGCATTCTTCGGCGCCCTGCGCGCCGGGGCCACCGTCGTGCCGTGCAATCCGCTCTACACCGCGCCCGAGCTGCATCACCAGCTGGCGGACTCCGGTGCCGTCACGCTCGTCGCGCTGTCACGGCTCTATCCGGTGGCGAAGGCGGCGCGCGCCGGCACCGGCGTGAAGAACGTGATCGTGACCAACATCAAAGAGGAGATGCCGCCGGTCCTGCGCATCCTCTTTACCCTCGCGAAGGAGAAGAAGGACGGACACCGGCAGCCGTTCAAGGGCGACGAAGGCGCCGTCGCGTTCCGCGACGTACTCGACGCGCCGGCCACCCCGTTCGACGGCGGCACGCGGAAGGACGACATCGCGCTCCTGCAGTACACCGGGGGCACGACCGGCGTGAGCAAGGGCGCCATGCTCTCGCACCGCGCGCTCGTGGCGAACATCATCCAGTGCCGGGCGTGGTTCACGAACCTGAAGGATGCGCAGGGCACGGGTATGGCCGTCATGCCGTTCTTCCACGTGTACGGGCTCACCGTCGTGATGGGCCTCTCCATCCAGAGCGCCTCGGCGATGATCCTCGAGCCGCAGTTCGACCTCGCGCACGTGCTGAAGGACGTGCAGCGCCACAAGCCGAACACGTTCAGCGGCGCGCCGCGCATCTACAACGCGATCATCAACTCCCCGCTCGCCACGAAGTACGACCTTCGCTCGATCGAAGCCTGCGTCTCCGGATCGGCGCCGCTGCTCGTGGAGACGCATCGGAAGTTCGTCGAGCTGACCGGCGCAAATCTGGTGGAGGGGTACGGCCTGACCGAGGCGGCGCCGGTCACGCACTGCAATCCGCTCTTCGGCAAGGGCAAGCAAAAGGTCGGTTTCGTTGGCGTGCCGTTCCCGGACGTCGACTCCAAGGTCGTGGATCTCGAGACCGGCACGCGCGAGGTCGAGGTCGGCCAGTCGGGCGAGCTGGTGCTGCGTGGCCCGCAGCTGATGGACGGCTACTACAACAAGCCCGACGAGACGGCCCAGACCATCAGGGACGGGTGGCTCTACACCGGTGACATCGCCACGGTCGACGCCGACGGCTACGTCGCGATCGTCGACCGTAAGAAGGAGATGATCATCGTCTCGGGATTCAACGTGTACCCGCGCGAGGTCGAGGAGGCGCTAGCGCTCCACCCGTCGGTGCTCGATGGCGCCGCGATCGGCGTGCCGCATCCGATAAAGGGCGAAGAGGTGAAGGCCTTCGTGGTGCTAAAGCCCGGGACGAGCGCCACCGCAGAAGAGATCATCGCGCATTGCCGCACTCAGCTCGCGCCGTTCAAGGTCCCCAAGGACATCGAGTTCCGTGAGTCGCTGCCGAAGACCCTCATCGGGAAGACGCTGCGGCGCCAGCTTGCGGAGGAGGATCGCAAGAAGCGAGGCCAGGTGTCCGCGGCCACGTAGCGCGTTAATGGGCGATCCGCGACTCCGTGACCATGAACTCGTCACGGATGATCGCCACGAGCGTGTTGTAGGTGACGCGGAGCACGACCGTCACGTCGCCCTCGGGGTAGGGCGAGCGCGGCGCCATCACCATCACGGTCCAGGACATCGGTGTCGCGTACGTGTTCAACATGCGAGTGACTCTGGAGCCGCGCGCGCGCGGGGCCATCGGGCGGGCAGGGGAGACCCTGTCCCCCGTGATGACGAAACCGCGGCGTTCGATACAGTGCGCGCCGTGCCGCCGCGGTCGTCCTCACCCTTGCGAGGCTGCGTGCGCTCCCCCGTGCGCGGCATGACCGCCCCGAGCGAGTGAGCGGCGACGCCTAGGTGAAGAAGGCCATGCCGATCGTCATCGCGAGCGGCAACGGCGCTCCTGGGCTGGTCGCCGGGATCGCCGTGCTGCGGAGGGGCGGCAGCGCGCTCGATGCGGTCGAGGCGTGCGCGCGCGTCATCGAGGAGGACCCGTCGGACACCAGCGTCGGCCGGGGCGGGAAGCCGAACGTGCTCGGTGTCGTCGAGCTCGATGCGTCACTGGTGGACGGAACGACGCACCGCGTCGGCGCGGTCGGGGCGCTGGCCGGATATCTCCATCCGATCAGCGTCGCGCGCGCCGTGATGGAGCGGCTTCCGCACGTGATGCTCGTCGGCGACGGGGCCGCGCGCTTCGCGGCCGAGATCGGCGCGGAGAAGGCGACGCTGCTGACGGCGTCGACGCGCCGGATGTGGGTGGAGCGCCTCGCGAAAGCGCGTGAGACGCCGGCGAGCGTGCGGCGCCGGGCGAAGCTCGCCCCGGTCGTCCTGAAGACCGTCGGCGAGGAGCGCGGGACCGTGAACTTCATCGCGCTGGATCGCGCCGGCGATATCGCCTCGGCGGTGTCCACCAGCGGCTGGGCGTACAAGTACCCGGGCCGGCTCGGCGACTCACCGATCGTGGGCGCGGGCAACTACTGCGACAGCCGCTACGGTGGCGCGTGTTGCACGGGGTTCGGCGAGCTCGCGATCCGCAGTGTCACCGCCAAGACCGCGGTCGACCGGCTCGCGGCCGGCTTGTCCGCCGCGGAGGTCGCGAGGCGCGCCATCGCCGACGTGAACGCGCTCGACGATGCCGCGTTCAACATCGTCGTGCTCGCCGCGGACGGCTCGCACGCGGCGGCGTCCAATCGCGCCGACCGCCGGTACGCCTGGCAGCGCGCCGACATGCCCGCGCCGGAGCTGCCGGCGCGCGAGATCGTGCCGCGCTCGGCCTAGCCGGCCGCCTCCTTTGGACTGCTCTGAGCCCTCCGCGCGCGATAGATGCTCCAGGCCAGCCCTGTCAGCGGGACCGCGAACAGCGCACCGACGATGCCCGCGATCTCTATGCCGACCAGCACCGCGAGAAGGGCGGCGACGGGATGCAGGCCCACCGCGTTGCCCGCGATCCGCGGCACGAGCAAGTGGTTCTCGAGCTGCTGGATCGCCGTCGCCGCGATCACGACCCAGATGACCAGCGGGAACGGCTCGGTGAGCGAGACCAGCGCAGCGATCGTTCCCGCCACGATCGGGCCGGCGATGGGAACGAGCTCGAGGATGCCCGCCAGGACGCCGAGGAAGACCGCGTATGGAACGCCGAGCCACACATAGGCCACCGTGGAGACCGTTCCGATGATGAGGCCGAGGAGGAGCTGTCCGCGAATGTACCTACCGAACAGCCGCGCCGCCTCCTGCTCGATGCGCCGGAATTCGGCGCGCTGCCGTGTTGGGACCATGCTGTCCACCCAGCGCCTCAGCGCCGGCGCGCTCGCGAGGAAGTAGATCCCGAGGACGAAGATGATCAGGAAGTCGAAGATGCCCGCCCCGATACGGAGCGCGGCGCGAGCCGCCTCCTGAGACCAGTCGCCGACTCGGGCACCGAGCTCGCTGCCGATGCGCTGGCGCACCTCGCCGGAGATCTCGATCCCGGCGATGCTGATCGGCTCGTTGCTCGATGCCAGCGCCACCACGCGCGGCACCTCGCGCGCGAGCTCGGCCGTCTCGCGCACGAGCGGCACGGCAATGGCGGCGACCGAGGCGACCACGACGACGAGCGCGATGAGCGCGGTCAGTAGCACGGCGACGGAGCGGCCGGTAACACGAGCGATGCGCTCGACGAGCGGCGCGAGCGCGAACGCGATCACGACTCCGAAGACGACGAGCACGAGGACGTGCGAGAGCTCCGATAGTGCCTCGAACACGAGCCGCAGCGCGTAGATCACGGCGACGACCGCCGTCGCAGCGATGAGGACGCGCGTTACCCACCAGCGGGCCAGCGGCGCGCGTCCCTCACCCGCCATCTACAGCGCCTCGACGGCCGACTGGATCTTCGCCGTCGCCTCGGCCGCGGGCGTGCCGGCGTGGAAGTAGATCGGGTCGCCAAAGACGACCTCCACATCCCCGCGCCAGCCGTTCGCGCGATGTGGCTCCCACGTCCGGTCGAGGTGGTCGAGCACCGACACCTTGCGTATCTTCAGCTTCATCGGCACCACCGGCGTCGCGCCTTCGACGGCGATCAGGCCCGTCCCGGACTTGAACGGCTGCGTGGGCCCGCCGATGGTCAACTTGCCCTCGGGATAGATCAGCACCGAGAACTTGCGGTCGAGGCGCGCACCCAAGAGCTCGAGACTACGGCGGATCGAACCTTCGCGCGCGAGCGGGAAGGCGTTCGCGAGGACCGACGAGAAGATACCGTTCAGCCGGTTGCCGAAGACGTCGTCCGCGGCGGCGGCGACCGCGAGCTTCCACCTCCAGGAGAGCGGGATCGCCATGAGGATGATCCCGTTGTCCCAGTGGAGACTGTGATTCGGCGCGAAGAGCACCGGGCCACGCAGGCCGACGAGCCTTTCCTTCCCGGTGACCTTGACCTTGTAGAAGATGTGCACCAGCGGATAGATGAGCGTCTGCTGCAGCAGCAGTCCGAACGAGCGGACCAGCGGGCTGAGGGGCCATCCGTAGATCCCGGTGTCGCGCTTGACGTCGCGCGCCGCCGCGACCATGCGCTCGAGCTCCGCGACCGTCGCGTTGGGCTCGAGCGCGGTCTCGTCGATGTAGGCGCCAAGCTCCTCCTCGATCGCGCCGAGCAGGTCGACGCGCCCGAGCGAGTCAAGACCCAGATCGGCCGAGAGCGTCGCGCCTGGATGCACCGCGCCCGGTGCGAGGCCCGCGACCTGTGAGATGACGCGCTCGACCTCGGTCAGCGCGCGCGTCTCGGCCTGTTCGCCCGTCGCGGCACGCGCCTGCTCGACGCGGCCCATGGTGAGGAGGTGATCGACCACGAAGCGCTTCTTCACCTTCTGCGTCGGCGTCGTTGGGAACTCCTCCTCCGGCCAGATCGTCCAGCCCCGGATCTGCTGGCTGCCCGAAAGCTTCACGTTGGTGTCCCGCACGATCGCAGCGACCTGCTCCTTGTCCTTGACCAGAAAGACGGCGTGCACCTGGACGTCCTCGCCCGGCCGCTGCAGGCCGACGACGGTCGCGATCGCGGGGCGCAGCGGCGTCGCGAGCGCTTCGATGCGCGGATCGGCCGCCAGCGCGTTCTCGATGTCCTCGGGGTAGACGTTCGTGCCATCGGCGAGGACGATCATGTCCTTCTTACGGCCGCGCAGCCAAAGGAAGCCATCCCCGTCGAACTCGCCGAGGTCGCCGGTGTGGTACCAGCCCTCCTTGTCGAGGACCGCGCGCGTCGCCTCCTCGTTCTCCCAATACCCCTTGAAGACGTTCGGGCCGCGCGCGAGGACTTCGCCGTCCTCCGCCACCTTCACCTCGACCCCGGGCAGAGGCGTGCCCACGGAGCCCAGACGATTCTGATCGACACGGTTGAAGGTGAGCGCGGGGGAGCATTCGGTCGTTCCGTAGCCCTGCAGGACATCGATGCCGAGCTCGCGCCACGACTCGCCCAGCGCGGGGTCGAGCGCCGCGCCGCCGGACACGATGTAGCGGAAGCGGCCGCCGAACTGGCGGTGGACGCTGATGAAGACCACGCGGCGGAGCGCCATCGGCAGCCGGCGCGCGACGCGGCGCAGCTTCGCGAAGAGCTCCTTCTTGCCCTGCGCCTCGGCGCTGCGCTCGATGGCGAGCATCAGCGACTTCACGACCGCCGGCGTGATGAGCACCATCGAGACCTTGCGCTCCTTGAAGGTGCGTCGGACCACGGCGGGCTGGCGGCTCGTCGGATAGATGACCGACGCGCCCGAAAGGAGCACGGCGAAGAAGCCGGCCAGCTGCTCGAACATGTGCGAGAGCGGTAGGAACGACAGCAGCCGCTGTTTGGGGCCGATGGGGAAGATCTGCGTCGCGGCGACCGCGTTCGAGAGGATGTTGCGATGCGTGAGCATCGCGCCCTTCGGATCTCCCGTGGTGCCCGACGTGAACACCACTTCGGCGAGGTCGTCACCCTTCACGGCCGCCTTCTCCAGTGGCGCGCTTTCGCGCGCGAGATCCGGCAGTCGTTCCATCTCGTACAGCGGCAGACCGAGCGTCTCGGCGCGCGCGAGCGTTTGCGACGAGACGATGGCGCCGCTCGCCCGCGTCCGCTCCGCGATCTTCCGCGCGAATTCGGCGGCGTAGTTCGCCTCGAGCGGCACCAGGATCGCGCCAAGTCGCAGCGCGGCGAGGAACGCGATCACGTACTCGGGCCGATTGACGCCCCAGATGAGGACGAGGTCACCCTGCTTCATCCCGCTGTCGCTCAGATAGCGCGCGACCCGCGGCACGACGTCGTTCAGGTCGCGGTAGCTCCACGCCCGCGTGCGGAAACCGGGTCGGATCATGAGGGCGTCCTTGCTCCCGAACCTCCGCGCCGATTCCTCGAGGATGTCGTTCAGCGTCTCCATGCCGCCCTTCCTTTCGCCGCTAGCTCGCCAGCGCGCGGAGCGCATCGCGCCCCCCTTGCCGGACCGGTGGATAGTGGGAGAACAGGATCGTCTCGACGTCGAGCTCCGCGAGCCGCGCGATGGAGCGGCGCGCGAGGCCCATGTCGTCGGTGAAGAAGTAGTTCGGGAGCGTGACCTGCCCGCGCATCCGCTGCAGCAGATCACCCACGATGAGCAGACGACGTGTCGCCGAATACAGACAGATGCTTCCCGGCGTGTGACCCGGCGTGTGCAGCACGCGGAGCCCGCCCAGCGCGGGCAGCTCGTCCCCATCCTCCGCTGCGATCACGTCCGTCGGCGCCTGCGTGAGATACGCGATGATCGCTCCGGGCGCCGGCCGTCCGCTGATCACCTCGCGAAAGCGGATGCGCAGACGCTCCATGTCGGCGGGGTGCATGAGGACCTGCGCGCCCGATGCGCGCGCGATCTCCTGGACGCCGCCGATGTGGTCGGGATGACCGTGCGTGCAGACGATCCGTTTGATCTCGCCGACCTGGCACCCGAGCGCCGCCATCTGGCGCCGCAGAACGACACCCGATCCGCGGTGTCCCGCATCGACGAGCGTGAGCTCGTCTCCGAGCAGGAGGAATGCGTTCGCACCGATGAGACGCATGGCGTGCACGCCCGGGGCGACTTCCATCGCTTGAATGCTAGGCCGCCTCTCGCTATCGTCTGCCAACTTTGCTCTCCGCACTCCTTATCGGCGCCGCCGCCGGGTATGCCATCGCCATTCCCGTCGGCCCGATCGCGATCCTCATCGTTCGCGCCGGACTGCGTCGCGGCTTCCGCGTGGCGGCGGCGGCCGGGGCCGGAGCGGCCACCGTCGACCTGATCTACGCCACGGCCGCCGTCGTCGCCGGCGCCGCGATCGTGAGCATGCTCGGTCCGGTGCTCGTGCCGCTCCGGCTCGCGGCCGCCGCGGTGCTCGTCGGACTCGCTCTGCGCGGTCTGGCGCGGCGCCGCGTACGCCGCGTCGACGCCGAAACGGAGAACGCGCGCTCGGTCCTGGGCACGTACCTGCTCTTCGTCGGGCTGACGCTGCTGAATCCGGCCACGGTCGCGTACTTCGTCGCCCTGGCGATCGGGCTCCCCGAGATCGCGCGGGATACGGGGTCGCGTGTCGCCTTCGCGCTCGGTGCGGCGCTCGCGTCGCTGTCGTGGCAGACGCTCCTCGCCGCGCTCGGCGCGGTCCTGCGCGCGCGGCTCTCGCCGCGGGTGGAAGTCGCGACGACGCTGCTGAGCAGCGCGATCCTTGTCGGCCTCGCGCTGAAGATCGCGTCAGATGCGCTCGGTCCGAGCTAGCCGGGCCTGCTAGGCGAAGGTCCGCCACAGCAGATTCGCGACCGACAGGACGATCAGCACGACGATGAACTGCCGGAACCGCCGTGGATCCAGGCGGCCGCGCAGCGCGATGCCGGCCGCGAGCGCCAGCAGCGTCGGCACGAGACCGAGCAGCCCCAGGGCGACGACCTCCGGCGTGAAGAGGCCCTGCGCCGTGTAGCCGATGACCTGGACGATCGCGTTCAGCTCGAAGATGGCGGCGAGCGTGAAGACGAAATCCGCGGCGCCCAGGCGTCTGGCGTGGAAGTACGAGCCAACGAGCGGGCTCGCGATCGAGGTCGTTCCCTGCAGCACGCCGCCCACGAAGCAGACCAGCGGTCCGAGGATGCGCGCGCGCAGCGCCGCGGGGTCTTCGCCGAGCAGGCGGTCGCCGCGGGCGAGGAAGACCACCACCATGAGCGTGATGAGGACGGCGAACGTCCGCTGATCGAGGCTGGCGAGCAGCAGCGTTCCGATCGCGGTCCCGATCGCCGACGCCACGAAGAGCGGCCCGAGCCCGTGGAGCGAGGGGCGTTTGCGAAAGCCCTGAACGAGCAGCAGGGTGTTCGACGCGAGGATCGGGATGGTCACGATCGCTACCGCGAGCCGCGGACCGAACACACCGGCGAGGATCGGTGTCGCGATGAGCGGCAGTCCCATGCCGCTCGTGCCCTTGGCGAGACCGGCGACGGCGAGGCCCAGGGTCAGGACTAGGAGCTCTGCGAGACCCAATCGGCTTCTTCCACCAGCGCCTTCCACTCCACCGCATGAAGCCGATCCGACGGGATGTAGCGCCGGCCGGCCTTCGCGAGATCCTTGCCGCCCACCCGGACGATGTCCGCGGTGTGGTCGAACCCCTCGCCGTGCACGAGCGCCGAGCCCACGCCGTACACGTCGACCGGCACGCCGAGCGCCTCGAAGCGCCTGATCTTCTGCGCGTCGAACCCGCCCGAGGCGACGATCCGAACGTGTCGGTAGCCGGCCTCGTCGAGTGCGGCGCGCAACAGCTCGATGAGGCGCGGCGTGACGCCGCGCACGTCACTGCCGCCGGCGACGCCTTCCTTCTCCTGCAGCTCGCGGACGATCGAGAGGTCCACCAGCGATTCGCTCGTGTCGACCCGCACACCCCAGAGGCGCTGCCCGAGCGCGTGCGCGACGCCGAGCGAGGTGTTCACGACGTCGTTGCGGAAGTCCACGAGGGCGGTCACGTTCACATGTCCTTCGGGCGTCCCCTGGGCGGTGAGGTGGCCGACGCCGTCCGTCGCGCGGTTGACGTACTCGTCGAACTTCAGCGTCGCGACCGTCGTGTCGCCGCCGTAGACCGCGATGAGCGCGTGCGGCACGGTGCCGAGTCCCTTCGATCCCCACCACTCGCCCTGTTCGTCGGTGGATACCGCGACCGCGCCGCCCACGTACGCCGCATAGCCCGAGCCGGCCTGCGCCTCGTGACCCTCGTGGCGCGCGCCGAACATGATCACCGGCTTGCCGTTCGCCGCGGAAACGACATCGCGCGTGTTCGTCGCGACTCGGGAGCCTTCGGCCAGCGCACCCAGGTAGAGCGTCTCGAGGTGCGCGAAGGAGGCGTAGTCGCCCTCGATGTGCATGACCGGCTCGCCCGGTTGGGCGATCTCGCCGTCGTACAGCGAGCGCACCTTCAGGTCCTGCCAGCCGGGCTCCCACAGCGTCGCGAGCTCGTGCGACAGCTCGAACACCTCGCGAGCGATCGGCTCGTAGTCCTTCCACGTCTGCCGCGGGAGCGCGAGCCAGCGCGCGTACAGCCGGCGCTCTGCTTCGAGATAGCGGCGGAAGAGACGCTCGGCGCGCTCGCGCTCGCGGTAATGGCCGGCCCCGACATGCAGGAGCGCGAGGACCTGGTCGGTCCCGATGATCACGGCGTCGGGGTGCTTCTGGAAGATCTGCATCGTCACGCTGTCGTGCCGCTTGTCGCGCTCGAGGATCAGCTTGGTGCGCGCGAAGTAGATGTCGCTCTTGTAGCCCGCACGGATCTTCTCGATCGGAAGCCGGAAGACCGCCGGCCGCAGCCGGTCGCGGACGATCACCGCTAGAACATGCTCTTGAGCATGCCGCCGTCCACCTGAAGCGAGACGCCGGTGATGTACGACGCCTTCGGCGAGGCGATGAAGACGACCGCCGCCGCGTACTCGGCCGGATCGCCGTAGCGGCCCATCGGGATGACCGACTCCTCGTAGCTTTTGCGGACCGCTTCGGGTGTGGTGTTCTGGCGCTTTGCGGTGTCGGTATCGAGCTGCACGAGCCGATCGGTAGCGATGCGCCCTGGCTGCACGGCATTGACGCGGATGCCGTCCTTTGCCACATCGGCCGAGAGCGTCTTGAGCATGCCATGCACAGCCGCGCGGATCGCGTTCGACAGGATCAGATTCAGGTACTGCGTCGGTTGACGAACCGAGGTCGAGGTCGAGTACACGATCGAACCGCTCTTCTGCTTACGCATCTGCGGCAACGCGAGGCGCGTGAGACGCACGGCCGAGAAGAGCGTGAGATCGACCGCCTTGTGCCACGCCGCGTCGTCGAGGTCATCGAATCGACCCGGCGGCGGGCCACCGGCGTTCACGATGAGGATGTCGAGCGCACCGAACGCGCCGAGGGCGTTCTGCACGAATGCCTCGCAGCCCTCGTTCGTCGAGAGGTCCGCAGCGATCGGCAGGATGTCCTTGTTACCGGTCTTGCGCCGGATGTCCTCGGCCGCCGACGTGATCGCCGACTCCTCGCGGCTGCACATCGCGACCTTCGCGCCCTCGCGCGCGAACTCCTCCGCGATCGCGCGGCCCAGACCCTTGGACGCGGCCGCGACGAGGGCGACCTTACCGGCTAACCCCAGATCCATCGGCCATAGAGTGCCACGGGCTCGCGCGGCGCGACGGGCGCGACCGGCTATCTCCCCGAGAGAGCGAGGGAGATGGCGAACGCCGCGACCCCGAGGCGGTAGGGAACGAACCAGATCAGCGAGTGTGTGCGAAGGAACCGCACCAGGAACGCGACGGCGGCGACGCCCGAGATGAACGACACGCCGAACCCCACGACGAGCACGTCCGGTGCCGCGAGGAGCTCGGCCGCCTTGCTCGCGTCGAGAAATGTCTTCGCCACCGCGCCGAAGATCACGGGTGTCGCGAGCAGAAAGCTGAATCTCGTCGCGTCGGTGCGGCGCACGCCCTGATACAGGCCGGCGGAGATGGTGATGCCCGAGCGGCTGATGCCGGGCAGGAGCGCGATCGCCTGGGCCACCCCCATCACGAGCGCGTCGACGAAGCCGATCGACTCGAGCGGCCGGCGCGCGATGGTGAAGCGCTCGGCGGTGACGAAGATGAGAGAGCCCAGGATGAGGAAGCCCGCGACGTAGGCGGGATCGCGGAGGCCGCCCTCGATCTGCGACTGCAGCCCGAGGCCCGCGAGTGCCGCGGGGACCGTGCCGGCGGAGATCAGGAGAGGCAGGCGAAGCCGGAGCGCGAAGATGTCCCGCACGAGGTCGATCCAGGCGCGGGCGAAGAAGAGGAGCACGGCGAACGCCGTTCCGAGGTGCAGCGCCACGGTGAACGACAGGCCGAAGCGCTCCGGATCGAGGCCCAGCGCCTCGCCGAGCAGCAGCAGGTGCGCGGTGGAGCTGACCGGCAGGAACTCGGTAAGCCCCTGGACCAGACCGAGGAGCGCCGCCGCTGCGAGGTCGTTCACCTCATGCTCGCCCGCGCCGCACGCAGGGCATCGTGCGCGTCGCGCTCGTGTCCGAGCGCGGCTTCGAGCTGCTTCGCCCATGCCTTCCGATGGCCCGAGTCGAGGAAGCGCATCGCGACGGATGCGTCGAACGGCCCGATGCCGACCTTCTTCGCGGCATCGGCGACGTAGCCGTAGGACTCGGCCGCGCGCAGCAGGTCGGCACCGGGCGAGCCCGGAAAGAGCGCGCGCGTCGTGCGGAGAAAGCTCGCCGCCGCTCGTCGCTTGTCCGCGAGGAGCGTGCGCATCGCGTGATCGCCGAACGCGGCCGCGCCCGCGTGGCGCCTGTCGGTCCAGCGCTCTTCGTCACGCAGCGCGGCGATCCAGGTCCCGATCGCGCCGTCGCTCGCCTCGGCCGACGCGATCGCGCCGTCGACGGCGTCGCGAGCCACTCGGGCGCGGTCGGGCGCATCCCCGCGGTCGAGGAACACGATGTGCCCATCTTTGTCGAAGGCCGACCAGTCGAGCTTGGTGGGCTGTTCCGTCTTGTCGAAGTACGTGCGCGCGTAGAACGTCGGCTTGTCCTCGTCGCAGCCAACGACGAGCCCGTACTCCGACGGGCCGACGAGGCCGCGAGCCAGCGGCGGCAGCTTGGCGTCGAGCGCCTCGATGATGCGGTCCAGGACGAGCGCCTTCATCTCCTCGTCGAAGGGCGGCGAGACGGCATCGGCGCGCGCGCCGGTGCCCCGTGCGGCGCGGGCGAGGGTCGCGTCGTCGAGCGGGGCCGCCGCGATCGGATCCCACGCGTCGACGTCGATCGCGGTCGTGAACGCCGCGCCACACGCGCCCATCACCCAGTCGTACTCCTGCCCGGTCGCGACCGCGATGCACGCGGGAAGCGTGCACTCGCGTCCCTCACCGAAACGCAGAGGCGGGATGTCCTTGAGGACGCGCTTGCGTGGGGCCACGCTCAGGCGTCGGCGGGAAGGATCGTGAACGACCGGCCGCGGAGCGGTCTGAGGGCGCGAAAGTGACGCTCGTCCAGCGTCAGGATGCGACGGGTGCCCGCGCGGTCCGCGAGCACCACCAGCGAAGCATCAGCGAGGCCGATGCGAAGCTCGCGGTAACGATCGACGAGGTCCGCCATCTCGGCGATGTCGTCGGCGTCGAAGGAGTGAAGGCTCAGGGCGCCATCGGCAATGGTTCGCAGAAAGGCGAGCTCCTCGGACGCGCCCATGCGTGTCGCGAGCATGTAGTCGACCTCGGCTGCGACGAATGGTGACAGGAGGAACGGCCCCGACTCTTTGTCCGTCACTGCTCGAACGCGGTCGTGGTATGGGTCAGCCCCATCCATCCCGGCGAGGAGCGCGCTCGAGTCGACAACGATCACCGCTCGCCGAAACCCTTGAGCAGCTCCTCGTCAGGATGTCGCCACAGGCCTGGCCTGCCGCTGTTGAAGAGGGGAAACGTGGGGCGTCGTGGCGACTGGTCGTGCACGAGCTGCTCGAGTCCCTCGCGGATGAGGCGCGCTTCAGAGGTGCGACGGCGGCGAGCGAGCGCGCCCAGCTTTCGCTTCAACTCTTCGGAGAGGTACACGGTCGTCTTCAACAT
>DATKCP010000244.1:0-6094 GCA_035513115.1 Candidatus Limnocylindria bacterium | reverse complement strand
CTGTAGAGCCGGCGCCCCGCGGTGGCGCGGCGCAGGTGAAGAAGATCGGGGCGCCGACCCGCCCCTAGAGCCGGACGATCGTCGCTCCGTCGCCGCCCTCCGCGGCGCCGGCGGGTTCGTGGTCCCGCACCAGCGGATGACGCGACAAGGCTTCCCGCACCGCGGTCCGTAGCGCTCCCGTTCCCTTGCCGTGCACGATCCGCAGCCGGTCGACGCCCGCGACCGCCGCATCGTTGAGATAGCGCTCGAGCACCTCGAGCGCTTCATCCGCGCGCGCCCCGCGTAGATCGAGCTGTAGCGACACGGAAGCCGCCGATCCCGCGACGACCGCGCGCGTCGCGCGCGGGGGTTCCGCGGCCGCCGGCCGCAGACTCGCCGCGGGCACGCGCAGCCGCAGCGCTCCCGCGGCGACGTCGGCCATCCCGCGGTCGTCGATCGAAAGCAGCGTGCCCGCCTCGCTCACACCTTCGACGTGCACCGGCGAACCGATCGCGATCGGCACCGCAGCCTTTGAGGGGTTCTCGGGGGCCGCAGCCCCCCGGTGGCGAGTTTCGGCTTCGGCCAGTGCGGCGCGCGCTTCGTCGACGAGGTTGCGCTTCGTCGCGCCCTCACGGGCGCTCTCCGCCTGCCTCAGGGCGCGGCGCGCCTGCAGCAGCAGCTCGTCCACCTCGGTGCGCGAGCGGCGCGCGACCCGCTCGGCATCATCGCGGATGCGCGCCGCCTCCCGTCGCGCGTCCTCTGTGAGGCGTCGGGCATCCTCCGCCGCGACGCGGGCCTCCTCCAGCGAGGACGACAGCTCGGTGCGGTGACGTTCGGCCTCGCGCAGGGTCCGCTCGAGCGAGCGGTGGAGATCGGACAGGTGCGACTCCGCGCGCCCGAGCACCGCGGCGTCGAGGCCAAGGCGTGCGGCGATCGCGAAGGCGTTCGATGCGCCCGGCAGTCCCACGTGCACGCGGTACGTGGGGCGCAGCGACTCGGCGTCGAACTCGACGCTCGCGTTGGCCGCGCCGGGCGTGTTCAGGGCGAATGCCTTGAGCTCCGGGTAGTGCGTGGTCGCCGCGACCAGGACGCCGCGCTCGAGCAGGGTCTCGAGAACGGCCATGGCGAGGGCCGCTCCCTCGTCGGGATCCGTCCCCGCTCCCAGCTCGTCGAGGAGCGCGAGGTCGTCGCGCTCCGCCTCCGCGAGCGTCGCGACGACGTTGCGCAGATGCGACGAGAACGTCGAGAGCGACTGCGCGATCGACTGCTCGTCGCCGATGTCGGCGAAAACGCGACGCACCACCGGCACGCGACTTCCGCGCGACGCGGGGATCTGCAGGCCCGAAGCGCCCATGAGCACCAGGAGGCCCATCGTTCGGAGGGTCACGGTCTTGCCGCCGGTGTTCGGTCCGGTGATGACGAGCGCGCGGAAGTCCGAGCCAAGGCGCACGTCGATCGGCACGACCTCCACCCCGGGGCCGTCCCCCCCGAGGACACCCCGCGTCGCGCCCTCGACCAGGAGGGGATGGCGCGCCCCGAGCAGATCGAGCCCACCGTGTGCATCGAGGACCGGTCGCTCGCACTCCAAATGGTCCGCGAGCGCCGCCTTCGCGAGCAGAAGGTCCAGCGCGGCCAGCGCGTTCGTCATCGAGTCAAGGTCCTCCCCCGCCCGTTCGACGCGACGCGAGAGCTCGTCGAGCACCCGTCGTACCTCCGCGCTCTCGGCGAGCTCGGCTTCTCGCAGGGCGTTGTTCGCTTCAAGGATCTCGAGGGGCTCGATGAAGACCGTCGCTCCGCTCGCGGACTGGTCGTGGACGATCCCCTTCACCGCGCTGCGCATCTCGGACTTCACCGGCACGACGTAGCGTCCACCGCGCTGCGTGACGAGCTGCTCCTGGAGTGCGCGCGCGAGCTCCGGCGAGCGCAGCAGGCCATCCAGACGCTGCTGCAGGCGAGCCTGCGCGGCACGGAGCGCGCCGCGCAGCGAGCCCAGGCGTGGGCTGGCCCGGTCGAGCACCTCGCCGGTGCCGGCGATCGCGTGCTCGATGGCGTCGGCGACGTCGCGCGGCGGTCGCGCGAAGCGGACCTTCGCGGCGAGCGGCGGGTACGGATGCACGTCGGCGAACAGCTTCTCCGACGCGCGGATCGTGTCGGCGATCTCCGTGAGCTGCTGGGGATCGAGCGATCCGCCCAGGCGCGCTCGCCGCAGCGCGT
Source organism: Candidatus Limnocylindria bacterium (assembly GCA_035513115.1). GTDB lineage: Bacteria > Chloroflexota > Limnocylindria > P2-11E > P2-11E > CF-39. The sequence continues at coordinate 3,901 of DATKCP010000244.1, read as the reverse complement.
CACGCACGTCCCGCGCCCCACCGAGTCCTGTCGAGCGCTGGGCGCGGAGCAGGTCGCGCGCGGCGGCGGTCTCGTCCTGCAGCCGTTCGGCATCGCGCACATCGGACACCGGCGTCAGGCCCTCCGCCAGCTCGCGTCCGGGTGCGAACGACGTTCGCTCCGCCAGGAGGGCGAGGATCGCCGGGTACTCGAGCGTGACGAGGGCGCGCTCCGCAGCGGTGGTCACCGCGAGACCCCGCGCGCTCCAGGCAGCCAGAGGCGCCACGGCTTCGCCGAGGTCCTGCTCTCCGCGATGCCCACGCGCGGTCCCTGCGCGATCGCGCGCGGCTCGACGGCGGGCGCGTCGCGCAGCTGCAGCGCGGATCGAGTGAGGTCGGCGCCGGAGGATGCGGTCGAGAGCGCGAAGGCGCGCCCCAGGAGCCCCGGTCCGCTCAGGCGCTCGCCGTCCGCAAAGCCCTCGAGCGGATCCGCGCCGCGGAGAAGCACCGCCCCCGCGACGCCCGGCTCGTGCGCGACGACGTTCATGCAGTACCAGACCCCGTGCGAGAGATAGACGTACGCGTGACCCGGCCTCCCGAACATGACTGAGGTGCGCGGCGTCGGGCCGCGAAACGCGTGCGAAGCCGGGTCGCGGTCGCCGTGGTAGGCCTCGACTTCGACGAGCCGCGCGGCGCGCCGACCGTCCGGCCCATCGTAAAGGAGCACCTTCCCGAGCAGCTCGCGCGCGACGACGAGCGTTGGCCGCGCGTAGAAGGAGCGGGGCAGGCGCGGGCCGTAGCGGAGCTGGGTCGTGCTAGCCGGTCTTGCGCGGGTCGAGCGCGTCACGGAGCCCGTCGCCGATGTAGTTGATCGACAGGACCGTGAGGAAGATGAGCAGACCCGGGAAGATCGCCCAGTGCGGTGCGAAGTCGAGGTAGTCCTTGGCGTCGTACAGGAGCCGGCCCCACGTCGGCATGTCGGGGGGGAACCCAAGGCCCAGGAACGACAGCGTCGACTCGGTGAGGATCGCGGCCCCGACTCCGATCGTGGCCGCGACGAGCACCGGGCCCAGGACGTTGGGGAGGATATGGCGGAGGATGATGCGGCTGTCCGGGTCGCCGACCGCCCGCGCCGCCTCGACGAACTCCTTCTGCTTCAGGGACAGGAACGACGCGCGCACGAGGCGCGCCACCGGCATCCAGTTCAGCACGCCGATGACGGCCACGATCATGATGAAGATCCCCGCCTCCGGCCCGAGCATGGAGCGCAGCGTGTCTCGGAACAGGTAGATGATCACCAGGAGCAGCGGGAGGATCGGCAGCGAGAGGAAGAGGTCGGTCAGGCGCATGAGCGGATTGTCGAGACGAGCGAAGAAGCCGGCGAGCGCGCCGATCGCCGTCCCGAGGATCATCGCGAGGAGGACCGAGGTGATGCCCACCGCGATCGAGATGCGGCCACCCTGCATCGCCCGCGCCATGAGGTCGCGACCGAGGTCGTCGGTGCCGAACGGGTGCGCGACCGACGGCCCCTGCAGCGCGACCGTGAAATCGATGATGTTGATCGGGGTCCGGTAGACCAGCGGTCCGATGAGCGTGAAGATCACGAGCGCGGTGAGGGTGACGAGGCCGCCCATCGCCAGGCTATGCCGTGTGAACTGGTGCCAGGCATCGCTCCAGAGCGAGCGGGCCGGCCGCCGGAAGTCGACCGCCGCGGGGAGCCGGGTGATCTCGATGTCGGTGGTCGCCATCAGTTGTACCGGATACGCGGATCGAGTACCGCGTAAAGCACGTCGGCGACCAGGTTGAAGAGCACGACGAGCACGGCGAAGATCAGGAGGATCGCGGCCACGACCGGCGTATCGCCTTCGCCGATCGACCGAACCAGCAGCTCCCCGATGCCGGGGACGCGGAAGATCTGCTCGGTGACGATGGCGCCGCCGAACACCGCCGGGACCCCCAGCGCCACCAGCGTCACGACCGGGATGAGGCTGTTGCGGAGGACGTGACGCAGGACCACGAAGCGCTCGCGCAGACCTTTGGCCCGCGCCGTCCGAACGTAATCCAGCGGAAGGTGTTCGAGCATCTCCGAGCGCGTGTAGCGCGCGATGGTGGCGGTGTCGAAGAGCGCCAGGACCGTGATGGGCATGATCGACTGCCGGAGCTGCTGCGCGAACGAGTCCAGGTCGGTGATCTTGAGGGTGGAGTCGTAGATGAACGGCAGCCAGTGCAGCTTCACGCTGAAGATGATGATGAGGAGGAGGCCGGTGAAGAACGTCGGCACCGAGAAGCCGATGAACGCGAAGGCGGTCGCGAAGTGGTCGAAGAACGAGTAGCGCTTCACCGCCGAGATCATCCCGATCGGCAACGCCAGCATGACGCCGATCAGATACGCGACGCCGACGACGGCGAGGGTGTTGGGGAGGCGCTGCCAGATGAGGTCCATCACCGGCGAGCGGCTCATGAACGAGTACCCGAAGTCCAGCTGCGCGACCGCGATGGCCCACTTCACGTAGCGCACCGGCCACGGGTCGTTGAGGCCGAGCTGCTCGCGGATGCGCTCGCGCACCTCCGGCGGGACGCGCGGATCGGCGCCGAACGAGCCCAGCGGGTCCGTCGGAGCGAGCGCGAGGATCGCGAAGACGACGAAGCTGATGACGATGATCGTGGGTACGGCGATGAGCAGGCGTCTGACGATGTACCGGCTCACTGGCTCTGCCCTACCCCCCGGTCGGCGCGGGTAGTGCGGTGGAGATCGTCCACCGCACTACCCTGCCGCGATTTCCAGCCTGCGAGGCTACTTGCTCCAGTCCGCGATCGAGTACATCTCGGAGTCCCAGCCCGTCGGAATGATGTTCTTCAGGGTGTTGGCGATCCCGGAGGTGACCTGGGTCCGCGTGACGAGCGGGATGACCACGACGTCCAGGATGAGGATGTCGTTGGCCTTGATGATCAGCTCGGCGCGCTTCGGCGCGTTCGTCTCCTTGCGGAGCTGGTCGACGATCGTGTCGAACTCCGGGTTCTGGTAGCGATGGTAGTTTGCGGCGTTCCAGTTGTTCGCCTTGCCCGTGGCCTGCGAGCTGGTCCAGCCGGCGAGGTAGGTCGTCGGGTCGGGGTCCGAGCCGTTCGTGAACATCTCCACGTCGGCGAAGAAGTGGTTCGCCCCGTCGATCGCGGTGTTCGTGAAGAAGGTGGTCGCCGGGACCGCCTTCAGCTCGACCTTGAAGCCGGCTTTCTCCCAGCCGACCTTCATGATGTCCTGCGTCTTCTGACGCACGGGGTTGACCGTCGTCTGGTAGAGCATGTTCAGCTTGATGCCGCCCTTGGCGCGGACGCCGTCGCTGCCGAGCTTCCAGCCGGCATCGTCGAGCATCTTCGCCGCCGCGGCCGGGTCGAACTTGCCGCAGAACTCGGTCGTGTTCTTCGACTCGAAGTCGGGGACGCCGGTGATGATGTTGCAGCCCGGCCTGCCGGCGAGCCCGTCGCCGTAGAGCTGCTGCGCGACGGTCTTGCGGTCCGTCGCCAGAGCGAGCGCGGTGCGGACGAGCTTGCCGTCGGCCCCGTTGAAGTACGGGTGCTTCGTGTCTGGCTCGGCCCGCCTGTCGCCCAGTGCCGGGTCCGGGTTCGCGAAGTTGACCAGGAGCCGCTCGACGCTCGCGCCGTAGACCGTGAGCAGCTTGCCCTTCGTGCTCGTGTCGGCCATCGGCTTGAGCACGGCGGCCTCGACCTGGAGGTTCCACGCGTAGTCGATGTCGCCGGTCTGGAAGACCGCGCGGGCCGCGGATGTCGCATCGCCGCCGCCCTTGAACGTCACGGTCTTGAAGTACGGCTTGTTGGCATCGCGGAACTGGTCGTTCATGGCGTAGGTGACGACGTCGCCGGACTTGAAGTCGGTCACCTTGTACGGTCCGGTCCCGATCGGCTTG
>DATKCP010000243.1:0-6202 GCA_035513115.1 Candidatus Limnocylindria bacterium | reverse complement strand
GAGCGCGCCGATGGTGCGCAGGATGTTCGTCACGCCGCGGACGTGACGCATCACATCCTCCTCGATCAGCAGCCCGCGTCCGCCGGACTCCGCCAGCATCGACGCGACACCGTTGAGCGCGGCGAGCGCGTATAGGGAGCCCGGTCGCTCCCCCGTCGGCGCGCTCTTCACCGCCCAGCGCGCACCGTACGCGTCCGCCATCCGGCGGATGCGCTCGTCCAGGGCGGCCTCTCCCGTCTCGCGATAGATGACGAAGGGCGTGAGGTCCTCGATGAGATCTCCGGCGTGCAAGTCGATCGCGTACTCGCAGCGCGTCACGATCTCGGTCAGGAGTCGATGCGCGAATCGCTCTCCCCACTTTCCCTTCGGGTCACCGGGGAACAGGCGATTCAGGTTGTCGCCGTCCTCGGGGTTCACGTAGACGCTGCGCTCGTAGAAACCAGGACGGTTGAGGAGCGGGAGCACGATCAGGATCCCTCGCACATGCCCTGGATCCGTGTCTCGCCCGACACGGATCGCCGCCTCGATCCCGGTGTACTCGGCGGCATGGATGCCGGCGGTGATCAGCACGGTCGGACCGGACACCTTGCCGGAGATCGCGAAGAACGGCCACTGGTACTTCGCGAGGCCATCGTCGCCGCTGAACGTGAAGTGACCGGCGGCGCGCTTGCCAGCGGCGGGGATCGCGATCGGGCCGATCGCGCTCTGCCGCATCTGCGCCACGGCGTCAGTCTGTCAGACGGCTGCCACGGCGTTCCGCGGTGGCGGTCGACGACGGCTAGAGCTGCAGATCCGGGTAGTAATTCTCGACGCCCTCGCGCTTGACTTCGTCCACCCAGTTCGTTCCGTACACGGACTCGCGATCGGGACCGGCGAGGCTCCACGCATCCCGGCGGTAGGTCCAGTTCGCGGGATGCAGCCGATGGGCTTCGCGAAAGTGCTCGACCGCGGCGGCCGACGCGCCGCGGGCGTGCAGCGCCTGACCGAGCGCGAAGTGCGCCGCCGCCGTCGCCTCCTCGATCGGACGCGGTCGACTGCGGCGGACGACCTCGTCCGGCGAGAGCGCGTACCGACTCTCGCCGCCGCGCTCGACCCAGTCGCGAAGCGCCGCGACGTACCGCTCGGCCTCGACCCGAAGCGACTTCACGAGCAGAGCTCGCTCGCGCTCCGCGGGTGAGGCTTCCGGCGGCACGGCGCGATCCAGGTAAGCGGGCCGGCGAGGATGGGCCGGCTCGGGCGGGCGGACGATCACTCCCTCCGCATCGATCCAGATCCCGCTCGGGACGTTCACGATGCCGAACAGCGCATCGACGACATGCGCCTCGTCGATGAGTGAGGGGTGCTCGGGCGCCGCCTTCCGGATCCACGGACCGGCGGTCTCGCTTCCGCGCGCGTCGAGCGCGACGGTGACGATCTCGAGCCCCAGCGGCCGGAGCTCGGTCCGGAGCTCCTGCCACACGGGCAGGTCAAGACGGCAGCCTCACCACGAGGCCCACGCCACGAGCAACACCTTCGTTCCGTGGAGTGCGGACAGGCGGAACGATCCGCCGCGGAAGTCGGGCAGCTTCAGGTCCGGCGCGGTCGCACTGTGGAGCGCGCGACCACCGGCCTCCGCGCCGAGTGCCCACAGCCCGTGGCGCTCGTCGTGAACGAGCGGCATCGCGAGAGCCTCTGCGGCGGCGGCGAGCTCCACCACGCTCGGGTCGGCGGAGCGGAACGGCACGCAGCGCTCGCCGCGGCAGAGTCCCTCGGGCTTGGACTGCCAGCCGGCGACGCGCTCGAATTCCAGGGCCGGAACACGGGCACTCGTGAAGATCACAGCCGTTACGGTAACTGGGTGAGATCTCTCCCATGTCTGTTCGTGGCACTCATCGTCGCGAGCGCGTGCGCGCCAGTGACGACGGTCACGCCGACGCTCTCACCGACGACGATCGCGACCCCGACGGTCGCTCCGTCTCCCACTCTGTCGCCGACACCGTCACCGACGCCGACGCCGGGCCTCATGCCGCTGTTCGACGCGCATCTCCACTACAGCGCGGTCTCCTGGTCCGCGTATCCGCCAGAGACGATCGCGGCGGTCCTCGATGCGGCGGGGGTGCGTTCCGGGCTCGTCTCGAGCGCGCCGGACGAAGGCACTTTTCGACTGCGCGCGGTGCTGGGCGATCGCGTGATCCCGGTGCTCGGTCCATATCGCAACGTGGCGGACGTGTTCTCGTGGACGCGCGATCCGTCGATCATCCCGTACGTCGAGTCGAGCTACCGAGCCGGCGTGCATCGCGGCTTCGGCGAGTTCCACCTTGTCGTCGGACAGACCGGACTGCCGACCGTGCGCGGTGTCCTGGCGCTCGCGCAGCGGGAGAAGCTGTTCCTGCAGCCGCATGCGGACGCGCGCGCGGTCGCGGAGCTGCTCGGCTACATGCCCGACGCGACGGTGTTGTGGGCGCACGCCGGCGTGGATGCGACGCCTGAGCAGATCGGCGCGCTGCTCGACCGGTGGCCGAAGCTCTCCGTCGAGCTGTCGCTGCGCTCCGATGTCGCACCCAACGGCGCTCTCGACCCGCGATGGCGTGATCTGCTCGTGCGGCACAGCGGCCGCTTCATGATCGGCACCGACACCTGGACCGTGGGGGGCACATTCACGGGAAACGAGCGCTGGGATGCGTACGCCGACATCGTGCGCGGGATCCGCGGGTGGCTCGCGCAGCTACCCGCCGACGCAGCCGAGGCGATCGCCTACCGCAACGGCGAGCGTTTCCTCGCCCAGCTGCCGCGCTAGAGATAACGCGAAAGCAGGAGCCCGACGGCGAGCGCGACGACCGCGAGCGAGAGGATCCGCAGGGCCGACTCTGGCGCGGCGATGAGGCCCTCGGCGTCGAGCGTCTCACGCGACCCGTCGAGATATCGGACCTCACCCGCGACGGACCGGCTGCGCCGCCGGACCCTGCGCACACGTGTCGACAGAACGCGCTGCGCGAGACTCAACAGCGCGGCTGCGGCCGCGACCGCGATGGCCGGCACCGGCGGGGCGCCCGTCGCGTACGCGACCGTGAGCACGGGGAACGCGCCCCAGGCGATCGCGAAGCCGAGATCCGAGTGCACGAGCGGAGCCTCGAACGCGTAGAGAAGGACGAGTGCCACGCCGGCCACGACGAACACGCCGAACAGCGGACCGAGCAGCGCCGTCGCGGCGACGCCCAGCGCCGCCGCGCCTGCTAGCCCGAGCGCTCCGAGCGCCACGAGAACGCGCGCCGGGATCCGCGTGCCGAGCGGGCGTCCCTGGAGCTCATCGAACGAGTGCGACGCGACGCCGACGGCGAGGCCGAACGCGAGCAGCGCTCCAAGGACGATGCGCGGGTCGGGCGGCGTGGGCGCCAGCGCCGCACCGAGCAGCACGTATGACAGGTGCCACGCGGTGTACGGCGGATGCAGCAGCGTCCAGTAGTCTCGCCAACCGCCCGGCCGCAGCGCGTAGAACGCCGCGCCCAGGCGCGCATCGGTCGCGACCGGCGCGTCGCGCTTCGAGCCGCTCATGACGATCCCGGCCCCAAGGCTCATTCGCCGCGACCGGACATCGGCCAGGCCGGCCTCTCGCCAGTAACGCTCGACCTCGCGCTGGGGGTGGGCGCGATAGAAGCGCTCGATGCTCGGGCCGAGGAAGGCGTTCACCTCGCGCCACTTGCGTGAGAAGAGCAGACCTCCCAGCGGCATCACCACACGCGTGTAGAGGCGCCACAGCGCGAGCGTGAACGGCGATGCCGGCACGCCGAACTCGAGAGCCGCGAGGCGACCGCCGGCCTTCAGCACACGAGAGAGCTCGCTGACGGTCGCCGCGGGATCGTCGACGTAGCGAAGGAGGTAGGTGAACGTGACGTGGTCGAACGTCCCATCCGCGAATGGAAGCCGCTCGGCCCGTCCGCTCACGAGCCTGGCGATGGATCCGTTCCGCCGCGACGCCTCGCTCAGCATGTCGGCGCTGCGATCCAGACCGACGACCCGGCAGCCGTAACGACGCGAGAGCTCCGCGGCGACGAGACCCGTGCCGGTCGCGACGTCGAGCACCACGTCATCCGCATCGGCCGCCACCGCGTCCACGAGCGCGTGACGCCAACGCGGATCCTGCCCGAACGAGAACAGCGCGCCGGCGCGATCGTACGAGCGCGCGATGCCGGTGAAGATGCGCGGCGCGTCGGCGGACGGCGATCCAGGCAACGTGTCGAGTATGCGCGGGCCGCGGCTTAGAGCGGCATCACCACGTGACCGGTCCGGCCGGTGCGCGAGCGGTACTGCTCGGCCGCGGCACGCACCGCATCCGCCGCGCGTCCCGCATCGACGAGCGCGAGGACCGACCCGCCGAAGCCCGCGCCGACCAGGCGCGCGCCATGAACGCCGGGCTGCGAGCGCAGCGCATCCGCGAGCTCATCCAGCTCGACGGTCGAGACCTCGAAGTCCTCCCGCAGCGACGCGTGCGAGGCGTCGACGAGCGCTCCGCAGCGCGCCAAATCGCCGGCCGCGAGCGCCGCCACGAACGCACGCACGCGATCGTTCTCGCAGACGACGTGGCGCACGCGTCGCGCGAGGATCGCGCTCTGCGGGGCGAGACGCTCGACATCGCCGAGCGTCGCGTCGCGCAGCGATGTGACCCCCAGGCGCCGCGCGGCCTCGTCGCACTGCGCGCGTCGCTCGTTGTACGCGCTCTGCTTGGCGTTGTCATGGACGATCCCCGAGTCGATGACGGCGATCTCGACGCCGGCGGGGATCGGGATGCGCTCGATCTGCGATTTGCGCATGTCGATGAGGAGCGCCTCGCCGACGCGCGCGAGGCTCGCGGCCAGCTGGTCCATCGTACCGACGCGCGCACCGACGATGTCGCGCTCGGCCTTGTGAGCGGCGTACGCGAGCGCCACATCGTCCAGCGTGAGCGAGAACGCGTCCCGCAGGGCGCGGAGCAGGGCGACCTGGAGGGCGGCGCTCGACGAAAGACCCGCGCCGGGCGGTACGCGCGACGCGATGCCGGCGTCGAAGCCTCGGATCGCGTGCCCGGTCTTCGCGAGCACCCAGGTCACGCCGCGGACGTAGTCGCCCCAATCGCCGGAGTGCCGCTCCTCGCCGAGGCGATAAGCGACGGGCATGTACCCCTCGCTTTCGACACGGACGACCTGATCCTCGCGGGGGGAGAGCTCCACGACCGTGCGCTGCGGCGTCGCCGTCGGCAGGACCAGGCCCTCGTTGTAGTCCGTGTGCTCGCCGATCAGATTTACGCGGCCGGGGGCATCGGCGCGGTACACGTCGCTCCTAATAACAGCGCGGGCCCGCGTCCTGTTCTGCTCCACGGATACTTGGCTCGTGATCCGATACCGACGCGCCATGCTCGCCGCCATCGAGCGCCTCGCCGGGGGACGCCTGCACGACCTCCGGCGCTCACTCGGCCGCCGCCAGGCGTACGTATACGTGACGCCCGGCGACGTCCTCGTCGAACGGGCACTTCGAGGGTTCCCGGACGAGGTGCGCGCGCTCGGCCGGCGCTGCCGGATCATCCGAACGAACGCGCGAGGCGGCGGAGGGTTCTACCCGGATCGCAATGAGGTCGAGCTCGCCGCGGGCGTCGAGACCTATGAAGGGCTGCAGCAGGTCGAGCTCTCCGCCTGCCACGAGCTGTTCCACTTCGTGTGCTGGAACCATCCCCTCTATCGCCGCGACGAGGAGCGGAACTTCGCGTACCTGCGGCGCGCGGTGCGCGACAGCCGATCACAGCTCGGCGGATTCACGCGCTACCGCGATTGGGTCGTCGGCTCGTTCCTGCGCCAGGGCGATCACGCCAACCCGGTCGAATATTTCGCCGACATCCCTACGAACTTCCGCGACACGGCGGAGCTGCCCCCGCCGATCCGCGCGCACTTCGCGCCGCTCATCGACGGCTCCGCTCCGACGATGGACCTCACGCGCGACCCTGATTGGACGATGGACGACGACTACTTCTCGCTCGCCACGTTCCAGCGCTGGCTCGCGGGACAAGACTGAGGCCGCTGCCCGCAAGCAGCGGCCTCAGTCGCTAGACCGTGGGTCCTGGAGGCGGACCCTTCTCCACGCCGGGCTTCTGACGCGGGACGTCGGTCGGCCCCTCCGGACGCTCCGGCTGGTCGCCGCCCTTCTTGCCTGCGTCACCGGGGATCGGCTCGCCCGGGCGCGGTGGGAGTCCGGGCTC
>DATKCP010000242.1:0-16129 GCA_035513115.1 Candidatus Limnocylindria bacterium | reverse complement strand
GCGGCAGTTCTTCGACTACACGGCGAAGTACAGCGCCGGGGAGAGCGAGGAGATCGTGCCGGCGCGCATCCCCGACGACGTCGCGCGCCGCGCGCAGGACATCGCGGTCCGCGCGCACCGGGCGCTGGGCTGCCGCGGGATGTCACGGACCGACCTCATGTGGTCCGGCGATCGGATGGTCACGCTCGAGGTGAATACGATCCCGGGCATGACCGCGAACAGCCTGCTGCCGAAGGCGGCGCGCGCCGCGGGCATCGAGTTCGGCGACCTGCTCGCGCGGTTCGTCGACTGGGCTCTCGAGGACGCGCGCCGGCGCGCGCGCTGAGCGCCCGCTCCCGACGCTCCGCCCCTACCAGGGCCCGCCGCCGCCGGCGCGCGTTCCGGATCAAGGACCGGGCGCGTGCCGGTGCCGCGCTGATCGCGATGGCGTGCGCCGCCGCGCTGGTGGTCGTCGCGCTCGCGGACCTCGCCCGGGTCGACGACGTCGTCGTCGCGGGCGGGCGGCACGTGTCGCGCGATTCCGCGAGGTCCCAGAGCGGACTGGACGGCGTCCCCACCTTTCTGGCGAGCTCCGCGGACGCCCGCGCGCAGCTGCGGACGTTACCGGCCGTCCGCGACGCACGCGTCGAGATCGTGCTGCCGTCCACCGCGCGGATCACGCTCGTCGAGCGCGAGGCCGTCGGGAGGTGGGTCGCCGGCGACACCGTGGAGTGGTTCGTCGACGCGTCCGGGGTCCTGTTCCCGTCGCTCGACCGCACCGGCGCGCCGGACCTGCGCGTTTACGACGAGCGCGGGCCACGCAGCGCGGGCGAGCGGATCGACCCACCTGTCCTGGTCGAGGTGGCGCTGCGCCTCGCCGCCATCGCGCCGGGCGAGCTGCGCGGTGACGCCGCGGATCTGCGCGTCGTGATGACCGCCGGCGCGAGCGGCCTGGTCCTGCGAACGGGTGCGGGGTGGGAGATCCGCTTCGGTAGCCCCGATCGGTTCGACGAGAAGCTCTCGCTCGCGAAGCGCTTCCTCAGGGACAACCCTACGCGGCGCTTAGACTACGTCGACGTGCGCAGCCCCGACCGCATCGTCTTCAGCCCGAATTAACACCTAGGTGTGGCTTCCGCTCCTCGGCCTGGTCGCCGGGGTGCTGCTCGGGCTCGCCCTCAACTTCAACATCCCCATCGAGTGGGCGCGCTACACCGCGGTCGGCATCCTCGCCGCGCTCGACTCGCTGCTCGGCGCCTTTCGCGCGGAGCTGGAGGGGCATTTCGACACCAAGATCTTCGTTTCCGGCTTCTACACGAACGCCCTGCTCGCCGCGGCGCTCACGTTCCTGGGAGACAGGCTGGGGATCGACCTCTATCTCGTGGCCCTGTTCGCCTTCGGCTGGCGCATCTTCCAGAACGTCGCTGTCATCAGGCGACATTTCCTTTAGTCTCGGACTTGCCTCGGGCGGGGCTGTGGCGCGGACGCAGGCGGGGAGCAGAAGGAGAGTCAAGGAAGGCGGACGTCCGTGACTGACCAGACCGTGCTCGTCGCCATCGACATCGGGACCACCAAGGTCTGCGTGCTCATTGGTGAGGTGGGCGGCCGCAGCGGTGGCGTCGACGTCATCGGCATCGGCCAGGCGCCCTCCGACGGCCTGCGCAAGGGCGTCGTCATCGACATCGACCGCACCGTCCAGTCCGTCGCCGCGGCCGTGGATGCCGCCGAGCGGCTGTCCGGGCTCAAGGTGCGCTCCGCGTTCGTCGGCATCTCCGGGAGCCACATCGGATCGCAGAACTCGCGCGGGATGGTCGCCGTGTCCGGCCGTCAGCACGACGTGACCCGCGAGGACACCCTGCGGGCGATCGAGGCCGCGCGAGCCGTCTCCATCCCGAACACGCGCGAGATCCTCCACGTCATCCCTCGCGGTTACGTCGTCGACGGGCAGGAGGGCGTGCGCGATCCGATCGGGATGAGCGCGGTCCGTCTCGAGGTCGAGGCCCACATCGTCACCGCGTCCTCCTCCAGCGTCACGAACCTGACCAAGTGCGTGCAGAAGGCGGGTGTCGAGATCGATGAGCTGGTGCTGACCCCGCTCGCCACGGCCGAGGTCGTCCTCACCGACGAGGACCGCGAGCTCGGCGTCGTCCTCTGCGACATCGGCGGCGACACGACCGACGTCGCGATCTTCCAGGATGGCTCCATCTGCCACTGCGCGACCATCCAGATGGGCGCCCGGAGCGTCACCAGCGACCTTGGGCTGCTCCTGCGCGTCACGCCCGATGTGGCCGAGACGCTGAAGCTCAGGCAGGGGACGGCGCTGCCCCTGGAGGTCGACCCGGACGAGGTCATGCAGATCACCTCGATCGGCGAGGAGGTGGCGCGCCCGATCACCCGGCGGCACACGGCGCAGATCATCGAGGCGCGCACCGCGGAGCTCTTCGACCACGTCGCCCGCGAGATCGACGCGGCCGGGGCGACGAACCGGCTGCAGTCCGGGATCGTGCTCACCGGGGGCGGCGCCCTCCTCACCGGCATCGCCAGGGCGGCCCGCGACCAGCTCGGCATGAGCGCCCGCGTGATGGCGCCCACCGGGGTGGGTGGTCTGACCGATTCCATCTCCGCGCCGCCGTACGCGGCGTCCTCGGGGCTGCTCGTCTGGGGCGCCAAGAACTGGTCGGCCGACGAGGACCGTGTGTCCGTGCGCTCCCTCGACGGCGTCGGGGGCCGCCTCTCGCGACTCTTCCGCTCGCTCATGCCGTGAGGAGCGTGCCGATCCGCCCCCAACACTCGACCAATCGCCGCGTTCGGGTATAGAGTTCCCGGCAACAACTTAAGAGCTTCGTGCAGCAGCCGTCAGGGGAGGGGCAGCGGCATGGAAGTGGTTTGGAGACTGCCCATGCCCCTCCGGAGCGATATCGAGAATTTCGCTCTCATAAAGGTCGTCGGTGTCGGCGGCGGCGGATCGAACGCCGTCAACCGCATGATCCGCGCGGAGCTCATGGGCGTCGAGTTCATCGCGGTGAACACCGACGCTCAGGCGCTGCTCCTCTCGGACGCACCGCACAAGATCCGCATCGGCGACAAGGTGACGAAGGGCCTCGGAGCCGGCGCCGATCCCAGTATTGGTCGCAAGGCCGCCGAGGACGACAGCGAGAAGCTGTACGAGGCGCTCAAGGAAGCCGACATGATCTTCGTCACCGCCGGCATGGGTGGCGGGACGGGGACCGGCGGCGCTCCGGTCATCGCCGAGATCGCGAAGGACATCGGCGCGCTCACGGTCGCCGTGGTCACCAAGCCTTTCGCCTTCGAGGGCGCCAAGCGGCGGCTGCTCGCGGAGCAGGGCATCCAGGATCTCGTCGACAAGGTCGACACGCTGATCACGATCCCGAACGACCGTCTGCTCCAGGTGGTCGAGAAGCGCACCAGCATGGTCGACGCGTTCCGCATCGTCGACGACGTGTTGCGCCAGGGCGTCCAGGGCATCAGCGATCTCATCACGGTGCCCGGTCTCATCAACCTCGACTTCGCGGACGTGAAGACGATCATGACCAACGCCGGCTCCGCCCTCATGGGCATCGGACACGGCAGCGGCGAGACGCGCGCGGCCGATGCCGCGCGCCAGGCGATCCAGTCGCCACTGCTCGAGCAGTCGATCGACGGCGCGCGCGGAGTGCTGTTCACCATCACCGGCGGTCCGGACCTCGCGCTGTTCGAGGTGAACGAGGCGGCCGAGATCATCCACGCTGCCGCCGATCCCGAGGCGAACATCATCTTCGGCGCGGTCATCGACGACCGCATGGGCCAGGACGTCAAGATCAGCGTCATCGCCACCGGGTTCGACCAGGCCCGACCGCTGAAGCGCATCGATCAGCCGATGTACAAGCGCCAGGTCGAGCAGCGTCCGGCCGAGCGCCCTACTCCGGCCGTCGCGCCGGCCGCGGCGGTGACGAAGGCCCATGAGGAAAAGAGGTTCGACCCGAACGACCTCGAGGTGCCCAGCTTCCTGAGGAGGCGCTAGCCGATCCCTTCAGGCGTATCGATGGCGCGCTCGGGCCCCGGCGGCTGACCTCCGACGTCAGCGCTGGGGCCGTCGCGTCCCTGGTACTAGATTTTGTGCCCCCATCCACCATATCTTGTGTGCATGCGCTGCCCTTCCTGTGGCCACGAGGAGACCCGTGTCGTCGACTCCCGCGAGGCGGAGGATGGCGACTCGATCCGCCGGCGCCGGGCCTGCGACCAGTGCGGCGAGCGATTCACGACCCGGGAGCGCTCCGAATCCGCCCGGATCCAGGTCGTAAAGCGCGACGGCTCCCGCCAGGAGTTCGACCGCCGCAAGCTCTCGAGCGCCATCGGCAAGGCGGCCTCGAAGCAGCTCGCTCCCGACGCCATCGACCGGCTCATCGACGACATCGAGGCGACGATCCGCCAGAGCGGCACGTCCGAGGTCGGATCGCAGCGGATCGGTGAGATGGTGCTCGAGCGTCTCGCGGAGTCAGACCCGATGAGCTATCTACGCTTCAAGATCGTCTACGCGAGTCTCCAGGATCCCGATGCTCTGTACGACGAGCTCGAGACGCTGCTGCGCCGTCGCCAAGAGGCGCGCGATCGTAGGTTCGCCGAGCAGACCGTGCTGCCGATCGAGGCGCCGGCCGCGGTCGCCACCCGTCGCCGCCGACGCTGAGGTCAACCCATGCAAGCAGCGTCGGTTCGCGCGGTCCTTTGGGATCTCGATGGGACGCTCACGGACAGCGTCCGTTTCGTCGTCGACACGGCGAACCGCGTCATCGAAGCGCACGGCGGGGCACCGCTTCCGTTCGAGAGTGTCGGGGCGATGACCGGTTTGCCGCTCGAGGAGATCTTCCGCATGGCGTGGCCGGATCTCACCCCGGATGACGCGCGGAGGTACCGCAGCGAATACCGGGATATCTACGACCGCGAGATGATCCCCGCGACCAAGCTGTACGACGGAGCACGCGAGACGCTGCGCACATTCCACGACGCCGGACTGCTACAGGCGACGGTGACCGGCAAGCGCGCGGCGGACTGCGAGCGGATCCTGCGCGGGCTGGGCATCGCCGGCGAGATCGACGTGTATCTGGGCGGCGACTCCGTGACGCGACCGAAACCCGCGCCGGATCTCGCCCAGCATGCGATGGAGCGCCTTGGCTGCACGCCGACCGAGTGCGTCGTCGTGGGCGACGCGAACGCCGACATCGCGATGGGGAAGAGTGCGGGCGCGCACACCATCCAGGTCCTCTGGGGCTTCGCGCGCCGGCGCCTCGATGGCGCCGACCATGTCGTCGCCACGTGGCCGGCTCTGCGCGACGCGGTCTTCGCGCTCGCGGGGCGCTCCAAGCCCATACTTCGCCGCGGTGGTGCTCTCGGATCGTGACATCCGCGCCGCGATCGCGTCGGGGCGCATCGGCATCGATCCCTTCGACCCGTCCTGCGTGCAGCCCGCGAGCGTCGACATCCGTCTCGATCGCTTCTTCCGGGTCTTCCGTTCGAGCCGGCACGCGTACATCGACCTGGCGCGGCCGCTCGACGACATCACCGAGCTGGTCGAGGTCGATGAGGCCGAGGCGTTCATCCTGCATCCCGGCGAGTTCGTGCTCGGATCCACGCGTGAGCGCATCCGCCTCTCGGACGATGTCGTCAGCCGTGTCGAGGGGAAGAGCTCGTTGGGCCGGCTCGGTCTCCTCATCCACAGCACCGCGGGCTTCATCGATCCCGCCTGGGACGGTCACATCACGCTCGAGCTCTCGAACGTGAACACCATCCCGATCACGCTCTATCCCGGGATGCGCGTCGGGCAGCTGTCGTTCTTCCCGCTCAGCAGCCCCGCGGAGCGCCCGTACGGTTCTCCGGAGCTCGGTTCAAGCTATCAGGGGCAGACCGGGCCGACGCCGTCACGCTACCGGCTCGACGTGCGGCGGAGACCTTAGGTGTGCGTCTCCTGTTTCCTCATCGTGTTCCTGGAGGCGTTCGTCAACATCGCCGCGCAGGCGCTGGTGCTCGCGATCTTCGCGCGGGTGATCATGTCGTGGGTGCCGATCCGCCTGCCGCTCGGGCTGAACGAGCTCGTGTGGAACGTCACCGAGCCGGTCCTGGCTCCGATCCGCCGCTTCATGCCGATGGCCGGCGGGTTCGACTTCTCACCGTTCGTCGCGCTGCTGCTCATCCAGATCATCGCGAGCATCATCCTGCGGCTACTGCCCCCGGCGATCCCGAACCAGCCGTTCTGATGCTCGCGGTCCGCCGTAGCGGCGAACGCGTGAGCTTCACCATCCGCGTGACGCCGCGCGCGTCGTCGACGGCGGTCGCCGGCGAGCGGAACGGCGCGCTGCTGGTCCGCGTGACGGCGCCGCCGCTGGAGGGAAGGGCGAACGACGCGGTGGTCGAGCTCCTCGCGGAGACGCTGGGCGTGCCGCGGAGCGCGATCCGTGTCGAGCGTGGCGCGGCGGCGCGCACCAAGCGCGTCAGCGTGCCGCGCGATGCGGAGGCCGCGCTGCGGCGGCTGGTGAAATGACCGCGGCGCCGGCGCCGTATGGAAGGAGAATGACCACCCATGCGAGCCTGGCGGCGCTCTTTCCGGCGGCCTTCGCCCGCGCCGGCCGGGTGACCTTCGCCGAGGCCGTCCGCGACCACCAGGACGAGGTCTACGGCGTGGCCCTCCGCATCCTGGGGGACCGCGACGCGGCGCGCGAGGCGGCGAGCACGGCCTTTCTGAAGGCGTATCGAAGCTGGGATCGCTACGACCAGGCGCGGCCGGTCCGGCACTGGCTGCTGCGCATCGCGGCCAACGAGGCGATCAGCGCCGGCCGCTCGCGTTCGCGCGAGCGGTCCCGTACGGCGAACATGGACGACGCGGTGGGCGTGCCCGATCCGACCATGACGCCGGACCAGGCGCTCGTGGCGCGCGAGGAGCGGGAGCGGGTTCGCGCCGCCGTCGCCGGCCTGCCCGAGCTCTACCGCGTGCCGGTCGTGCTCCGCTACTTCAGCGAGCTTTCGATCGAGGAGGTCGCGGCGATCACCGGTCGGCCGGCCGCGACGGTGGGCGTCCAGCTCCTGCGGGCTCGCGCGATGCTGCGCGGCTTGCTGGCGGCACGGTCATGACCGCCCGGCGCGACGACGTTCTCGACGAGACGACGCTGCGGCGCGCGCTCCGCCTGGAGCTCGACGAGCGCCTGCCGCGGTTCGATCCGGCGGCCATTGCCGCCGCGGCGCGGAGCGCCCGCGTCTCGCCGTGGTCGGCGCGCTCGTCACGCTCGCCCTCGGCGTCGTGGGTGCCGTGGCGGTCTGGTCCGCGGTCGCGGTCTTCGCGCCGACGGTCGTCGTGACCGCATTCGACGCCGCGCTGCGCGTGCTCGCGCTCGTCGCGGTGCCGGCGAGCGCGATCGCCGAGGTGGTGCGGCAACCGGCCGTGCCGCTCAGCGTGCTCGTGGCGATCGTGATCGCGACCGCGCACGAGCTGCGCGAAAGTCGGCTGTCGGTGGCGCGCGTTCGCTGAAGAGGCTGATGGAAAGTGAGGGTCGGTATGCCAACGCGTCTTGAACGGAGCACGACGGACAAGGTCGTCGCCGGCGTCTGCGGCGGCATCGCGGAGTACCTGCAGGTCGACGCCACGATGGTCCGGGCGTTCTTCGCCGTGGGATCGATCCTCACCGGTGGACTTGGCCTGCTTGGTTACGTGGTCCTGATCTTCCTCATTCCGCTCCCGGGTCAGCCGGCGCCGTTCGTGAAAGCGTCCGGGGTGACCACCGCGACGGTGGATGAGGCCGCCAGCGTCGACGCGGCGTCCGCGACGCAGGTCGTCCCGCCGCCGGTCGACGCCGAGGCCACCGAGCGCCGGCGCGCGGCGTTCGGCGTGCTCCTCATCGCGCTTGGCGTCCTCTTCATGTTCGCGAACGCCGGCGTCTTCCGCATCGTTCGCTGGGATCTCGTCTGGCCGCTGGTCATCGTCGCGATCGGCGTTCTGCTCCTCGCCCAGCGGGCACGGCGGTGAGCGCGCGTCGCGGCCTGTTCTGGCCCGTGGTCCTGATCGCGATCGGCGTGGTGTTCATGCTGGTGAACTTCGGCTGCGTTCCCGGCGTCACGGCGCTGTCGCTGCTGAGCCTCTGGCCGCTGCTGCTCATCATCGCCGGCGTCGACATCGCGATCGGCCGGCGCTGGCCGCTGGCCGCGCTCGGGATCGACGTCGCGGTCATCGCGCTGGGTCTCGCGCTGCTCGTGAGCCAGCCGAGCCTCGTCGCCGGCCCGCTCCCGATCCTGGGCGGCGCGAACGGCGGCGAGCGCGACGTGTCCGTCGCGCGCCAGAGCGCGACCTCGCTCTCGCTCGACATCAATGGCGGGGCGGGGCGTTTCCGCGTGAGTGGCGGCAGCGCGGTGCTCGTGGAGGCGCACAGCGGGAACGCGGACCTGCGCCTGCGCCGGGCGGACTTCGAGCGGGGCGGCCAGCACGCGGACGTGCGCATCGATCAGAGCGGCAGTCGCCGTATCGGCGGCGCGACGACCGAGGTCGAGACGCGCATCGCGAGCGACATCCCAACGGAGCTGTCGATCAATGCGGGCGCGGGCGAATTCGTCATCGACCTGAGCGATGTGACGATCAGTGGCGCCGAGCTGAATGTCGGCGCGGCTTCCCTGATCCTCACGCTCCCGAAGCCGACGATCGAGGTGCGCGTCGAGGTGAACGCGGGCGCGTCCAGCATCGTCGTCGTGGTCCCGGAGGGCGTCGAGGCGCGCGTGACGACGACGGGCGCACTGCTCTCGCTCCAGAGCTCGAACTCCCGTGTCGGCGCGAGCGGCAACACGGCCGAGACATCCGGCTACTCGTCGGCGACCGCTCGCGTCACGGTACGTGTCACCGCGGCAGCGAGCTCGATCACCATCCGCTAGCGTCCCGCGCCGCCCGCTTTGGCCTGGCGCCCCCCATGCCGCAGAATCGTGGCGCATGCTGCGTCGCTGGCTGGAACCCGTCCTGAACGCGCAGGCCGCCTGGGCCGACCCGCTCGGCGATCTGATGCAGCGCATCTTCCGCGCCGTCTACGGTCCGTTCCCGGCGCTCCGCGATCTCCTGCACGGGACCTGGCTCGGACACCCGGTGCACCCGATGCTGACCGACGTCCCGATCGGCGCGCTCGTCATCGGCACGGTCCTCGATGTCGCGGGGCAGCCCGCGGCAGCGACGTTCGCGATCGGCGTGGGGTTCGTGGCCCTGCTCGCAGCGGCGCTTTCGGGCTACGCGGACTACATCGATCTCGGCGGCACCGGCAAGCGGGTCGGCACCCTGCACTCCACCGCGATGCTGCTCGCGGCGCTCCTTTACTTCGTCTCGCTCGGCACGCGCCTCGGCTGGTGGTCGCTGTTCGAGGGCGGCGCGGCGCTCACGGCCGGACTTGGCCTCCTCTTTCTGATCGTGGGCGGTTATCTCGGCGGCGAGCTCGTCTTCAATCTCGGCAGCCAGGTCGATCGTCATGCCTGGCGCGGCGGTGGCACGAAGTGGCAGGCGCTCGACGTCGACAGTGTGCCCGAGGACAGGCCGACGAAGGCCAAGGCAGGCGCACAGACGCTCGTCGTCGTGCGCCGGGGCGAAGAGATCTTCGCGCTACACGACACTTGCTCGCACCAGGGGTGCTCGCTCGCGGAGGGCAAGCTCGTGGACGATGGCAGGCGCATCGAATGCAAATGCCACGGCTCGCGCTTCGAGCTCGCGGACGGCAGCGTGAACCGCGGCCCCGCGGTGTACCCACAGCCGCGTTACGACGTGCGCCGCGCTGAAGGCAAGATCGAGGTCAAACGCGTCTGAAAAGTGACGCCGAGCGCTCGGTCGTTCGGCGATACTGTCGGCGTGGCTGAAGCGACCGGCGCGATCGACCGCGTAGCGGGGAAGATCCTCACGCTCGCCGATATCGAGCTCGAGACGGCGCGCGCCCTCAACAGCGAGTACCTGCGGCACCACCCTGAGGAGGTCGCCGCGTTCCTCAACGAGCGCTCACCCGAGGACACCGCGCTGCTCCTCGCGCGCGCGCCGACGCCGACGGCCGCGGCGCAGATCCTCGAGCGGCTCAACCCGCGCGTGGCTGCCGAGGTCCTCTCACTCCTCGACGACGTCCTCGTGCGCGCCATGCTCGCCGTGACCAACCCCGCGCGCGCGGCGCCGATCATCGGCGGGCTCGACCCCGGCGAGCGCGAGGCCCAGCTCTCCCGGCTCGACGAGCATGTCGCGGGGCAGATCCGCGAGATGCTCACGTACCCCGCGGACTCCGCGGGGGCGCTCATGGACCCGCGCATCAGCGCGTTCGGACCCGACACGACGGTCGAGGGAGCGCTCCGGAAGATGCGTACGTTCAAGGAGAAGGAGCTGGGCTCGATCTACCTGATGGACAGCCAGGGTCGCCTCGCCGGCGCCGTTCCCCTTGGCGAGATCGCGACGGCGGAGCCCGAGACGCAGCTGCGTGACCTCATTCGAGGCGAGCCGGTCTCCGTGTTCGTCAACGCCTCTCGCGAGGAGGTGGTGAAAGCGCTCGACGAGCGGCGTGTCGCGACGCTGCCTGTCGTCGACGCCGACTCCAAGCTCGTCGGTGTGATCCGCTACCGGACCCTCGTCGCCGCGGCCGAGGCTGAAGCGACCATGGGGATGCAGACGATGGTCGGCGTGGGAAAGGAGGAGCGCGCGCTGTCGCGCGTCCGGTTCGCCGTACGCCAGCGCTTGCCGTGGCTCGAGATCAACCTCGCCACCGCGTTCGCCGCCGCGTTCGTCGTCGGCCTGTTCGAGGGCACCATCGCTCGCTTCACCGCCCTCGCCGTGCTCATGCCCGTGGTCGCCGGCCAGTCCGGGAACAGCGGCATGCAGGCGCTGGCGGTGACGATGCGCGGCCTGGCGCTGCGCGAGATCCGACCGACCCACTGGCCGCGGCTCATCTGGAAGGAGGCGGGGACCGGGATCATCAACGGCCTGGCGTGCGCGGCCGTCACGGGCATCGCTGTGTACGTCTGGAGCCAGAGCGCCGGCCTGGCGCTGGTGATCGGCGCGGCCATGGTGATCTCGATGAGCCTCGCCGGCATGTCCGGTGCGGCCGTGCCGCTGGTGTTGAAGGCGCTCCGCCAGGACCCGGCCCAGTCGTCCTCGATCGTCCTCACCACGATCACGGACATCGCGGGCTTCATGACCTTCCTGGGTCTTGCCAGCATCTTCTCCAGCCTCTTGGAATGAGCGCTCGCGCGCGCCGGCTCGGCGCACCGGCGCTGCTCGCCGTCGTATCGGCGCTCCTGCTCTTCGCCGCGCCGGCGGCCGCGGACGAAGGCTGGGTCATCGACCGCTTCGTCTCGGACATCGAGCTGCAGCGCGACGGCACTCTCCTCATCACCGAGGCGATCGACGTGGACTTCCTGGCGCTGGGCGACCGGCACGGCATCTTCCGTGAGATCCCGGTGCGCTACCAGTGGGAGGCCGATCCCAAGATGGTGCGCGTCTACGACGTGGACGTGCGCTCGGTGCGCGACGCCGGCGGGCGGGGCCTCACCTATCAAACGAGCGAGACCGGAGCGAATCTTCGGATACGGATCGGGGACGCCGACCGCACCGTGTCTGGAAAACAGACCTACCGGATAACGTACGCCGTCCGCGGCGCGCTCAACGCGTTCCCCGACCACGACGAGCTGTTCTGGAACGTCAACGGCGGCGACTGGGACGTGCCGACGCGGGTCGTGACCGCGACGGTTCGTGCGGCATTCGACGCGTTCACCGCCGTGACCTGTTTCGAGGGGCCGCGTGGCTCGATGAAGGCCTGCCAGAGCGCGTTCTCCCCGCAGCGCGCCGCGTTCAGCGCGACGACCGCATTGCCCGCGGGCGAGGAGCTCACGATCGTGACCGCGCTACGAAAGGGCGCGGTGACGGGCACGGCCCCGCAGCTCCAACGGCGCGAGCGAACGATCGACGAGTGGTTCGAGGCCACGCCGCGGACGGTGGGCGGCGCGATCGTCGTGATGATCGGTGGCCTTGGGGTCGTCGCGTGGCGTTGGTGGACAGCGGGTCGTGACGACCGCGAGCACGAAACGATCGTCGCGGAGTACGAGCCGCCGGAGAAGCTGCGTCCGGCGCAGGTGGGCCTGCTCGTCGACGAGTACGCGGACACGAAGGATGTGACGGCGACCATCGTCGACCTCGCGGTGCGCGGATATCTGACGATCACCGAGCTTCCGCCCAGCGGGCTCCTCGGGCTCGGGACGAGGGACTGGTCGCTGCGCCGCACCGAGGGCAGGGCCAAGCCGGAAGCGCTCCACCCGTACGAGCGCACGATCTTCGACGGACTCTTTGGTCAGGGGGCGATGGACGCGACACAGAAAGCGGTGGTCGCCCTCATCCAGCGGTTCAGTGACCGGGCCGGTGTCCCGGATGCGGCCGGCGCGACGTTCGAGTCGAGAGCGACCGACGAGGTGAAGCTCTCCGCGCTGAAGAAGCGCTTCTACACGACGCTCGCGAAGGCACAGCGCGAGCTGTACGCGGAATCGGTCGCGCGCCGCTGGTTCCCAGCGGATCCGCAGCGCGTCCGGCAGATCTACCTGGTGCTCGGCGTGGGCGCGATCGTCTTCGCCGGTTTCCTGGTGTTCGAGTTCGGCTCGTCCTTCGGCGCCGGCCTGGTCGGCCTCGGCGCTATCGTGCCGGGCATCGCGCTGCTGGGCGTCGCGTCGCGGATGCCGCGCAAGACGCGCTCGGGTGCCGAGCTGCTGCGGCGCGCGCTCGGCTTCCGCCATTACATGGAGATCGCCGAAAAGGAGCGGCAGCGCTTCGCCGAGCGCGAGAACATCTTCTCGGAGTACCTGCCGTACGCGATCGTGTTCGGCTGCGTCGAGAAGTGGGCGCGCGCGTTCAAGGACATCGACACGAGGGCCGAGACGTCCAGCTGGTACACCGGCAGCTCACTCGGAGCGTTCTCCGCGAGTGATGTGTCCAGCCGTCTCAGCTCGTTCTCGAGCCAGGTCTCGTCCACCATCGCCTCGACGCCCGGCGGCAGCGGCGGCAGCGGCTTCAGCGGTGGTGGGGGTGGTGGATCCGGTGGCGGTGGCGGTGGAGGCGGTGGGGGCAGCTGGTAACTAGCGGTTGATCCGCGGAGCGATCGGGGCTCGTTCGCTGGCCAGGTCCGACGCGACGCAGTAGCGACCGCCGCCCAGGACCTGCGCGCGGTCTGCGGCGGCGAGCGAGGCGCCGAGCAGGTTGACCGCATCGGCAGCGTCCCGGGGCGACTCCGCGACGCCGATGCTGCAGTGCACGGTCCGCGCATGACCTACCACATCGAACGGCTCGGCGAGCACGAGGAGCAACCGGACCGCGACGACCGCCGCGTCGTTGCTCGAGGTGAGGGCCGTCAGCACGACGAGGAACGAGTCGTCGGACAACCGCGCTGGCACATCGCTCGCCCGGACGAACGCGGTGATCCGCTTCGCGAATTGACGCACGACCTCATCCGCTGCGGCGTGGCCGTCGAGGCCATCGCGGAGCTGCCGGAACCGGTCGAGCTTCATGCTCATGAGCCCAACGGAGCGCTTGTCACGCTGGGCCAGCCGGATGGCCTGCTCGACGTGCACCATCGCGATCTCGCGTCCCGGCAGGTTCGTCGTCGTGTCGACCAGGCCGAGGGCTCGGAGCTGTTCGCGTGTGTCCTTGAGGCGGACGTGTGGCGTTGCGTCGGTGAAGATCACGACGACGAAGGTCTGGTCGCCGACCCTCAACGCGGACTGGCGGATCTCCACCCACTTGCCGTCGCGTATCTCGATGAGCGCCTGGGGCGTCGTCGTGTACGCGCCGACGTTCGCCTGTGCCACCGCGTGCGACGACCATCCCGTGATCGCTCCCGCCGCCGCGTTCCAGAAGACGAGATCGCCATCCGGAGCGACGATCGCGATGCCGTCGCGCGTTTCACGCGCAAGCAGCGCCGCAAGCCCCACCGGCTCCGCGAGGAGCCCGAAGGGCAGCGCGCGGCGATCCATGACACGGTCAGTCATACGCCCAGCATGGCCCGATCACCCGCAACGGCATGACCGATCGGTCATGCCGGCGTAACGGCGCGTCAGTCAGTGCACACGTCCGGTGCGAGCTGCACGCTCGGCGAGGGTGTGCCGGTGTCCATGGTCACGCGGGGGGACGACGCGCTCCCATCTGAAGCGTGGATCTCGTAACGTCCCACAGCCGCGGTGGACCCGAAGGTCCCCGCATAGAGCCCGTACTGGTCCGTTTCCACCTCGAAGCCCAGCTGGTATCCGACGCCGGAGATCGTCACGCGCACCATCCGCTTGGGGCCGAATCCGCTGGCGAGGTACGGAAGATCTCCGGTCGCGCGCAGCGAGCCGACCGTGATCGCCGGAGCGCAGGCGGCGGCCTTGCGCGCGAACGTGTCGAGGAACACCGCGTATCGCTCACCGGTGATCCGCGCATAGGCGTCCTGGAAGGAGTCGCCGCTCCGCTGCGCTGCGAGGATCCCCAGCAGCACGTCCAGCGACACATGGCGCAGGAGCTCGCGGACCCCCTTCTTGGAAACCTCGTACGCGTGGCCACCTATCGCGCTGTTCCTCGCGGGCCACTGCGCGAGCGAGTCCAGGTCGTCGAGCGTGACGCGCCCGTGTGCGAGAAGCGCAAGGGCGATCGCCGGACCGGCGTCGGGAGCACCTGTGGCCGGGCGCGCGGTGTCCTGGACGTGGGTCGCGAGGCCTTCGTCGATCCACGCTGGCATGGTCGCCTCGCGACCGACCACCTCGCGCAGCATCACGTGTGTCAGCTCATGCCGTATCACGAGCAGAGGGCCCGATCCGCTGTGCGACCAATTCACGAAGATGACCGACGGGTCGCTCACGTACAGCCCGCCACTTTGCACCGCGAGCGCCGCGGCGTTGGCGGGGGTGTACCCGAGCAGCTCCCGTAGCGCGTCCGCGTATCCGGAGGGCGTCGCGAGCACGAAGATCGTCGGCGACGTCGTGAAGGTGCGGCCGAAGTACGTCTCGACCGCCGCGAGGTCGAGAGCAACAGTGGAGCGGAGACGCTCCGCGTCGCCTGGTCCGATCAGCCGGTCCAGCTGCAGGTGCACGCCCGCGATGTCGAGCGGCCGCGTGTTGAGCCCGCCGCGCTCCGCGAGATACGTGATCGCTGCCTGCCTACCCTCCCGTCCGGCGGCGGCGACGCCGCCGAGGCAGAAGATCGGCGCCTCACTTCGCGAGGCGGCGCATGGCTCGCCGTCGGATGTCGCGCGTGGAAGTCCCGGTGTCCCGGATGGCACCGCGGCGGCGAGGTCGACACAGAACGACGGGGCCATCCCGGTGCGTTGTCCGCAGGCCGGGAGCTGATCGAGGACGCCGGGCCCGCCGGCCAGCGCCACGGGGCCACTCGGGAGTGCAAGGAACTCGATGCAGAACCGGAGTGCAGCAGGCGCACTGGAGCCTTCGCAGTGAGCGGTCGACGGAGGCGTCGCTGACGTGGAGACCCCGTCATTGCGCACGGTGAGGCCGAGGGCCAGCACCGCGACCGCCGCCAGGAACACGCCGGCGGTCGTGACCCGCTGCCGTGTCAACCCTGTGGCTCGATGAGCAGGTACGCGCCGACGGCGAGCAGTACCACCGGAACGAAGAACGGTGCCGCCGCGGTCGGAATGATCGCGATGCCGCCGATGAGATCGACGAGCGCTACCGCGCCGAGCAGCGCGGCGGGTATGAGAGGCCAGCGCCGCTCGGACGCGAGGATCGAGACGAGCAGCAGGCCCAGCGCGAGGAGGCCGATGAAGCTCGGCGCAATGACCTCCGGTCTGAGCACGAACCACGTCGGCAGGAGCAGCGCGACGCCGAACGAAGAGAACACCGCCGCCGGAACGAGATACACGTACTGCCGGTTGGCGCGGAGGTACGCGGCGGCGAAGGCGGCGCCGAGTGTGATGAATAGATAGGAGGACGACCCCGGCACTCCGAGGGCCTGCAGGATGAAGGTCGTCCCTACCGCCATGACGACGAGTCCACTGAGGACACCCCGGCGCCGCGGGGCCACCCGCGCCGAGGCCGAGGCGCCCGGCGGCGCGGATGTCGGCTGCGACGCCGCGCCGCTCATGGCCGCGCCTTCTTGAGTGGTGGCGCAGTGCGTCCCATCGATCCACCTCTCCGCCGCGGCCAC
>DATKCP010000241.1:0-23376 GCA_035513115.1 Candidatus Limnocylindria bacterium | reverse complement strand
ACGATCACGCAGTCGCAGGTCTTGTGGTACTTCACCTTCTTCACGACCTCGCGAGAGCCCGGCCGATACGGACTGTCGACGCGCTTGGCGATGATCCCGTCGAGCCCGATCAGCTCGAGCCGCTCGAGCCAGTGCTTCGCGGTCGCGACGTCGCTCGTGGTGACCGACAGCGTGAAGCCCTTCGCGACGTCGAGCAGCTTCTCGCGCCGCTCGGCGAGCGGCCGGGTGTGCACGGGCTCGCCGTTCCACAGGAGGACGTCGAACGCGATGAACGTCGCGGGCGTCTCGGCGGCCAGCCTCCGGATGCGGGACTCGGCCGGATGCAGGCGCATCTGCATCGCGTCGAAGTCGAGGCGGCCGTCTCGCTCGATGACGATCTCACCGTCGAGTGCGGAGTGCGGTGGGAGCAGTTCACCGAGGGGGCGAAGCTCGGGAAAGTAGCGCAGCAGCGGCCGTCCGTTGCGGCTCCAGAGCGCGATCTCGCCGTTGTCGTTCTCGAGGACGCCGCGGAAGCCGTCCCACTTCGGCTCGTACTGCCACGTCGGTCCCGTTGGGATCTCCTCGACGAGCTCCGCCTCCTGCGGCGGGAAGGGGACGTTCGGACCGGGAGCGTCAGGCACCGACGTCGCGGCGTCGCAGCGCCGCCATGGACGCCGCCGCGGCGACGACGCCGATCCCGACGAGCGCCGCGGCACCGCCCCATCTGACCTCGCCGGACATCGGCATGCCGTAGAGCGTGTAGAGCGACAGGTTGGCGACCCAGTCCGGCCACTGGAACAGCGGAGCGAACTGCTGGACGAAGTAGCTGAACACCGCCACCGACGAGAGCGCCGCGACCGCGATGCGCGGGCGGGAGACCGATACGAGCTGGCCGATCGAGCCGAAGGCGAAGGGGATCGTGAGGAGCAGGGCGGCCGCGAGGGCGACGCGCCCGACGTCGAGCGTGATGCCCTGGCCGGCGGCGACGACGTACACGGCCACCGACGACGCAGCGGCGATGAGCGCGACGGCGACGAGGAGGGTCGCGAGCCGCTCGAGGACGACGCGCGCGCGGGATACCGGAGCCGAGAGGATCGTGGCGAGCCTGCCGTCGGCGTCGTCGGCCGCCCAGGCGGCCACCTGCGTGATCGCGTAGATCGACAGCAGCAGCGTCGCGGTCGAGAGCCAGATGACGCCGACGAAGGAGTCGTACGCGCCCAGCCCGGCCCGCTCGAAGTACGCGCGCAGGAACGGGACCGCCGACGACGTGAGCGAGTCGACGATGGACCGAGTGATCGAGATCATGACCGCCGACACCAGGACGAAGCCGACGATCCACGAGACGATCCAGCCCTGCTGCTGCCTGAGCTGCGCCAGCACCGGCAGACGGAGGAGCGGATCGCGCGCGGGAGACCGCGTCACGCGGCTCTCGCCCGGCAGGCGCGGAAGCGCGGTCGCACCCAGGTCGCGCCGCGCAAAGGCGACGACACCCACGACCAGCAGGACGAGCGCGCCGCCCAGCAGCGCACCGATGCCGATGGGATCGAGCGAGCCGGACTGGGTGAGCGGTCGGCTTCGCTCGAAGAGATAGAAGGGGGAGAGCCACCGGAGCGCACCGAGGTCGGCGGTCCGTCCAGCCCCGTTCAGGAGGAACAGGCCCATGAGCGCGCCGGCGGCGATGCCCGCGGCGTTGCGCTGCGTCGTCACGAGCTGCGCGATGACCAGGGCGATGCCGTAGCAGCACAGCGCCGTCGCGAGGAGGTTGACGCCCATCGCCAGAAGCGCCCCGGCGGCGAGCGGCTCCTCGCCCGCGGAGAGGAGCATCGCGAGCTGCATCGCGCCGATCGCGAATGTCGCGACGGCCGCGAACACGGCCACGCGGGTGATGAGATAGCGCGCGCGTCGGATGCCGGCGGCGAGCCACTGCTCGACCAGGCCACGCTCCTCGTCCCCGCGGCTGCTGCCGCTCGCCGAGATCGCGGCCCACATGCCGTACACGATCGGCAGCGTTCCGAACCACCGCCACTCGAGGTAGCCACCGAGCGTGTCGATCCGCACCGGGACCGGGAGCATGTAGGTGAGCTGCGCGCCGAGCACCGCCATCTGCTGCGCGAACGCGGCGCGCTCGGCCGGCGTCGCGCCGGCGATCTGCAGGAACGCGACGGCGTTGAGCACTCCGCCCAGGACGCCGATCGCCGTCAGGGCGAGGAGACCGACCGTCTGCTGCTTCAGCGCGATGCGGAAGAGCGTCACCGGTAAAGCGTCACCGGTAAAGCGTCACCGGTAATAGGTGAGGAATATCTCTTCGAGGCTTGGCTCGCGGCTGGTGAAGCCGATCACGCGGGTGCCGGCGATCGCGGCCATGAGTGGCTCGAACGTGCCGCGCAGGAGACCTGTCGCGCGGCGATCCTTGACCTCGAGCGCCTCCAGTCCCTCGACCGACCGCAGCCGGTCGAGCGGCACGTCGCCGGCGAAGTCGATCTCGACGCGGAACGCGCGCATGCCGACCAGGTCGTCGAGCGCGCTCACCGTCGCGAGATGTCCCTCGCGCACGATGCCGACGCGGTCGCAGACGTGCTCGACCTCCGACAGGACGTGGGAGGAGATGAAGATCGTCGCGCCGCGAGATCGGGCATCGCGCACGATGCCGTAGAACTCCTGCTGGTGCAGCGGGTCGAGCCCCGTCGTCGGCTCATCCAGTATCACGAGGGCGGGCTCGTGCATGAACGCGAGCACGAGCGCGAGCTTCTGCTTGTTGCCATGCGAGTACTCGCGGTACTTGCGCCCGAGGTCCAGGTCGAGCCGTTCCGCCAGGGCGGCGATCGCGGCGTCACTCACGTCGCCGCGCAGACCCGCGACGTACGCGACGATCTCCGATCCGCGCCACCCGCCGAACTGCGGCAGCTCACCGGGGCAGTAGCCCACCCTGCGCTTCACCGCGACCGCGTCACGGTCGCAGTCGAGACCGAAGATCCGCGCGCTGCCGCGCGTCGCGTGGATGAGGCCCATGAGCAGGCGGATCGTCGTCGTCTTCCCGGCGCCGTTGGGGCCGAGGAATCCGAATACTTCGGCCTCGGACACGGTGAGGTCCAGGTCGAAGATGCCGCGCCCGTTGCCGTAGTCCTTGGTGAGGCCCGTGGTCTCGACAGCGAGGTCCGTCATCGCGAGCGCCGCGTGCACAGGTCTAGTCCGTCCAGCGGAGGACGGCGGCACCATCGATGAAGGACCTCGCTGGTAAGAGTGCTCTGCGGGCTACTTGCGCTTTGCGAGAGTCGAGTCCTTCGCCTGCTTGGCGATCCGGAATTTGAGCACGCGCTTCGCTGGGATCTGAATCGTCTCACCGGTCGCCGGGTTGCGGCCGAGGCGGGCCTTGCGGTCCACGATCACGAGCTTGCCGACGCCCGGGAACGTGAAGCCGTTGCGGGCTTCCTTGTACGCGAGCGCCGCGAGCTCCTCGAGAACCAAGCCCACCTGCTTCTTTGTCAGCTGCGTCTTCTCCGAGAGCCGATTCAGTGTCTCCGACTTCGAGATCCCCGCCACTTCGTCCTCCTGTGCGGCCTTTCGGCCAAGTCGCGCCGCATTCTCACACATGAGCGAGCACGGGGGAGCCGGCTTGCCGGCTCAGACGTGCGAGCGAGTGGAGTACGGTACGTACACACGAACGGCGCAATATGCGTTGCTGTGACGCTCACCGTAGCGGATGACCCGCCCGACCGCCCCGGATGGGTCAGCGAGACTATCCGCCTGCTCGCCGACGGGACCGACAAGGGCCGCGCGCGACTCCTCGCGCGCGTCGAACAAGCGAGCGACGCGGAGCTCGCGGCGGGATCCGACGACGACTGGGGCGTCGGTCAGATCGCCGTTCACCTCCTGATCGTCGAGCGGGGCGTCGCGCTCATCGCCCTTCGTCTCGCGCAGGGACAAGAGGCCGGGTCGACGGGTCAGCCACGACCGGCTGCGTCGGCCGTCACCCGGCCGGGCATCTCCACGCTCGCCGAGAAGGCCGCTGCTGCCCTGCGCCGGCTCCGCGCCGAGTTCCCCGCGGCGCCGAACACCGACGCGACCGCCCGCCACCCCTATTACGGCGACCTCAATTGCTTCGGCTGGCTCCTGACGCTGCCGAACCACTACACCGCCCACCTGCGGGCTCTCGACGAGGGGACGGCCACCGCGATCTAGACGCATACTCGGTCACCCAGACGGGGACGGGGGTGAGCGATGGCGAGCGGGACCAAGAGCACGACGGCGCTCGAGACCTTCGCCCAAGAGGGCCGGACATTCCCGCCGCCTCCCGAGTTCGCCGCCCAGGCCAACGGCAACGACCCCGCCATCTACGAGCGGGCCGAGCGCGACCTCGAGGGGTTCTGGGCCGAGCAGGCCACGGCGCTCCTATGGCGCAAGCCCTTCGACAAGGTCCTCGAGTGGCAGGCTCCCTACGCCAGGTGGTTTCTCGGCGGCGAGCTGAACGTCTCGGAGAACTGCCTCGACCGGCACGTGAAGGCCGGGCGGGGCACCAAGGTCGCCTACTACTGGGAGGGCGAGCCCGGCGACACCCGTGCGATCACGTACCGGGAGCTGCTCGAGATGACCTGCCGCTGCGCGAACGCGCTCAAGGAGCTCGGCGTCGGCAAGGGCGACCGCGTCGCGATCTACATGCCGATGATCCCCGAGCTCCCGGCGGCGATGCTCGCGTGCGCGCGCATCGGCGCGCCGTTCACCGTCGTGTTCGGCGGCTTCTCGGCCGAGGCCCTCTCGGGCCGCATCAACGACTCCGAGGCGAAGGTCCTCATCACCGCCGACGGCGGGTACCGCAAGGGCAGCACCGTCGCGCTCAAGAAGAACGCCGACGACGCCGTCGCGCAGGCGAAGACGATCGAGAAGGTACTCGTGGTCCGTCGGACGAAGCAGGACGTGCCGTGGACGATCGGCCGCGACGTCTGGTGGCACGAGGTCGTCGACAGGCAGGCGCCGGAGTGCCCGGCGGAATCGCTCGAGAGCGAGCACATGCTCTATCTGCTGTACACCTCGGGCACCACCGCGAAGCCGAAGGGCATCGTGCACACGACGGCCGGGTACCTGACCGGCGTCGCCACGACGCACAAGCTCATCTTCGACATCAAGCACGAGGACATCTACTGGTGCGCCGCCGACATTGGCTGGGTGACCGGGCACAGTTACATCGTGTTCGGGCCGCTCGCGAACGGATCGACCAGCGTGATGTACGAGGGCACGCCGGACTTCCCGGACAAGGACCGCTGGTGGAGTGTCATCGAGAAGTACAAGGTCTCGATCCTCTACTGCGCGCCCACCGCGATCCGGACGTTCATGAAGTGGGGGGCCGAGTACCCGGACAAGCACGACCTGGGATCGTTGCGACTCCTCGGTTCGGTGGGAGAGCCGATCAATCCCGAAGCGTGGCTCTGGTACCACGACAACGTCGGTGGTGGACACTGCCCGATCGTCGACACCTGGTGGATGACCGAGACGGGCATGATCCTCATCAGTCCGCTCCCCGGGATCACGACGACGAAGCCCGGCAGCGCCACCTTCCCGTTCCCCGGTGTCGGAGCCGACGTGGTGGACGAGGACGGCAAGACGGTGCCACTCGGCGGTGCGGGGTACCTCGTCCTCACGACGCCCTGGCCGGCGATGCTCCGCGGCATCTACAAGGACGACAAGCGCTATCGCGAGACCTACTGGAGCAAGTACCCCGGACGTTACTTCGCCGGCGACGGTGCGCGCCGCGACAAGGACGGCTACTTCTGGCTCATGGGCCGCGTCGACGACGTGATGAAGATCTCCGGCCACCGCATCTCGACGACGGAGGTCGAGTCGGCGCTCGTCTCGCATCCGGCCGTGGCCGAGGCGGCGGTCATCGGCCGCGAGGACCCCGTGACCACCCAGGCGATCTTCGCGTTCGTGACGCTGCGCGGTGGCATGGACGCGGACGAGGGGCTGTCGAAACAGCTCCGCGAGCACGTCGTCGGCAAGATCGGCTCGATCGCCCGCCCGAAGACGATCATGTTCGCGCCCGAGCTTCCCAAGACGCGCTCGGGCAAGATCATGCGCCGCCTTCTCCGCGACATCGCGAACGGTCAGGCGCTGGGAGACACGACCACCCTCGCCGACGCGAGCGTTGTCGACTCGATCCGGACCGCGTCGGCGTCGGGCAAAGAGGAGTAGCCGGCGGATCTTCCTACTCGAGGTAGCGCTCGATGGTGATCCAGCGCAGCGCCGCGTATGTCGCGGCTGCCCCCAACGCGAGAAGCACGGCCGCCAGCACGTAGGTCCGCGCGGGCCCGCCGACCACGCCGAGCGTGGCGACCGTGAGGAACAGCACGGGGACGACGAAGGCGCCACTCAGGTTGTTCGCGGTCCGGAAGTCGCGCGCGAGAAGCGTGAGCAGCAGCGAGATCCCGATCGAGCACATTACGGCGGCGATGAACGGCGCGAGCAGGGCCGGGATCGTCGCCGGCCCGGCGATCCCAAGCACCAACAGCAGTGTGAGGACGATCGAAACGTACGGGAGGCCGATGACGGCCGTCACGGCGAGAACGGCGAGCAGCTTGGCGGCGAGGATCTCACCCACCGAGACCGGCAGCGAGATCAGAAGCTCCAGGGACCGTCGTTCGCGCTCCGTCACGATCGCATACGTGGTGGTCAGCGACGGAAGCAGCAGCCCGCCGACAACGAGCAGCAACGGATAGAAGACCTGCACGAGGAGCTGCGACGGATCGGTGACGTCGGCGAAGCCCGGCAGCGGGGAGTCGCGCAGCTGCTGGATCCCCTGGGCTCCGCCAAAGTGCATCGCCACGAGCAGCTGTATCGGCGCGAGGAAGAGGATGATGAACGGAAGCAACGCGGCTGTCAGCATGGCGGTCCGGTTCCGCCCGATCTGCCGGATCTCCTTCCAGAGCAGCGAACGGATCGAGCTCGCGCTCATCGCCCGACCGCCTCGAGGAAGAGCTCCTCCAGGGTGGCGGAGAGCGGCCTGCACTCGTACACGTCGATGCCTTCGCGCAGGAGCGCGCGGAGCAGCTCCGGCGCGTCCGCGTGGGCGTCGATGAACGCGATGACGGCGCCGTCCTGCACCGACGCGTCGTATCCGAGCGCGCGCGCCCGCCCGGCCAACTCCTCGGCCGGTTGCCGTGCGACGAGGCGGGTACGCGGGCGTTCACGCTCGCGCAGCGCGTCGAGCGGCTCGTGGAGAAGGACCTGGCCGGCGCGCAGGATGACGACGTCGTCGCAGAGCGCTTCGGCCTCCGCCAGATTGTGCGTGCAGAGAAGCGTCGTGCGCCCTTTCATCGCCGCCCGCAGGTACTCGTGGACCTCCCGCGCGGCCAGCGGGTCGAGCCCGACGGTGGGCTCGTCGAGCAGCAGGACCTCCGGCTCCGAGAGCAGCGCTGCGGCAACGATCACGCGCCGCTGGAATCCGCCGGACAGCTGCGCGAGACGCTTGTCGCGGTGTTCGCCAAGCCCGAACGCCTCGGTCGCGCGCGCGACGTCACCCCGTCGATACAGCCTGCGAGCCAGCTCGAGGTATTCGCCCGTCGTGAGATCCGCATACATGCCGGCGTTCTGAGGAACGATGCCGCAGCGCCGCCGCGCATCCGCGTACTGCGGTCCGTTGACCTCGTGACCGAGGAGCGACACCCAGCCCGTCGTCGGCGTAAGCGCGCCCTGGAGGAGGCGGATGGAGGTCGTCTTGCCCGACCCGTTCGGTCCGAGAAGGCAGGCGCGGGCGCCGACCGGGATCGACCAGGTGACCTCGCGCAGCGCGAGCGTACCGTTCCGATAGCGCTTGCTCGTGCCGTCGAATGCGATCGCGATGTCCGCCACATCCACCAGCGTATGTCGCAGCCGGGAGAACGCGGTCGTCCCGGTTGCGTAACCTAACGCACGTCCGTGCTCAACCCGATGTCAGCGCTGCGCGAGCTTCGCGGGCCGCTCGCGGTGCTTGCGTCGATGCTGTTCGTGAGCCAGCTCGGGATCGGTGTCATGCTCCCGATCATCCCGCTGTACGCGATGACGCTCGGCGCATCGCCGCGCGACCTCGGACTTCTGACCACGGCGTTCTCGCTCGCCAATGTCGCGGCGCAGCTGGGCATCGGGTTCGTCCTCGACCGCGTCGACACACGCATCCCGATCCGCGCCGGTATCGCGACGTACGCCGGGGCGAACCTCCTGATCTCCACCGCGTCCGGGGTCGGTCCGCTCCTCGCGTACCGCGCGCTCGCGGGGCTGGGCGCGGGCGCGAATCTCGTCGCGGACCGCGTGTACCTGTCCAAGTTCGCCGATCCTGCGCGTCTGGCGTATCTGAACGGCCTGCTCGCGTCGGCGGCCTCAGCGGGAGCGCTCATGGGGCCGGCGATCGGCGGACTCCTCGCGCAGGTGGCCGACCTGCGCGCACCGTTCGTCGTCGTCGGCCTCACGAGCGGGATCGCGTTCCTCGCTTCGCTCCGGCTGCCCCGCGTGCCGCAGGCGGCGGCCGACGCGGGTGCGATCGTGACGACGTCGTTCAATCGTTCGGTGATCGTCCTCCTCATCGCGAACACGTTCCTCCTCTCTTCGTTCGGTGGCTTCATCACAACGTTCGCGCCCTTCGCCACGGTCGCGTTCGCCTGGTCGACGGCGGAGGTGGGCATCGTCTTCTCCGTCTTCGCCGCGGGGAGCATCGTGTTCGCGGCGCCGCTTGGCGGACTCGCCGATCGCCGTGGCCGGCGGCTCGTCGGCACGTACGCGACCGTTCCGGTCTTCTTCTTCGGGCTCGCGCTCGCGCTCGCGATGCCGCGACCGGTCATCTACGCCTTCGCGTTCCTCGCCGGCGGCGGGATCTCCGCGTTCAGCGCCTGCTGGTTCGCGCTGCTCACCGAGGCGTCGCCCGAGGCGAGGCGCGGCCGCACGTTCGGGATCGTCAACGCCATCTCGACGCTCGGCGTCGTCATCGGCGCGAACGGGGCCGCCGCGATCTGGGAGAGCTCGGACATCCGTATCGCGCTCGCACTCACCGGCCTCATGGCGATGATCGGCGGACTCATGCTCAACCTGCTGCCCCCGGCGATCAGGCCAGCGGCTTTTCCAGCTCCACGTGCGCCGGAAGCATCTGATACCCCAGCTGCGCGTTGATGCCGCGCATCGACTTGTTCGGCTCGTCGTTCGTCGTGCCCAGCGCGCGCAGGCCCCTCCGCTTCGCGCGCGCGAGCGCCTCCACCTTGAGGGCGCGTGCGATGCCCTGACCGCGGTGCTCCCGGGCCGTGCCGGTCATCCACGTCCAGCCATCGCGCTCCTTCCTCTTGCCAGTCGTGGTGAAGCCGGCGATCTGGTCTCCGGCGTACGCGACCAGCGAGAGGTCTTTCAGGATCTGATCGCTCGTCGACGCCTCGTAGAAGCGGTCCCACGGCCAGTGCGGCGTCGGCGTGGCGAACGGGATGTCCTCCCACATCGGCGCCTCGGCCGCGTAGAGCTCGCGCCACCACGGCTCCTGCGCCGCGACGTCGCGGCCCTCGAGCGCCTCGGCGAAGCTGACGATCCTGATGCCGGCCGCGCGCACGCGCTCGAGGGCGTCGGAGAACCGCCCCGGCTCGAACGTCGCGAGCTCCACGTATGACGCGATGCGGCGCCCGATCTCGCGGTAGCCGCGCCTGACGGCCCAGTCGAGCGCGAACTTCTCGCCCTCGCTGGCCCCACCGAGCAGCCGCGGCACGTCGCGGCGCCGCGCTTCGGCCTCGAGCGCGCCGAGCAGCGCGGTGCCGATGCCCTTCCGCCGGTGGCGCGCGAGCACGGTCATTCCGATGAACTGCGAGCGGTCGGGCCGGGCCATGGCGCCGACACCGATGTCGCCGATCGCGGCGACGCTGCCGTCCGCGGCCTCGACGCTCACGCGCAGACGGCTGGGGTCCTTCATCAGGTCCTCCCAGTAGCGCCACTCCGCCGCACTGCCTTGCTCCATCCAGTGCTGCTCGCGGTTGCGCTCGTCGACGAACCGTTCCCGGTCGCCGTCCTCGAAATCTCGCGCGCGGTACCCCTCCGGCAGGCGTGCGCGCAGACCAAGTACATCCGCAGCGGCCACGGCTCCACGATGAACGGAGGGCTGCCCGACCGTCAACGCGGCCGAGCGCCTTAGCATCGACGTGGTGCGGACCACGCTCAGCCTCACGCTCGCGTTCGCAGTCCTCTGCGCCGCTTGCGGCGCGTCGACGATGCCCGGCGCGACCACGACTCCCTCGGTCGCCGTTACGGCGTCGAACGCGCCATCCGTGACGGCTACGGGTGCCGCCACGCCCACGGCGGCGGGCGCACCCGTGCTCCGCATCGGCCTCACCGACGTTCGCACCGGCGATCCCTTCACGCTCGGCGGGTTTGCCGGGAGGACGGTGATCGTTCAAGGCATGGCGGTCTGGTGACGGAGCTGCCTCTCACAGCAGTTGGTTGTGAAGGACACGCTCCCGAGCCTCGGACCGGACGTGCTCATGGTCTCCATCGACGTGGACACGACCGAGAACGCTGATCAGCTCAGGCGGTACGCGCAGCAGCACGGCTTCGAGTGGCGGTTCGCGATCGCGCCCCGCGACATGCTCGTCGAGCTGCAGCGCGCGTTCGGCACGCAGTTCCTCACGCCACCGGCCGAGCCGATGTTCATCGTGGATCCGAGGGGAGAACCGCACCTCGTTCCATTCGGTCACCGCGACGGCAACACGATCCGCGCGCTCGTCGCTCGTTATCGCGTTTAGCGAGTGCTAGCCAGCGAGCTCGCCACCGGTTTCACGATCGGTCTGCTCGCGACGCTGTCGCCGTGCGCGCTCCCGCTCTATCCCGGATTCCTCGCGTATCTCGCCGCCCGCCGTGAGGACGGAGTCCCATCGGGTGCCGCCCGGTGGCTCGGGCTCGTGGTCCTGGCGGGTGTGCTCACGACGATGCTCGTCATCGGCGCGCTGATGGCCGCGCTCGCGGTATCGACATCCAGTGTGCTGCGGATCGTGACTCCACTCGCCGACATCGTCGTCATCGCGCTTGGCGTCGCGCTGCTGCTCGGGCTCGATCCGTTCGCGAAGCTCCCGGTGCTCGGTCCGGCGCGGCTCGGCGGTGGAATGGTGCGTTCGGCGTATGGCTACGGTCTCCTGTATGGGCCGATAGCACTGCCGTGCGCGGCGCCGCTGCTCGTCGCGATGTTCGGGCTGTCACTTTCGTTCGACAGCTTCGTCGGCGCGCTCGCGTTCTTCATGGCCTTCGGGCTGGGCTTCGGTCTACCGCTGCTGGCGATCTCGCTCCTCGCTTATTCGACGCAGCTATCGCTGGTGCGGTTCTTCGCGAAGCACCGTGAGATCGTCTCCCGCGTCGCGGGAGCCGTCCTGGTCGTGGTGGGGGCGATCGACCTGGCGAACAACCTCCCGTTCATTTTCCTAACGTTCTAGCGAGCGGACGGACCGCGGCACCGGTCTTGCCGGTTCTTACCTGGGGCCCGATGGGGGCCCACATAGGAGGGTCAACTTCATGAAGGACTCAACGCACGACAAGGTTGAAGGCAAGTGGGACGAGACCAAGGGCAAGGTCAAGGAAGAGGCCGGCAAGCTCGGCGGCGACCGCTCGACCGAGTTCGGCGGCAAGGTTGACCAGGCCAAGGGCAAGGGCAAGCAGATCATCGGCGAGGTGAAGGAAGACGTCGAGGACGTGAAGCGCTAGTACTTTCTGACCCACCGCGAACCTGGGCGCCAAGCGCACAATTACGAGGTGCGCCTGGCGCCCTTCCTTTTGCTCGTCGCGGTCGCGTTCGCGTGCGGCTCGCCGGAGCAGGCTCCGGGAAGCGCGCCGCGCGCACCCGCACCGACGGCAGGTGACATCGAGGAGATCTCCCTCGAGATCTCGTCACTCATGTGAAGCTCCTGTGCGTCACAGGTCGTGACGGGCAGCCGGAAGATCGACGGAGTGGTCGAGGTCAGCATGCAGCAGGTGGAGAACAGGCTCGTGCTGCGGTTCGATCGACGCGTGACCACGGCCGATCGGGTGACCGCGGCGGTGCAGGCGGTGGTCGATAGCATCGAGGAGTGACCTCGCTCGCAAGCTCGTCGCGCACCACGCCGATCCGATCGGACACGTTCTCGGCTGGCTCTCCTTCGCGCGCCCGCGTTTCCGTGACGGATGCTTCCTGTATGTGACCGACCGTGGTCTCGCGCATTTCGTCTTGACGCGCCGGCACTACGCGGCGATCACCTTCGGACACGTCATCGTGTTCGCATTCGAGCCGACAGAGCGGCTCTGGCGGCACGAGCTCCGGCATGTGAGGCAATACGAGCGCCTCGGTCTCGCGTTCCTTCCGCTCTATCTGCGGCTGTATGCGAAGCATGGATATGCGGTACATCCGCTGGAGCGCGACGCAGCTGAAGTGGCTACGCTTTTCAAGTGACGCCGTACGACATCGCCATCCTCGGCGGCGGCCCCGGCGGCTACGTCGCGGCGCTCCACGCGGGCATCAAGGGGGCGCGCGTCGCGCTGATCGAGCGCGACCGCGTCGGCGGCATCTGTGTGACGGTGGGCTGCATCCCTTCAAAGGCGATGCTCGATTCGAGCCACGCGTACTGGGTCACGACGCACGGTGAGGAGCACGGGATCATCGTTCAAGGAGCGCGCTTCGACCTGACGAAGGCCGTGGCGCGCAAGGACGCGGTGGTCGCGCAGAACGTCGCGGGGGTCGAGCAGCTCCTGAAGGCGCGCAAGGTCGAACTCATCAAGGGAGACGGCACTCTTGTTTCGCCGACCCAGCTCAAGGTCCGAACAGCGAAAGGCGAGCAGGCGATCGACGCGAAGAACGTCATCGTCGCGACCGGGTCGAAGGTCGGCATGCCACCGATCAAAGGGCTCGCGGAGTCCAAGCCGCTCGACAACGTCGCCGCGCTCTCGCTCACGACCGCGCCGAAGCGCCTCATCGTCATCGGCGGCGGCGCGATCGGCCTCGAGCTCGGCACCTTCTTCGCGGAGCTCGGCTCCGAGGTCACCGTGGTGGAGATGCTGGCTCAGCCGATCGCCTACGCGGATCCCGAGCTTGTGCGGCTCCTCGTGCGCGCGCTGCAGTCCAGGGGCATCACGATCGTGACGGAAGCACGGGTCACGGAGGTGGCTCGCTCCGGCGGCACGGTGAAGGTGACGGCCGACGTCGGCGGCGCCTCGAAGACGTTCGAGGGCGACGACGTGCTGCTCGGCGCCGGTCGCGTCGCCAACTACACGGGCGTGGAGCAGGCGGGACTTGCGACCAACAAGCTCGGCATCACCGTCGACGAACACATGCGCACCAGCGTGAAGGGCGTGTGGGCCATCGGCGACTGCATCGGCGATCCGCGTTCTCCGAAGCTCGCGCATGTAGCTTCGACGCAGGGCGAGGTGGCGGTCGACACGATCCTCGGCGAAGAGGCGGCGATGGACTACGACGTCGTGCCGAACGTCGTGTACACGCATCCCGAGATCGCGCAGGTCGGGCTCACCGAGGCCCAGGCGAAGGAGAAGTACGGCGACGAGGTGAAGGTCGCGCGCTTCTCCTTCAAGGCATCCGGCCGCGCGCGTGCGCTCGGCGACAGCGACGGCGTGACCAAGATCGTCGCGGCCGGGAAGGACCAGCGCATCGTCGGCGTCCACATCGTCGGGCCGCAGGCCAGCGAGCTGATCGCCGAAGCGACGCTCGCGATGCGCCTCGAGGCGACGACGGACGACATCATCGCGACGATCCACGCGCACCCGACTCTCGCGGAGACCTTCCGCGAAGCCGCGCTGGTCGCGCGGGGGAGGCCGATCCACACGGCCCGATAGTTCGAAAACTGTTGACGCGGCGCCGTCAGGTATGAGAACATACGTTCTATCGAAACAGGAGTCTGCGTCCGCTGCGGTCTGACGAAAGCGCTGGACCAATTCGACATCCGTTCGCAGCGGACCGGTGTGCGCAACGCGTCGTGCCGGCCATGCATGACTGAGTACAAGCGCGTTTGGTATATGGCCAACCGC
The DNA here is from genome assembly GCA_035513115.1 of Candidatus Limnocylindria bacterium. Lineage (GTDB taxonomy): Bacteria > Chloroflexota > Limnocylindria > P2-11E > P2-11E > CF-39. The sequence continues at coordinate 9,411 of DATKCP010000241.1, read as the reverse complement.
GAGGAGCTCATCGAACGTGCGCGGGTGCGACGTGACCGGACCGCTGGCCAGAATCGACTGCGCCTGTGGGAGTTTCTCAGTTGCAATCCGTGTGTCGACTGTGGGGAGCCTGATCCGGTCGTCCTGGAGTTCGATCACACCGGTGACAAGCGCGGAAACGTCTCGCAGCTGGTCTCGTGGGCGTACGCATGGTCGACTATCGAACTCGAGATCGCCAAGTGCGAAGTCCGCTGCGTCAACTGCCACCTGCGGAAGACGGCTCGGGAGCTCGGCATTTATGAGCGGAAGCAGTCCTTCATCCGGATCGCCATCGGGGAATCGTCTCTCACGTATCGGGTGGACGAAGCGTCCAATCAACGACAGTGCGGCAGGTGCGGGCTGAGCAAATCGCTTGACGAGTTCAGCATCCGCGATCGAGACAGCGGGGAACGGCAGTCTTGGTGCCGCGCATGCATGGCCGACTACAAACGCGATTGGTACGTCAGAAATCGAGAGCATCAGCTGGACCGGGTTCGTGCGAACCACGAGCGCAGCACCCGAGAGAATCAAGATCGCGCATGGGATTACCTCGGCCAACATCCCTGCGTGGACTGCGGCGAGCCCGATCCCGTCGTGCTCCAGTTCGACCATCTGGGCAACAAGCGCAAAGACGTGTCATACATGCTCCTGAGCGGCTTCACGTGGGCCACCATCCAGATTGAGATCGCCAAATGCGAAATACGCTGCGGCAACTGCCATCGGCGGAAAACGGCGCGCGCCCTGGGTCTGTACGAGCGGAAGCGAGCCTTCGTCAAGGTCGGAGAGCCAGCGGCGCCTTATCAGTGGTTGATAATTGACGCCGCACGGGCCGTTAGCTCAGTGGATAGAGCGGAGGTTTTCTAAACCTTCAGACGCGAGTTCGACTCTCGCACGGCCCACTGATGCTCGACGAGGCTTCGGCACTCAATTTGTGCGCGCTCCACTGACCGATGCGATACGAACTGATCATCTTCGATTGCGACGGTGTGCTCGTCGACAGCGAACGCATCGCCATCAGGATCGAATCGGAAGGGCTGACTGCGCTCGGGTGGAGACTGAGCCAGGAAGAGGTCATCGAGCGATTCGTCGGACGCTCCGCCGCGTACGGTCACGCGGAGATCGTCGCGAAGCTCGGCAGCGCCGTCGCCGAATCGTGGTCGTCGGAGTTCCGGCGTATGTACCGGGCAGCGTTGGAGACCGACGTCGCAGCCGTTGAGGGCGTTGTCGAAGCACTCGATCGGATCGACACACTCACGTGCGTCGCGTCGAGCAGCGATCACGAGCACCTCCGCCTGGTTCTCGGCCGGACCGGCCTGTACCCGCGGTTCCATGGCAGGGTCTTCAGTGGCACGGACGTCCAAAACGGAAAGCCGGCACCCGACTTGTTCTTGCACGTCGCGGCAAGCCTGGGCGTCGCGCCGTCGTCCTGTGCGGTCATCGAGGACAGCTTGCCCGGGATCCTTGCCGCCCAGGCAGCGGGCATGGGTGCGTACGCGTATCTCGGCGGCGTGACGCCGCACGATCGCCTTCGCCTGCCAGGTGTCATCCCGATCGCGCACATGCGAGATCTTCCCGACAAGCTCCGCAGCCGCCAATAGACAGGAGCGACGCCCTCGGTCCGCGTCGTGCGATGTAGAACGCGAGGCATACAGTTAGGCCGTGGCTGTGACCCCGCCCGACGCCTTCGTCGAGGAGCTGTGGCAGGTCGCGCGCGGCCTCTGGATGAGCGACCACCCGTGGTTCAAAGGCATCGTCCAACATCGCTGGACTCGCGAGCAGATCATCCTCGGCGAGATCCAGCACTACCTGCGCGTTCGCACCAACCCGATCTTCTTCGGCTACATCGTCACCAACGTCGCGAGCGAGCGGAATTACGACCTGATGGACGTCGTGATGGAGAACTTCATGGAGGAGCTCGGCGGTGAGCGAACGCACGTCGACATCATGCTGCAGTTCCTCGAGGAAGCCGGCATCACGCGCGAGCAGGCCGATCGCGCCGACGCGGCGCCGGGCACGCTCGCGGCGATCGAGATGATCCGCTCCGGCTGCCAGAACCGCACCGCGCTCGAAGGGGTCGCGCTGCTCTCATACGTCGAAGCGATGCACGGCGGACCCGACGGCGCCGCAGCCCGAGTTTTCAAGGAGCTTGTCGGTCACTACGGATTCAGCAAGCGCGCCGCCGCGACGTACGAGCTGCACGCCGAGCAGGACACCGGGCACGGCGATCGTCAGATCGCGATGATCCACAAGCTCGCGCGGGACGAGGTCACGCAGGAGAAGGTCCGCCGAGCGGTCCGTCTCGGGTGCGAGGCCTTCAACTTCGAGTGGGACGGGCACGTCCAGGCGATGACCGGCCAGCGCGACGTGTACTGGTCCGGGAAGACGCCGCTCGCGCTCCGCCACCCCGAGGTGCGCCTGCCACGCGACTGACGCGTTTCGGCGCGACGTTGGCGTAGCTCTCGTCGATCCACTCCTCGAACATCGCGACCGGGACTGAGCCTATCGGGGTGTTCACGCTGATCCAGCCCGACTTCCCGAGCCCGTATCCCATCGGCTCGACGTACGAGAGGCTCTTCGCGTACAGCAAGGCGTTCGTGAGCTTCACGCCCATCACGCCGCTGCTCGTCTCGCGTCCGAAGAAAACGAAGACCTTGCCGCGCACCTTCGCTACGTTCTCGCCCCAGGGGTGCTCGAGCGTGGCGTCCGGTTTCGCGAGCGCGTACTTGAGCAGTCGAGCCTTCGCCGTCTTGAGCGTGGTCACCCTAGATCGGCCACGTCTTCGGGAGGCCCGCGCGGATCTCGATCCACTCCGTGTCTCCCGCGTACGTCGTCCTGAATGACTTGAGCAGCTTCACCAGCGCCTCCTGGTCCATGTCCAACACGTTCGAGACCATACCCGTGGTCTCCTCGAAGCCGAGGCTTCAGTTGCCGCGTCAGCCCTTCATCCGCTGCATCACGTAGCGGTCCTGCTGCGTCATCGCCATGGGGTGGAACTCTAAAGCTCACCCGAGAAGCCGACGCGCTGCATCGTGACGGTCTCGACCCTCGGCTCCGGTCTGCCCTCGTCGTCGACTGCCACGCGGAGGCGCGTAATGACGCGCCAGCGCACGTCTCCTTGCTCGACCAGAAGGATGAGGAACGCGTTCTCGATCTCGCCGCGCGCGCCAGGAGTCAGTACGACGAGCGGGAACTGGGTCGACCCCTTGCCGCGTATCTCGCGATCGAGCGAGGCCTCTCCGCGGAAGTGCGTGTGCGGCGCGATCGCGCCGACGACGCGGACGGCGTACTGCTCCGCGTTCGCGACGCGCCAGGTCGTGCGCCAGCCGTCCTCCTCGCGCTTGGCCGACCCGAGCGGCTCGATCCGGAGCCGTGGCGCATTCACGGGGTCGATCCAAGCTCGCGGTAGAAGATCGTCGTGGGGCGCAGCTCGCCGTCGGGAAGCCCGGCGTACCGCGGGATCTCGGCCACCCGCGTCCAGCCGAGCTTCGCGTAGAGGCGCTCGGCCTCGCTTCCGGCAATGGTGTCTAGCACCAGGAGCGTGCGCCCCTCCGAGAGCGCGATCCGGTCGATCTCGCGCATGAGCGCCGTCGCGATCCCGCGTCGGCGCGCCGAGCGGTGCACGAGGACCTTCGCGACTTCGGCCCGATGCCGCGCGTTGGGCAGCTGCGCCAGACGCAGCTGTGCGGTCCCGACGACGCGCTCGTCAAGACGCGCCGCCACGACGAGCACGTTGCCGCGCACGACGTCGTGTTCGATGCTCCGCCACCAGGTCCCCGCCTCCTCCGCGCTGAACGGCCGAAGGAATCCGACCGACGCACCGCCTTCCACGGCGTCCGCGAGGATGGCGGCAAGGTCGGGGATGGCCGCGCCGAAGGCCGGACCGTCGAGACGCAGCAGCTCCAGCATCATGCCGCGTCGGGGATGACCTGCTCGGCGAAGGCCGCGAGCGCGTCCCAGTCGTAGGGCGCGCCGCGGACCGCGATGTTGAGGCGCTCGGCCCCCGCGTCGCGGTACTCCATCACGGTCTGCGTTGTCTGGGACGGCGTACCGCGCAGAAAGCCGGTGAAGCCGCGCGCGTCGCCGCCCCACTCGCGCTGGTAGCGCTCCTCGCCGCGTGCCGCGCCCTTCGGGTCGGCGCCCATGTAGAAACCGACGTTGACCGTGCGCGCGATCCTGCCCCCGTCCCGACCGAACTCCGCGCACCAGCGGTCGAGCAGCCCGTTCTTCCGCTTCCACGCGGCGGGGGCCAGGTACGGCGCGTTCCAGCCGTCGGCGAAGAGCGCGGCCGTCCGGAGCGTGCGCTTCTCCCCGGCGCCGCCGATCCAGAGCGGCAGGCGTGCCTGCACCGGGCGAGGGTTGTTCGAAGCGTGGCGCAGCGCGTAGTGCGTACCGGCGAAGTCGGCGAACGGCTCATCGAACAGGAGCCGCAGCGCCCGGGCGTACTCCTCCAGCTGGTCCTCGCGCGTCCTCACGCCCGGGAACTCGTAGCCGTATGCGTGGTACTCCGGCTCATTCCAGCCGGCGCCGATCCCGCACTGCGCGCGACCGTTCGAGATATGGTCGATCGCCGTCAGCGACTTTGCGAGGAGACCGGGGTTCCGGAACGCGACGCTGAAGACGAGGCACCCGACCTTGACACGCGTCGTGTCCGCCGCGGCGGCCGTCAGCGCCGCGACGGATTCGAAGCAGTCACCCGCGCCGCCCTGGTGCGGCGTCTCCTGGAAGTGATCGGAGACCGAGAACCAGTCGAAGCCACGCCCGTCAGCGAAGCGCCACAGCCGTCGCAGCTCGCCGAACGGGCCGCCGAGGTGGCCGACGTGAATACCGAACCTGATGGGGCGAGATTAGTACCCGTACTCGTCGTATGCCGGCGCGCTGCCGGTCGGCGTCGGCACGAGCGACGGCGCGGAGCTGGCCTGGGGAGCGCCGCTTCCACCGCCGGCGGCGGAACACGCGTTGGCGGCCAGCAGCACCGCCGCGGCCAGGGACAGGAGCGTTCGTCGCATGGCGCTCACCTCCTGATACCGTTGATACGGGGAGGAGGCCCGAACGGATATGGGTCCCCTGGCCATCTTCATCGTCTTCGTTGTCGTCGTCGTGATCTCCCTCGCCGCTCTCGGCTTCGCGCTGGTCGTCGCGCGCAACGCGAGCCGGCCCCAGCCCACGTTGCCGCTCAACTGCGGCGACTGCGTCTTCATGGTCCCGCGAGCGAAGGTCTACCGGCGCGAGACGATCGAGGACGCCGACGGCCTGATCCATTACCTCTGCGAGAAGCGGTGGATCGAGGTCACGCCGTACTCCCCCAAGTGCGCCCTCGGCCGGAGCAAGACACGGACGGCGCCGACCTTCACACCGGGCTAACCTAAGGATCGTGACCCACTTTTCGGCATTCGACGAGTACGTTCGCGCGCGCACTCGCCAGTACGTCGAAGAGTTGAAAGAGCTGGTCCGGCTCCCGACGGTGTCAGCGCAGAGCAGCGCGATCGACGAGACCGCGCGCGCGGTCCTCGAGCGAACACGACGCGCCGGCCTCGCGGCGGAGAGCCTCCGCGCCGGCGGCGGGCCGCCGACGATCGTGGGCGAGACCGGCCGCGGCGAGCGGACGCTCCTCGTCTACGACCACTACGACGTGCAGCCGCCCGACCCCCTGGGCGAGTGGAAGACGCCGCCGTTCGAGCCGACCGAGCGCGACGGCCACCTCTTCGCGCGCGGCGTGTCCGACAACAAGGGCAACCTGATGGCGCGCCTCCAGGCGATCGAGGCCTACCGCGCGACCATCGGCGACCTTCCGCTGCGCGTGCGCGTGCTCTTCGAAGGCGAGGAGGAGATCGGCTCCGAGCATCTCGCCGAGTTCGTGCGGCGGAACGCGGACCGGTTGCGCGCCGATGGTTGTGTCTGGGAGGCCGGCTACAAGGATGCGGCGGGGCGGCCGACCGTCTCGCTCGGCCTCAAGGGCATCGCGTACTTCGAGCTGCGCGTGCGCGGTGCGAGGCAGGACGCGCACTCATCGGTGGCGACGATCATCCCGAACGCCGCGTGGCGTCTGGTGTGGGCGCTCGCGACGCTGAAGAACGACAAGGACGAGATCGTCATCGACGGTCTGATGGATGCCGTGCGCAGGCCGACGGAGGACGAGATCCGGATGCTGGAGGCGCTGCCCTACGACGAGGATGGCACCAGACGCATCCACGACGTGCCGCGCTTCATCCGCGGGCTGACCGGCACGCCGCTGAAGCTGAAGCACTTCTTCGAGCCGACGTGCACCATCTGCGGCCTCACCTCGGGCTACTCGGGCCCCGGTTCCAAGACGGTGCTGCCCGCCGTCGCCAGCGCGAAGCTCGACTTCCGCCTCGTGCCGGACCTCACGCCGGAGCTTGTCGAGCGCCTGCTGCGCGCTCACCTGGAGCGCCGCGGCTTCGGCGACATCGAAGTCGTCGCGATGCACGGCGAGCGTCCGTCTCGCTGGCCCGCGGACTCCGCGGCCGCGCGCGCCGCGGTCGCCGCGTGCCGCCACACCTACGGAACGGACCCGGTCGTGTATCCGCTCATGGTCGGCAGCGGGCCGATGGCGCAGGTCTGCGATCAGCTCGGCATCCCCGTGGTGGGTTTCGGGTCGGGCAACGCGTCGTCCGCCAATCACGCGCCCAACGAGAACATCGCCGTCGCCGATTACGTCGATCACATCCGCGCGTTCGGGCGGTTCCTGCACGCCTTCGCTGGCAAGCCCCTGGATTGACCAGCGCCGAGAAGCGGCTCGTCCTCGGCATAGTCGGAGCGCTCACGTTCTCGTCGGTCTACGCGATGCTCGTCATGGCCCCCGTGCTCACGCCGATCTCCGACGAATTCGGCGTCAGCACCGGTACGGCCGGACTGGTGGTGGCGGCGTACGGCGGGCCCGGCGTCATCACGGGTCTGCTGGCCGGACCGTACTCGGACCGCTTCGGCCGCAAGCGCTTCCTGGTGGCCGGAGCGCTGATCATGGGCGTCTTCACGGTCCTCTCCGCACTCGCGCCCACGTTCGAGACGCTGATCCTCGCCCGCGCGATGGCCGGCATCGGCGGCTCGCTGATCTTCCCGAACGCGAACGCCCTCATCGGGGACCTGTTCGCGTATACCGAGCGGGGCCGGGCGATGGCGACGGTGATCGCCTTCACCACCATGGCGAGCGTCATCGGCGTTCCCGTGGCCGGGGTCGTCTCCGAAGCCACCAGCTGGCGCGTGTCGGTGGGGCTCGTGGGCGTCATCGCGATCGCCGCCGGCATCGCCCTCGCGGCGTTCGTCCTGCCGATGACGAGCAACATCAGCGAGGCGCGGATCTGGGCGATGTATCGTCTCATCCTCCGCAATGCCTCGGCGGTCGCCGCGATCGTCTCCAGCTTCCTCGGATCGTTGTACTGGTTCACCTGGATCACGTATCTGGTGGTCTTCTTCCAGCAGACCTACGGCCTGAGCGAGGGCACCGCGTCGACGTACTCGCTCACGCTCGGTCTGGGCGTCCTGGTTGGGAGCCAGATCGGAGGCCGCATCGGCGACCGCATCGGGCACCGACCTGTCGTCGCGGGCACAATCGTCGCTTCGGGAGTGATACTGCTCGCGCTCACGAGCGCGCCCCCTCCGCTGCTCGCGGCCGCCGCGATGAACTTCGCCCTCTCAGCGGTGATCGGGGCGCGGTTCGCGACCAATTCATCGCTCCTCACGGAGCAGGTGCCTGAGGCGCGCGGAACGCTGTTCGCGTTCTCCTCCGCTACCGCGTCCCTCTCGATCGTCGTCGGCGCCGCCATCGGCGGCTTTTTCATCGACACGATCGGCTTCGGCGCGATCGGGGTGTTCTGCATGGGCTCCGCGCTGCTTTCCTGCGTCATCGTCCTCGCGTTCGTGCGCGAAGACCCTCTGGAGGTCGACATCGGGGCGGCGTGAATCGTTGCTCAGTTGTTACCTGCTGTCCGCCTGGCCGACAGGCGTCCGGCATCCATCCTGCCTGTCACCTTGGTCGCTACTGAATCGAGCGGCGAAGGCCGCTCGAGAAAGCCGGAGCCGTAGGCGGAGGTCACTGAAAGGAGCGGTCCATGGCGCGTAGATCTGGCGGTGGAATGACGGTGGCTGAGGCGGGCCGTATGGGTGGTCGCCTCGTCAGTGAGAAGTATGGTCCCGAGTTCTACGAGAAGATCGGCAAGAAGGGCGGCTCCAGCACCGCGTCGAAGTACGGCCCCGAGTTCTTCGGTCGGATCGGCAAGAAGGGCGGGAAGGCCGTTACGGCGAAGTACGGTCCCGGTCACTTCGAGCGGATCGGCCGCAAGGGCGGACAGAAGGTCGCGGACCTGATCGAGCGGGCGAAGTCCATGGAGGCCGAGCGCCCCCGCCCGGTCGAGGTCGCGAGCGAGCCCGTCGAAGAAGAGGTCGGCCGCTAGCCCGCGCACCTAAACTCGCGGGCGATGGGAAAGGACGCTCGGATCGGCACGCGCGTGGTGCGATCGGCGCGCGCCCTCCCTCCCGGCGAGGGCGTTCCCGTCGCGCCTCCCCTCGTACAGAGCGTCGCGTTCGATTACCGCTCCGCGGCGGCGCAGGACGAGGTCTTCGGCAGCGAACGCTCGGGTTACGTCTACGGTCGCTACGGCACTCCGACGACAGCCGCGCTCGAGATCGCTTTGGCGGAGCTCGAAGGCACCGCGGCGGCGACCTGTTTCGTTTCGGGCATGGCGGCCATCGCCGCGTACGTCGACGCTTGCGCGATCGCGAGCGGCGGCCGCGTCGTGGCGCAGGAGGACATCTACGGCCAGGTCCGGGCGCTCTTCGAGCGCTGGATCCACGAGCGTGGCGCGAAGATCGTGTTCGTGGACGCCACCGATCACCCTAAGGTCGAGGCGGCGCTACGCGAAGCGCCCACGTCGCTCCTGTACATCGAGGCGATGGCGAACCCGCTGCTCCGCATCACCGACATCACCGCGCTTGCAAAGCTTGCGCACGATGCCGGCGCGACGCTCGCCGTCGACGCCACGTTCACGTCACCGGTGTTGCTCAGGCCCGTGTCCCTCGGGGCCGATGTGGTGATCCACTCGCTCACCAAGTACGTGAACGGCCACGGAGACGTCATGGCGGGCAGCGTCGCCGGCAGCGCCGCGGTCGCAAAGGCGATGCGGGACCGGACCATCCTCGACGGCGCCTACCTCCCGCCGCACGAGGCATGGCTCTGCATCCGCGGTATGCGCACGCTCGACCTGCGCGTGCGCCGCCAATGCGAGAGCGCGCTACGCGTCGCGCGTCACCTGGCGTCGCACGCGAAGGTCGCGCGCGTCCGTTATCCGGGACTGCCCGACCACCCCCAGCACGAGCTGGCGAAACGGCAGTTTGGTGGGCTCTTCGGCGGGGTCGTGACGTTCGATCTGAGGGACGCGA
>DATKCP010000240.1:0-7238 GCA_035513115.1 Candidatus Limnocylindria bacterium | reverse complement strand
CGTGCCGGTTAACTAGCTCGAGGGCACGTGCCAGTCGATCGGGAGGATGTGCATCCAGGTCTGGCCGGGCGAGAGGTAGATCTTCTGCCCGTAGTGGTTCGTGAACACGAATGGATCCGTGAAGGATGCCCGCGACCAGGTACCGTCCTGCCGGCGGCCGTCACGGAAGATGCTGGCCTTGCCGACCCCGGTGAGGCGCATGTCGAGGCTCGCCGCGCCACCCGCATCGTCGCGGACGTCCGTCGCCCAGATGTCGGTGTTGATGATCACGATGTTGCGCGCGGCGATGGCCTGGCCGTTCATGCCGTCGATCTCGCGCTGGTAGTTGAGCGCGTTGCTCCGGCTCTGAAGGCGGCTGTAGGTGCGCGACGCGGCGTCGTACTCGTACCGCACGCGCGCGTCGAGCCGGTACGGGATGATGAGCGCGCTTGCCGGGATGCTCCCGATGAAGCCGCCGACGGTGTCGGCGTGCTGCGCCGACGCGAGGAAGTCCCAGCGCGGCACGTCGACCGCGCCGCCACCACCGACGGCGTTCGTCGCCTCGCGCAGCGCCTGCGACGAGGTGAAGAGGTTGTGCGGGGCCACCTTGCCGTCGACGTTCGTGCGGTAGAAGGTGCTGCCCTGCCCGAGCTGTGGCGAGACGCCGACGTAGGCGCCCCGCTCGACGTCCTCCCGCACCAGGCGCTCCATGAGCTGCGACGCGCCCGAGAAGACCAGCGAGCCGCGCACCATCGGCGTTGTGTAACGGTCGGAGAAGCGCACGCTGCGCACCGCGCCGATCGTGCCCGGATCCTGCGAGTGGAAGTACGCGCCGAGCCGCGTGATGAAGCCCTCCACGAGGAGCTCCATGACCATGTCCGCCTGGCTGAGGCCGTAGTGCGGGCGCGCGTTCGGCGCGTTGTCGATCTTCACGGCGAGCGGCCGTCGCAGCGGGCTTGGCCCGCCCGCGGTGATCGTCATCCCGTTCAGTGGCCAGCACGAGACGCACGCCAGCTTCTGCACCTCGCCCGGCGGCGTGATCCAGCTGTCCGGCTGGTAGGTGAACGCCGCGGTGCCGGTGTTGTTCAGCGTGCCAACGTGCGTCGTTCCGTCGCCGTGGGCGGAGATCGTCGCGGCGTCCGCTTTCCCGTCCTTGTTCCAGTCGCCGGCGACCAGCACGGTCGCGCTCCAGGACAGCATCGCGGGGCCGAACGTGGCGATGCCGCTGACGTCGCGCAGCGCGAAGCGCGACGCGGCAGACAGGAGATGCACGCGGGTGCTCCCATCGGGGTATGCGTACATGGCGAGGATGTCGCTCATGCCGTCGCCGTCGACGTCCGCGACCGCCCACTTCGCTCTCGTAATGTCGAAGAAGCCGTCGGGTGAGGTCCACATGCCCGCGAATCCGCCGATCGGCCGCACGCCGAGCGGCGACGGATCGAAGATGTGCACCCTGATCTGGAAGTTCGGGTATTGGTAGATCATCGCGACCTGGTCGACGCCGTCGGTGCGCGTGAAGTGCCCGGTCAGGAAGCGCGCCTTCGACGAGTCGATCTGTCCGGGACCCGAGTCGTAGGCGCCGCCGTCTCCCGCGTAGAGCAGCCCGGAGCCGATCGCTATGAGGTAGAGGAACTTGAGCTGGGAGTTGTCGAGCTGATACGGGATGAGCAGTCCGGTCTTGGGCGTGCCATCCCAGACACCCGCGAGCACTCCCTGCGCGCGGTTCCAGTCGAACATCGTGTGCCGCCACCAGCCGGCATTGCCGGTGTAGGCGAAGCTCGTGCCCGTCGAGAGCCACACGATCATGCGGACCGCGAGGTTGCCGTCCTTGTACAGGATGGCGATGTCCGCCCTCTTGTCCGCGTTCAGATCGACCGCGACCGGCTTCATTCGCGAGAGGTCGAACTGGTTCGCGTCCGCGAGGAACCACTCGGTGTGCGTGAATTTGCCGTCCGCGCCGCGGTCGAGGACGACGATCCGAAGTCCGAAGTCGTCGTTCGGATCGTAGATGGAGGCGATCTGCTGCGTGCCGTTTCCCCGAAAGTCGCCGACCAGAGTGAAGCCGTTGGCCAGCGTTTGCGCCGCGGCGCGTCCGCCGGGTGCCGCCGCGGGAACGACGGTGAGGGAGAGCACGAGCGTCAGGAAAAGTGCGAAGAGCCTCACAAGCGCCAGAACGTGCGATGCGACCGCTTTGTGACGGCCTGCCTGTGTGTCGCCGGGGGCCGTCTGCCGCGCGGCGCTAGGCGAACATCCGCGCCTCGTAGGGGACGGCGCCGATCGCCTCACGTTTGGACCGTCGCGAGAGCAGGTGCTCGGCCATCGTGATACCCATCTCCGAGGCGATGTCCATGTCGACGTACTTGTAAAGACCCTGGCGGCCGCCGGTCACGAGGTCGTCGAAGCGCAGGAGCTCGTCCATGAGCGTCCCCACCGCCTCCTCGAATCCGACCATGTACACCGGGTACCCGGTGGTCGCGCGCAGTACGACGGACTCGGCCAGATCCTCCTCGCCGCAGAAGCCCTCCGCCGCGAGCTCTCGCGCGCAGCGCCGGCCGAGCTCCCCGGCGGAAGCCGTCCAGATCTCGTCGCCCGTCTCGCAGGTGATATCGCAGAGCACGACGGTCTCGTTGGGGGGACAGATCTCGGTGCCGCCGTAGTTGCGGGTCTCGGACACGCGGTTGAAGGTTTTGTCCTGGAAGTAGATGGACTGCGCCGGGAGCACGTTCGGCAGCTTGAACCGCAGGCCGACGATGGTCAGCGCGCGGAAGCGGAGCTGACTCGCGGCGTGCCGCGCCTCCGACGAGACGCCCTCACCGAGCAGCGTGAAGAGCGACGGGAGCGGCAGCGTGTTCACCACGCGGTCGCACTCGATCCGCTCCTCCGGGCCCTCGAAGTGGTACGGGGAGAGTCCCCCTTCCGTGCCGGACGCCAAAAGACAGAGCTGCCCATCGTCCGCCGTCGGCGCGACCCTCCGGTAGCGGACCGCGGTGACCCGGTCCCCGACCACCTCGAGGCCGGTGACCAGCGAACGGGTCAGTACGCGGTTCGCCTGCGACGCGGCGCGGATGCGGTCGGCCATACGACGTGAGATGAGCCCGGCGCCCTTGGGCGGGTAGTACAGCTGGACCACGAGCGGCGCGTACTTGTGCTCGCCCTCGGTGACCTTGTCGAGGCCCTTTCGGAACGAGCTCACCGCGACCTTCCAGAGGTTGATCTGCGGGATCCGGTGCTGCGCGAAGGAAGCCGCGAGCTGCGACGGCGGCATCCCCCAGACCTTCTGGGTGTAGGGACCGAAGAACATCCCGTAGAGCGTCCTCCCCATGCCCTGGATCACCCAGTCCTCCGCCGAGACCATCTTCCGGGGCCGGACACGCCTCCGCACGACCTCGATGAGGTAGTCGAGGAACGCACGCGCCGCGACGAGCGGCGACATGCTGCGCGCGATGTCCAGCGCCTCGAGCGGGTACTTGTAGTACTTGCCGCGGAACTTGATGCGCACGTTCTTCGCCCGGGCGGGGAAGCCGTCCGACGCGATCTCCTTGAACATGTCGAGCACGCGCTGGTTGCGCGCGTGGTACGCGTGCGGTCCGAAGTCGAAGCCCGCGTCGGTGGAGCCGCGCAGCGTCGTCGCGAGGCCGCCCAGGAAGTCCTGCGCCTCCAGCAACGTCACCCGCTCGCCGTGCTCGGCCAGCGTGAAGCCGGCGGCGAGGCCGCAGATGCCACCGCCGAGCACGACCGTATGACTCACGGAGACCTCCTCGGAACGTCTGGGTGCGGACTCACGGTAAGCGGTACACGCGGAGGTCGCTGGCCATGCGCTCGCCCGGCGCGACGTCCTTGGTGATCGTCGAGCCGATCACGACCGCGGATCGATCGCCGAGTCGGATGCCGCTCGAGATCACCGCATGCGGGCCGATCCACACCTCATCACCGATGACGACGCTGCCCGCGATCGTCGCGCCCGCCGCGATGAGGCACCGCGCTCCGATGCGGACCGAATGCGCGACGTGCACCAGGTTGTCGACCTTCGTGTCGTCGCCGATGCGCGTCGAAAGGCGGAAGAGGCTGCGATCGACCGTCGAGTTCGCCTGGATCTCCACGCGGGCGCCGATCTCGACCGAGCCCGCGTGCGGAACGGCGACGTTGTTCCCGCCGTAGTCCCGCTCCGCGCGCGCGGCTCGTCCCTGGCGCATCGCCGGTCCCTTGAACTCGAAGCCCTCGGAGCCGAGCACCGCGCCGGCGCGCACGATCGTGTCGTCCCCGATCGTGACGCGCTCCAGGATCGTCGCGTGCGGTTCGACGACGACCCGCGCGCCGATGCGAACGCTCCGTGACGCGACGAACGCGCGCTCGTGCACGCGCGCGCTCGGATCGACGGTCGTCGGGAAGTCCCGCCAGAAGAAGTCGCTGGAGGCGTGCAGCCAGCGGTGAAGGTCGTAGAACGCCCCCTCGGGGTGGGACGCCACGGCGAGACCCAGCGACGCCGGCACCGCTCCGGCAAGCTCTGCCGTGGTGACGACCGCAACCGCCGCGCTCGTCCTCGCGAGCCGCTCGAGCGAGCGCGCGTCGCCGGCGTAGACGAGAACGCGGCCTGCGCTCGCGCCCAGCAGCGCGAGGTCGTCGAAGTCCGCGTCTCGCACAGGGCGAAGCGGCGCGCGCGCCGCGACGTCGCTCAGCCTCACGCTGCGCACTCTACCCGTACGATTCGCGCGTGTTCCAGCCGACGCCGCTCGCCGCGGTGCGCGCATACACGCTCGAGACCTCGCCGCTCTGTTTCACCACGGACATCGAGTGGTCGCCCGACTGGGCGATCCGCGACCTGTTCGAGCTCGCGGACCAGCACGGCGTGCCGCTCACGCCTTTCCTCACGCATCGGTCGGCGTACCTCGCGCACCGGCTGGCGGAGGACAGAGCGGCGGACGCTGGTCTACATCCCAACTTCCTGCCCGGCAGCACGCACGGGACGACCGTCGACCAGGTCATCGCGACGACGCAGGCGCTCTGGCCGGACGCGATCTCCTTCCGCTCGCACTGCTACTACGACGACACGCGGATGCTGCGGACGATGGCCGAGAAGGCCTTCCGCTACGACTCGAACCTGCTCGCCTTCCTGCAGCCGATGCTCGCGCCGCTGCGCACCGTCGCGGGGACGGTGCGGCTCCCGGTGTTCTGGGAAGACGACGTGCATTCGGGTGCCAGCCTCGGGTGGGAGATGGGCGCGCTGCGCGCCGTCTTCGACGACCCAGGGTTGAAGATCGTCAACGTCCATCCGCTGCGCGTCGCGCTCAACGTGCCGGATGAGAGCTTTCACGAGTCACACCGGCGGCTCGGCTCCGAGGCTGAGGTGGACGCGCGCGCGGAGCGCCACCGCGGAAAGGGCACGCGGACCCTCCTCGAGGAGCTCTTCGCGCACGCGACCGGTGCCGGCCGGCGCCCGGTGCGGCTTCGCGACCTGTACGAACAGGCGGTCGAGCGAGGCATCGGCACGCGCGACCGCCGGGCCTAGACTCGCCCGGTGCGCGTCGCTGCGATACAGGCGCTCGAGCACCATCTTCCGGAGCGCCGTCTCACGAACGAGGAGCTCGCGAAGCTCTACCCCGACTGGTCGGCGGAGAAGATCTTCGACAAGACCGGCATCCGCGAGCGCCGCGTCGTCGGCCCGGACGAGTTCGCGTCGGACCTCGGCGCCACCGCGGCCGAGAAGCTCATCGCGCGCACCGGCCTCGATCGGTCGACCGTCGATCTGCTCGTGTACTGCACGCAGAGTCCCGACTATTTCCTGCCGACCACCGCCTGCATCCTCCAGGAGCGGCTCGGTCTGCCGACGACGACGGCCGCCTTCGACTACAACCTCGGCTGTTCCGCCTTCCCCTACGGCCTCGCCATCATCCGTGGTCTCATCGAGACCGGTGCCGCGTCGACCGCGCTGCTCGTCATGGCGGAAACGTATTCGCGCTTCATACACCCGATGGACAAGAGTGTGCGCACGCTTTTCGGCGACGCCGCCAGCGCCGTGCTCGTGACCGCGACGGACCGTGAGGGTCCGACCCTTGGACCTTTCGTGCTCGGCACCGACGGAGCAGGACAGGGCAACCTCATCGTGAAGCGCGGCGGGATCCGCCATCCGCTGGGCACCGAGCCGCTCGCGGAGACCACCGACGGCAGCGGCAACGTGCGCACCGAGGCGAACCTCTACATGAACGGCCCGGCGATCCTCGAGTTCACGATCCGGCGCATCCCCGCGGTCTTCAAAGAGCTGCTCGCGCGCGCCGAGGTAACCCTGAACGACGTCCGGTGGGTGATCCTGCATCAGGCGAACGAGTACATGCTGCGCTACCTGCAGAAGAAGATCGGGATCCCCGACGAGAAGTTCGCGGTGCACCTGGCGCACTGCGGGAACACCGTCTCGTCGACGATCCCCATCGTCCTCCAGCACCTCATCGAGGAGCGCCAGGTAGCGCGCGACGACCTCATCCTGACCGTGGGCTTCGGCGTCGGCTATTCGTGGGGGGCGAATCTCATCCGGTGGAGTCCTGACGCCTGAACGAGCAGGAGTTTCTGCAGGGTCTACGCGACCGCCTCGCGTGGCCGGATCTCGGGCCGGACACCGACCTCTCGGCCGACGACCGCTGGGACTCGCTCGCGCAGGTCGACGTCGTCATGTACGTGCAGGACGAGCTCGGTCACACGCTCGCCGCGGACGAGCTGCAGCGCGTCGCGAAGGCGGGCGAGCTCGTGGATCTGGTGAAGCACAAGCTCGCGTAACGCGTCAGCCTCGTAGCGCTTCCTTCACGAGGCGGGGGATCGCGCTCGGCGCGTTCGCCACGGGAATGCCGGCCGCCTCGAACGCCTTCACCTTCGACTCCGCGGTCCCCTGATTGCCGGAAACGATCGCGCCCGCGTGGCCCATCCGCTTTCCGGCGGGAGCGGAGCGGCCGGCGATGAACGCCACCGCCGGTTTCTTGCCATGCGCGCGCATGTACTCGGCGGCGCTCTCCTCGGCGCTGCCGCCGATCTCGCCGACGATGACGATCACCTCCGTCGCCGGATCCTCGTTGAGCAGGCGCACCGCGTGCGGCGTCGGCAACCCGATGACCGGGTCGCCGCCGATGCCGAGACAGGTCGACTGACCGAGGCCCGCGCGGCTGAGGAGGTCGGCGATCTCGTAGGTGAGCGTGCCGCTGCGCGAGACGAAGCCGACCGGTCCGGGCGAGAAGTTCTCCGCGGGCATGATGCCGATCTTGCATTCGCCCGGCGTG
>DATKCP010000239.1:0-2155 GCA_035513115.1 Candidatus Limnocylindria bacterium | reverse complement strand
GTCTCCACGCTCTCGGTGTTCGCCTCGTGGGAGGGGTTCGCCCGCACGACCGCGATCGACCGCTTCACCTCGAGCGACGGCCGCGAGCGCGTCGCAAAGCGCAAGGAAGGCGCATACGCCGCGATCAGCGCCGCGAAGCGGGCCGGCGTGCGCATCGCCACCGGCTCCGACTTCGGTGGCGGCTCGGTCCGAGCAGGTCACCTCGCGTGGGAGGTCGAGCTGCTCGTCGAAGCAGGGCTCGAGCCCTACGAGGCGCTGCGGGCCGCGACACGGGACGGCGGCGCTCTCTATGGCGTGGATCACGCCGGCCGCATCGAGATCGGCGCGCCCGCCGATCTCGTACTCGTCCACGGCGATCCGCTCTCGGACCCACGCGCGCTCTGGCGTGTGTGGGCTGTCTATCAGCGCGGTACGCGCGTGGCCTGAGCCCTGGCTGATCTACGGAGCGGATGGCCGGCGTACTTCTGTGCCGCCGCCAACCTCGTCGCGATCGCCGCGATGGCGACGATCCTCACGCCCGGCACGACGCTCTTCCCCGAGGGATCCCGCGCGGACTACGTCGCGGAGAACGCGGTGCTCTGGCGGCTCGGGTGGTCCCTTTGGGTCGTCGCCGCGATAAGCCTGCTGGTCTTCTACCGCTGGTGGGCGCAGCGCATCGACGCCGGGATGGTGCCGCTCTGGGTCGCCACGGCCGCCTTCGCGGCCGACATGATCGCGGAGTCGACGCTGATCGTGCTCGTCCCGGAGCGCCCCGAGCTCGCGCGACCCAGCTTCCTCATCACAGGTGGCGTCGCGAACGGTCTCTACACACTGGCGGGGATGCTCCTCACGCGGGCGACGCCTCTGATCCACGGCCGCTTCGCTATCTGGACCTGGGCCATGTGGTCGACCGGCATAGCGCTCTCGCTGGTCACGTTCCTCGAGCTGCCGCCCGCGATCGCGGCCCTGAGCGCCGCGCTCTTCGCGCTGTTCATCCCCTGGTGTGTGGCGATGGGAAGGCGGCTCTGCTGAGGCGCATCGTCGTGGCCGGTGGCGCCGGGTTCTTCGGACGGAACGTCGTCGAGCTGCTCCGGAGCATTGACCTGCATCCGATCGTCGCCGGCCGGACCGGCGAGCTGCGCGTCGATGTGGAGGATCCGCGCTCGCTGCGGTCGGTCCTGAGGGCCGGCGACGTGGTCGTCGACGCGGCCGGCCCGTACCAGTCACGGTCCACAGCGCTCGTCGAGGCCGCGATCGAGGTCGGCGGGGACGTGATCGACCTCAACGAAGGGATCGACTATGCGAAGGCGGTAGCGCGGCTCGATGGTCCTGCACGAGACCGCAACGTCGCGATCCTCTCGTCCTGCAGCGCCGTGTCTTCCGTTGCGGCGATCCTTGTTCGGATCTCCGGCGTGGAGCGGCCAACGCGCGTCAGTGCCCTGGTCGCGCCGGCGTCGCGCGAGACGGCGCACCCAGGAACGGTCCGCGCGCTCCTGCGATCCATCGGACGGCCCGTCGAGGTCCGCCGGAACGGCGCGCCCCACATCGCGACCGGCTGGCGCGAGAGACGGCGGTTCGAGCTTCCCCGACGACGCGGCCACCTGGTCGGCTCCGCGCTTCCGGTCACGCTCCCCGAGATCTGGCCGGGCCTGCGCGACGTCGACTGTTGGACCGACACGGGAACACTGGGCGCGAACGCCGTCCTCTCGGCGGCCTCGCTCTCGGGCGCGCTGCGCGCCCTTGCCGAGGCGCTCATGCCACTGGGTCAACTCGCGGCGCGGGTCCTCGGCGCGACCCACGGTGCGTTCGCGGTCGAGGTAGAGGACGAAGGCGGTCGCATCGCGCGGCTCGCCCTCACTGCGGCGCGGCGGAGCTACCTGATCGCGGCCGCGCCCGCCGCGCTGGCCGCGCGCGCCCTCGCGGAGGGACGCTTCACCGAGCGCGGCGTCGTCCGAGCCGACCGCCACGTGAACGCCGACGGGCTGCTGGGGTACCTGCAGGGTCTGGGGATCGAGCTCCTGCGCGACTAGGGCTGGTTGCCTTCCGGCCACACCTCGAGCCTGACGTTCACCTGGATGCGCTCGCCGTTGCGAAGGATGGTGAGCACGACGGTGGCGCCGGGCTTGTGGGCCTGGAGCCGGTTCGACAGCTGCTGGACGCTCGCGACCGCCTGGGC
>DATKCP010000238.1:0-11418 GCA_035513115.1 Candidatus Limnocylindria bacterium | reverse complement strand
TAGAGGCGGACGGCCTCGTCCAGATCGAGCGAGGGATCCTCGAGTCGGTCGGCGATCGCCTCGAGGCGCGCGAGCGCCTCTTCGATGCTCGGCTCGGCCTCAGCCACTCTTCTCGACCCCTTCCACCGTGACGTCCGCGCGCCCGTCGCGCAGGCGCAGTCTGGCGCGATCGCCGGGACGCAGCGTCGCGACGGACGGGCGCACCCTGCCGTCCGAGCCCTCGACGATCGCGTACCCGCGCCCGAGCACGCTCAGCGGCGAGAGCGCCTCGAGGCGGCGATACGAGCCGGCGAGACGCTGCCTGCGCGTGGGCACCAGGCGCGACATCGCGCGATCCATCAGCCGGCGATGCTCGTCGAGCCGCTGGCGCAGCGCCGCGACCTTGGCTGGCGGCGCGCGGCGCTCCACCAGGCGGCGGGCGTCCGTGAGACGCCGGCGCCGACCCTCGAGCGCTTCGCGCATGCGCGTCGCGACGCGTCGCCAGAGCCGTTCCGCGGCGACCTGATGGCGGCTGGAGTCGGGCACGACGAGCTCCGCCGCGACCGACGGCGTCGGCGCGCGCAGATCCGCCGCGTGGTCCGCCAGCGTCACGTCGGTCTCGTGCCCGACGCCGCAGACCACCGGCCGCGGGAAACGAGCGATCGCGCGTACCAGCGCTTCGTCGTTGAACGCCGCGAGGTCTTCGCTCGCGCCACCGCCGCGCGCGATGATCACGACGTCGAGCTCTCGGAGCTGTGCGAGCCCGTCGAGCGCGCCGATCAGGGACTCCACCGCCCCGCCGCCCTGCACCAGGGCCGGCGCCAGGATCAGCTCGATGCGCGGGTCCCGCCGCGCGACCACGGCCTGCACGTCGCGCCACGCGGCGCCGATCGGGCTCGTGACCACGCCCACGCGTCGCGGGGCGGGCGGCAGCGCGCGCTTGCGCTCCTGCGCGAAGAGACCCTCGGCGGTGAGCCGCCGCTTCAGGGCCTCGAGGCGCAGGTACGCGTCGCCCGCGCCGGCGGGACGGACGTCGTCGATGCGGAGCTGGCAGCGGCCGTCACGGTGGTAGAACTCGACCCACCCGTGCGCGAGGACCTTCGTCCCATCGCGTGGCGTGAGCGCGATCTGCGCCGCCTGCGACGCGAAGAGCACGCACTGCATCTGGCCGACGTTGTCGCGCAGCGTGAAGTACACGTGACCCGCGGGCGAGGCGCGCGACTGGAACACCTCGCCCTCGACCCAGAGGTCCTTGAATTGGTCGCCGGATTGGATGTGCTCGGCCAGCCGGATGGCGAGCTGACCGACGCGCAGGACGTCCTTAGGCGCGCTCGAGATACTCACCCGTCCGCGTGTCGACCTTGATCCTGTCCCCCACTTTCAC
This sequence comes from Candidatus Limnocylindria bacterium, assembly GCA_035513115.1. Taxonomy (GTDB): domain Bacteria; phylum Chloroflexota; class Limnocylindria; order P2-11E; family P2-11E; genus CF-39. Next base: position 10,055 of record DATKCP010000238.1, on the reverse strand, counting down.
GAACAGCGGCACGTTGACCTTGAGGCCCGACTCGAGCGTCGCCGGCTTCGTCGCGCCGGTCGCCGTGTCTCCCTTCAGGCCGAAGTCCGTCGAGGCGACGGTCATCACGATCGACGCCGGCATGTCCACACCGATCGGCTCGCCCTCGTACTCGTTGAGCGTGACTTCCATGCCGTCGGTGAGGTAGTTCACCGCGTCGCCGAGCTGGTCCGCGTCCAGGGCGAGCTGGTCGTAGGTCTTCGTGTCCATGAAGTGGAAGTGCGTGCCGTCCTTGTACATGAACTGCACGATGCGGTGGTCGAGGCGGGCGCGCTGGAAGCGCTCGCCGGCCTGGACCGTCTTCTCGATGAGATCACCCTTGCGCACGTTGCGCAGCTTCATGCGCACCTGCGCGCTGCCGCGTCCCATCTTGATGTGCTGGAACTCGACGATCTGGTAGAGCTGGCCGTCGATCTCGACGGTGATGCCGCGCTTTATCTCCCCGGTGCTTATCACTGTTTCTTCTTCGTCTCCTCGATGAGCCAGCGGAGCGCGACCTCGTAGCCGACGACGCCCAGGCCGATGACCTGATGGGCGGTCACGTCCGTCAGATAGCTATGGTGGCGGAAGGCCTCGCGCTTCGTCACGTCGCTGACATGCACCTCGACGACCGGGAACCTGCAGGCCGCGACGGCGTCGCGCAGTACGACGGACGTGTGAGCGAGTCCTCCCGGGTTGATGATGGCACCATCGGCGGCGCCCTGCTGCTGCAGGAAGTCGATGAGCGCGCCTTCGTGGTTCGATTGAAACGCCGTCAGGGACGCACCGTCGTCGTGCGCGACGCTGCTGCAGCGCGCCACGACCTCGTCCAGCGTCGTCGTTCCGTAGATCTGTGGCTCCCGTGTGCCGAGCGTATTGAGGTTCGGCCCGTTCAGCAGAAGGAAGCGCTTCATGCGGCGCGACCCCGCACCAGTCGGGCCGCCTCGCGCAGGTTTCGGTCCGCGACGTCGGTGACCTCGCTGAAGAGACCGACGCGCCGCGGCAGGATCCAGCGCACCCTTCCGGCGCGCGCCTTCTTGTCGCGCTGGAGATACGTCCAGACCTCGCGCGCGAGCGGCGCGCGGATCGGCAGGCGCGCGCGCGCCAGCAGCCGCTCGATGTCGATACGGAGCGAGCGCGGCGCGAGACCGAGCGTTTCGGAGAGCGCCGCTGCGAACACGAGGCCGATCGAGACCGCTTCACCGTGGGTGACGCGGTAACCCGACGCCGCTTCGTAGGCGTGACCCATGGTGTGCCCGAAGTTCAGCAGCTCGCGTAGCCCGGCCTCACGCGGATCGAGCGTGACGATGCTCGCCTTCACCTCGGCCGCGAGCGCGACCGTCGTGACCTGCGGACCGATCTCGCCGCGCAGCACCGAGTCCAGCGAACGCTCGACGTGCGCCACCGCGTCGCGATCCGCGAGGAACGCGCTCTTGACGACCTCCGCCAGCCCCGAGGACAGCTGGCGCCGCGGCAGCGTCGCGAGTACGGCGGGGTCCGCGAAGACCGCGTCCGGCGGATGGAATGCGCCCACCAGATTCTTTCCTTCGGGGATGTCGATCGCGGTCTTCCCTCCTATCGCGGCGTCGACCATACCGAGAAGCGTCGTCGGGACGTGGGCCACGCGCACGCCACGCAGGTACGTCGCGGCGGCGAAGCCCGCGGCGTCGCAGACCGCCCCGCCGCCGAGCGCGACGATCCCGCCGTCGCGGCCCAGCCCCGCCGCGGCGAGCTCGGCCCAGAGCCTTGCGACCGCGCGCACGGACTTCGCGGCTTCGCCGGTGGGCAGGCGAAATACGATCGGCTCGATGCCGGCGTGCTCGAGCGAGCGCACCAGACGCGCCTCGTACCGCGCGGCGGCGGCGGGCTCGCTCACGACGGCCACGCGCCCCGACCAGCCGATGTCGCCGAGGTGCGTGCCGACCTGGTCGAGGAGTCCGGCGCGCACCAGCACCGGGTACGGCCGCTCCCCACCGACGTCGACACGGACTCCACGCGCCGCGACGACCCAGGCCGCGATCGCGTGCGCGGAGTCCTCGGCCGTCGCATCACGGTCGACGTCGAACACGATGTCCGCGTCGGCATAGGCGACGCGGCGCTCGCGAAGGACCGCGCGCGCCCGCTCGACCGGCGCGACGCTCTGGTCCGGCCGCTTGGCCATGGTCGCGGCGATCCCCGCCGCGACGCGCTCCAGCGAGCCGCGCAGCCCGATGATCAGCCCGAGCTCGCGCATTCGGATCCGGTTCTCCTCGCGTATGGGCGCGCCGCCGCCGGTGTCGACGACGATCCACGCCGGCGTCGGGCGCAGCGACGCGATCACGCGCGTTTCGAGATCGCGGAAGCTCTCCATCCCGTCCTGCTCGATCACGTCCTTGTTGCTCTTGCGGGCCCGGCGCGCGATGGCCCGGTCAGTTTCGATCACGCTCGCGCCAAGCCGGCGCGCGAGCAGTGGCGCGACGGTGCTCTTGCCGATGCCCGGCGGACCCACCACGAAAAGGTGCATCAGCGCTGGTCGATCGGACGAAGACGCGCGCGATAGCGGTCCACGGCGGCGACGAGATCGTCGGCGGTGTCGCAGCCGAACTTTTCGACGAGCGCGTCGGCCAGGACGAACGCGAGCATCGCCTCCGCCACCACGCCTGCCGCGGGCACGACGCAGACGTCGCTCCGCTCGACGTGCGCGGGCGACGGCGCGCCGGTGCGCAGGTCGGCCGAGGGAAGTGGGCTCATGAGCGTCGAGATCGGCTTGAACGCCACCTCCACCGTGATGTCCTCGCCGTTGCTCATGCCGCCCTCGAGACCGCCGGCTCGGTTGCGCGTGCGCCTGAACCGCCCGTCCTCCACGGTGATGGGATCGTGAACGGCGCTGCCGCGCTCGCGCGCGGCGGCGAACGCGTCGGCGAACTGCACTCCCTTGGCGCTCTGGATCGACACGAGCGCCTGCGCGATGCGCCCGTCGAGGCGGCGGTCCCACTGGGTGGCGGTCCCCAGTCCGGCGACGACACCGCTCGCGCGCAGGGCGACGATACCGCCGAGCGTGTCGCCCGCGTCGCGCGCCGCGGCGATCGCGGCGACCATCGCCGCCGATCGCGCGGGGTCCGCGCAGCGCACCTCGCTCGCCTCGACCGCCTCGGTCTCGAATCGCGGCTCGCTGTCGACGGCGCCGATCGCTTTCGTCTCGCTCCGCACCTGCATGCCGACGAGCTTCAGGATGGCCTTTGCCACGGCGCCGGCCGCGACGCGCGCGGCCGTCTCGCGCGCGCTCGAGCGCTCGATCACGTCGCGCACGTCCTCGTGCCCGAACTTGAGCGCTCCGGCGAGATCGGCGTGACCCGGTCGCAGGCGCGTGACCGGGTCGGGCGGGTCGAGGACCGGCTCGACGCTCATCACGCGCTCCCAGTTCACGGCGTCCCGATTCGCGATCTGCAGCGCGATGGGCGCGCCCGTGGAGCGTCCGTGCCGAACGCCGCCGGTGATGTTCACCGCGTCGCGCTCGATCCGCTGTCGCGCGCCTCGGCCGTAGCCGAGCTGCCGGCGGCGCAGATCGCTGTCGATCTCGGCGGCCGCGATGGGAACGCCCGCGGGAACGCCGTCGAGGATCGCGACCAGCCCCCGACCGTGCGACTCGCCCGCGGTGATGAGCCTCATACCGCGCGCGGCAGAGCGGAGCGCATCACCGCGAGCGGCGCATCGCGGCCCGTCCACAGGGCGAACGAGCGCGCGGCCTGGTGCAGCAACATCGAAAGTCCGTCCACGACAACGACATTCTCGACGGCCCGGGCCCGCTTGACGAGCGGCGTCATCGCGGCCGTGGGCACGAGGTCCACGACGCGCAGGCGCTCGTGGATCGGCATCCCCGCGAGCGGATCCTCACCGTGGAGACCAAGCGGCGTCGCGTTCACGACTCCGTCGACCGCCGCGACGTCGGCGGACGTGGGCCAGCGGACGGCCGTGGCCCGTCGCCCGTCGACCTCGATGCCGGCGACGAGCTGTTCCGCGCGGACGCGGGTCCGGCTGGCGATCCGCACCTCGTTGCCGCGGCGCAGGAGGACGACCGCGCAGGCTCTGGCGGCGCCGCCCGCTCCCAGGACCAGCACGGTGCCCCCCCTGAACATCTCTCCCGCCGGAGCGGACTCACCGATCGCACGCTCGAAGCCGTACACATCGGTGTTCTCTCCGATCAGGCGCGGGCCGCGACGGACGATGGTGTTGACCGCGCTCACCCGGCGCGCATCCTCACCGGCCTCATCCATGTAGCGCAGTACGCGCTCCTTGTGAGGGATCGTGACGTTCGCGCCCAGAACGTCGTCGCGTCGCAGCGCGTCGACGAAGTCCTCCAGCCGGTCCGGTTCCACGTCGCGCGTCTGGTAGTGGTGCGGCAGACCGAGCGCGGCGAACGCCGCGTTGTGCATCGCCGGCGAGAGGGAGTGCGCCACGGGGTGGCCGAGCAGGTACACGGTCCCCACGGCTCACACGCTCATCTGTTCCCGTATTTGACGCGGTTCGCCTCGTGCTCCTCGAGCGTCACCGAGAACGCGTGCCCACCCGTGCCGTCGCTCTTCGCGACGAAGAAGAAGTACGGCACCTTCGCGGGATTCGCCGCTCCCTCGAGCGCCGCGGCGCCGGGATTCGCGATGGGCGTCGGCGGCAGCCCGGCATAGAGGTAGGTGTTGTACGGCGAATCGAGCCTCAGGTCGGCGAGGGACAGCTCGCGCCACTCGCCGAGCGCGTACTGGATCGTCGGGTCGGCATCGAGCTTCATACCGATGTCGAGGCGATTGGTGAACACGCCCGCGATCGTCGCGCTCTCGCCGCGGTCGCGCGCCTCTCGCTCGATGATCGAGGCAAGCTTCACCAGGTCGTAGATGGGCATGTTGCGCCGCGCGGATGCGGTCCGCAGGGTCGCGCCCACCTTGCGCTCGAACGTGTCCAGGAGCACCTCGACGATCTGCGGCGCGGTCATGTCCGGCCGCATGAAGTAGGTATCGGGGAAGAGGTAGCCCTCGAGCGGCGCAGCCGGTTCCATCCCCGCGAGCACCGTGTTCTTCCGATCGCCGACCACGGCCGCCGCCGTGAACGCCTCCTTCGTGATGCTGGGGAAGGCTTTGTTCACCGCGGTCGCCACCTCGGTGAGGCGCCAGCCGTCGATGATGCGCAGGATGATCTGCTCGCCGGGCGCCCTCTCGAACAGCTTCGCGATCTCGCGGGGGGTGAGGGCGGCGGAGACCGTATACGTGCCCGACTGCAGTGCGTTCTCGCGTTCGCTTTCGTAGAGGATGTATCCGAACGCAAGGGCGGAGCGGATGAAGCCCTCCTCCTCGAGACGCTTCGCGATCTCACCGGCGGTCTCGCCGCGCGCGATCACGAATGGCCGGTTGTCGGCACGAGTGTCCTTCGCCAGGTCGACCTCGTTGCGAACGCGATCCGCGACGAGGCCGCGCACGAAGTCCTGGCGCAGCAGTGTGTCGTGCTCGGCGACGTACGCGACGACGGCATCCTCCGCGAGCGGTCGCGCGACGAAGTAGAGCCCGACGACGAGGACGGCGACTGCGATCAGGAACGCGAATGGCCCGAGCGACGAACCCTGCCTCCGAGGCGGCAGCGGGCGCGTCGTCTGGCGTGACCGCGGCATCAGCCGCGAGGCCGCGAGAGGAAGTCTTCGAGCAGGACGGTCGCCGCGCCCGCGTCCAGATCCGAGGCCCCGCGGTGCGCCGCCTCCGCGGTGGTGAACCGCTCGTCATAGAGGTCCACCGGCACACCCAGCGCGGCGCACGCGTCGGCGAAACGCCGAACGCGCCGCGCCTGCGGGCCGTCCTCACCGCGCAGGGTCAACGGCAGACCGATGACCAGGGCACCCACCTCCTCCTTCGCGATCAGCTCACGGAGGCTCGCGAGGTCGGCCTCGAGGTTGCGGCGCGCGAGCGTGCGAAGCGGACGCGCGAGGCCGAAAGCGTCGTCGCCGACGGCCAGGCCGATGCGGCGGTCGCCGACGTCCAGCGCAAGATAGCGCACGTTCAGGGCGACGGTGAGGCCGCCGAGGCTGCGGTGTCCACCTCGATCTGCAGGCGCGAGTCGAAGAACGGCAGGCGCGGCCACCAGCCCGGCCAGACGACCATCCTCTTGAGCTCGAGTCCCTGGTCCTCCACCACATCCTGCGCGTCGATGAACTCACGACCTGCGAGCGCGGCGCGCAGCGGGGCGTCGTGGACCAACGGGAACTGCGACGTGCTGCCCCGGACGCGCCAGCGAACGCCGTTCTCCTCGACCGTCGGTTCGATGATCACGTCCACCACCGCGGCGTTCTCATCGATGTCGTTCTCCGGGTCCGCCCGCTCCTTGAGCTTCGCGATGGTCGTGGCGCGCGGCTCGCTATCGGCCACGCTGTACCCCGTCGCAGCTCCGGTGACCGTGAGCTCGAAGGTGCCGCTCGGCGGCTCGGTACCGACGAGACCGTCGGATGACGTCACGCCGGTCACCTTCGTGACCGGTCCATAGATGACCTGGCCGCTCGGCGCCGCCTTCCTCCACTCGTCGACCTGCTGCGCCGCGCGCTTGCGTAGCTCCTCGTCGGCGCGGCCCGCGGCGAGTCCATAGTCCGACCCGGTGATGACGGCGAACTTCTTGACCTCGCCTCCGCCGGTCGGCTGCGGGTTGCTGACCGCGAAGTCATCCCGATCGGTGATCGTGATCGTGTTCGCTCCGACGTTGCCCGCGGGGCCGGCCTCGAGGGCCTCGACCGCGATGTCGACCGTCCCGAACTTCACGAACGGCGGGATCACGTCGAGCGAGGTACGCGGGATCACCTTCTCCTCCATCGTCTGGAAGCGGATGTTGTCGCGGGTGCGGACGACGGTGCCCTTCAGGACGCGGATCTCCCGCGTGTCGCGGTTCGTGAACCGTGCGACGCCTGTCGCCTTGATGGGGTCGAGGCGCTCGCCGGTGGCCCGCTGCGTGTACTTCTGCGTCAGGGCGTTCGCGACGAGGGTCTGCGCGGTCGGGATCTCGCCCTGCGGTCCGGCGCGGAGATCGAACTCGAAGGGGCCGAGCGGCTTCGACACCGGCGCGACGACCACCGTCGCGGTGGGTCCGACCACGATCATCAGCACGAGTGCCGCCGCGAGCAAGCTGCCGAGTATGCCCAGGACCCGCAGGGGCGACGCGCCCGCCTCGCGCTTCACACGTATCGGACGCGCGAGGGCGGCCCGGCGCGCTGTCGTGAGCGGCTCGGTCGCGTCCAGCTCCTGACGCTCCATCGCCGCGGTGCTGGCGAAGGCCGGCAGATGCACGGACGACGCGAGCGAGCGAGCGCGCGCGTCGGGCGAGACGATCGCCAGGCGACGCGTGCTCGCCGCGCGGCGTGCCACCTCGAAGAACACGGCGTTGCGCGTCATGGGCGCGCCGGCGGGGATCGAGAGCACCAGATCGTCGGCGGCGGGCGCCGCGGCGATCTGCTCGACCGCCTCCAGCACGGTCGCGCGCGCGCCGAGCTCGATCACCGTCCGCCGAGCGATCTGCGGGGGGTTCTCGGGAGGCGCAGCCCCCCGGTGGTCGGTCACGACGCGAAGATCCCTGACGCGATCGCGGCCGCGCCGACCGCGACGAGGTCGTCCGGGCGCAGGGGCACGTCGCCGTACGTACGGCTGGCGAGCCCGACGGAGAGCGGCGCGACGTCGACGGCGCCTCCGCGCACACCGGCCACCGCATCGCCGAGCGCTCGCGCCAGCGCCAGGAGCGGATCCGGCACGCCGACGAACAGCCAGCGCGCCGGCGGCAGGCCGTCGAGCGTGTGCAGCGACGCGACCACGCAGTCGGCCCACACGCGCGCATCGGCCTCCAGACGGTCGGGGCGCGATGCGATGGCGATGCGGCCGAGACCGAAAGCGCGCGTCGCGATGACGCGTCCCTCGCGGAGGATCGCGAGGCTCGTCACGTCGGCGCCGATCCGCAGCACGCCCGCGTCGAGCACGCCCGACTCGGTGAGCAGCCGACCCAGCGCGTACGCGCCGGGCACCACAGCGCCGCGGTGACGAGCCGTCTCGAGCGCGCCGATGGCCGCGCCTGTGAGCACGAGCGGCGCGACGCTGACGTCGCTCCAGACCTCGACGAGTCCGCCGCGCTGACCGACCAGCGACGCGAGGTGACGGCCGTCGAGCGAGATGGACGCGACGTCCTCGCGCAGCCGGGCGGTCGGCACGCCGCGCAGCGCGGGATCGTCCTCGGCGCTCGCGGCCGCCGTCTTGGCCGTCACCACCGCCGCCTCGCGGGTGGCGCGCGAGATCTCGCCGGCGGCGACGGGGGCCGAGGAGGATTCGCGTTCGAACGAGGTGGAGAGGTGATAGGTGCGGAGGTCGTCGCCGTCGATCGCGACGATCGACCGCTCCGCGCGCTGACCACGCTCCGCCGCGCCGAACGCGGTCGCGAGCGCGGCCGCGACGGATTCGCGGTCGACGACCAGGCCGCCGGTCACGGCGCCCTCGGCCAGCCCCGCTTCACCGCGGCCGGTGACCCGGAGCCGGTTGTTCTCGCGCGTCGCGACGATGACGCGCGCGACCGTGGCGGAGAGCTCCACGCCGGCGACCAGCGGGCCCCTCGTCTGGGCGGTACGGGTGTCGCGTACGTTAGCGGCGGTCACGTCCCCCATCCAAACGTTCGCGCACGGTTTCCCGTGCCGTCTCGAGGGCCTCCGGCAGGCGGGAGGGGTCCTTTCCGCCGGCGGACGCGCTCTCGGCGCGGCCGCCTCCCTGGCCGCCGATGATGGGCGCGAGCACCTGTTTCACCAGCGCGTTGGCGTCCACCTTCGCCGACAGATCCTTCGTGACGTTGACGACGAGCGCGGCGGTGCCGTTACGCCTGGCGCCGAGCACCACGACACCCGAGCCGATCGACTCGCGGATCCGATCGGACAGCGCGCGCAGGTGGCCGACGTCCCCGTCGCCGATGTCGGCCGCAACGAGCCTCGCGGCGCCCAGGGTCTCCGCCGCGCCGAGCAGCTGGGCTGCGGCCGCATCCAGGCTGGTGCGCTGCATCGCGGCGAGCTCCTTCTCCAGGCGCTCGCGCGATTCGGTGAGCTGCGCGACCGCTTCCGGCACGCGCGCCGGCGGGACGCGCAACGCCGCGGCGGTGCGTGAGAGCCGCTCGCGCACTTCGCGCGCTTCGCGGAGCGCACCGATACCGGTGACCGCCTCGATGCGCCGCACGCCCGCACCGATGCTCTCCTCCCTGGTGATGAAGAACGGCCCGATGTCGCCCGTGCAGTGGCAGTGCGTGCCACCGCACAGCTCGCGGCTGGGACCGGCCTCGATGACCCGCACCTCGTCGTCGTACTTCTCGCCGAAGAGCGCCATCGCGCCCGACGCGAGCGCATCGCTCAGCGGCATGACCCGAGCCTGAACGCTCGCGTTGTCGAGGATCGCGCGGTTCACCTCGTCCTCAACGCGCTGCAGCTCTTGTGGCGTGAGCGCCCGGCCGAACGTGAAGTCGAATCGGAGGTTCGGGGCGTGCACGAGCGATCCCGCCTGGTGCACGTCCTCACCGAACAGGTTCCGCAGCGTCGCGTGCAGCAGATGCGTCGCGGTGTGATTGCGCATCGTGTCGCGACGCAGCTCCTCGTCCACCACGCCCCCCGCGCGCGCGGACACCCGCAGGACCCCGTCGACGACCTTCGCGCTCATCACGATCACGCCCGGCGCGGCGGTCTGGGTGTCCGCGACCATCGCGCGGCCCTCGTCCGTCGTGATCGTGCCCCGGTCGCCGACCTGGCCGCCACCCTCCGGATAGAAAGGTGTGCGGTCCAGGACGATCTCGACATCGGCTCCCTCATGCGCCATCTCCACCCGCGAGCCGCCGATGACGAGCGAGACGATCGTCGCATCGGTCGCGAGCTCGTCGTATCCCGTGAACTCGCTGCGGAGGCCCTGGGTCTCGTGGAGGAGTGAGTAGAACTGGCCGAAGCGCATGGCGTCCTGCGTGAACCTTGCCGTGGCGCGGCTGCGGTTGCGCTGCCCCTCGAGCAGCTCGTCGAAGCCGCGCTCGTCGAC
>DATKCP010000237.1:0-10875 GCA_035513115.1 Candidatus Limnocylindria bacterium | reverse complement strand
GCGGCGAGCGCCGCCATCGCCTCTTGTTCGTTACGGCCGCTCCGCGACCAGCCTGGCCAGTCCACGGCACTCGCGAAGGTGCGCTTGGCGCCGACCTCGAGATAGATCGGGAGGATCAGGGCTTCTGCGCGGCCACCCAGGCATCGACCTTCGCGCGGTACTGATGCGGGGCCTTCGCGAAGGACTTCATGCAGCCCGGACCGCAGAAGGCGTATTCGCGGTCATCCATCTCCAGCGTGAGCCCGTGCTCGCGCGAGTCCGCAACGTCGACGATCATCCCGCACACCGGATCGAGCATCTTGGCCCCCGGCAGGCCCGAGGTATCGCGCACCGCTAGTGGATCTTGTTCACGCCGACCCCGGCGTTCGGCGTGCTGCTCGTCGGCGATCCACCCGGCGGTGGAGTGGTCGGAGCGGCCGCCGCGCTCGGCGCTGCGGCCGCCGCCTCGAGGTGCGGCGTCAGCTTCTGCATCAGCTGTGGCTTCGGGTGGTAACCCACGATGCGGTCCGCTTCACGGCCGTTCTTGAACACGATCATCGTCGGGATCGCGCGGACGCCAAAGCGCCCCGCGGTGATCGGGTTGGCGTCGACGTCGAGCTTGGCGATCCGGATCCGGTCGCCGTGCTCGCGGGCGACCTCATCGAGGACGGGCGCGACCATCTTGCAGGGGCCGCACCACGCCGCCCAGAAATCGACGAGCACGGTGGTGTCCGACTTCAGGACCTCCTGCTCGAATGTCTGGTCGCTGACAGCCTGTGGCTTTCCCATGTGCGGCTCCTTTTGCGTGTCTTCGCTACCACCTGAACGCGAGCTGCTGGCCGGATTGTTCCACCGCAGGTTCGAGGCCAAGAACGGACTCGAGTCCGTCCAGGCCGGCCTGTCCGTCTCCCAACCACCGGCGCAGTGGACCCCACTTTACGAATCGCCAGCCCCGGCGTCGAACGACGTCCGCCAGAGCGGGCGAGCGGCGCAGCTTTTCGTGCACCAGGCTCGTCCGTTCGTCGGCCACCGCGAGGAAGCGGAACACCCGATCGTCATCGGGAATGGCCTCACCGAGGGCCACGATGCTGCGGTGGATCCGGGCGGTCCAGTCCACCTGCCACAGGAACACCATGCGCCCGCGGTCGTACCAGACGCAGTCGACGAAGTCGACCGCCTCCGACGCGCCGCGCACGAAGCGCGATGCGCCACTCGCGCGCTCGGCTTCGCTGACGAGATCGGCGAGCACCCGTCCGCGCTCGGCGTGCGTGCTCGGCAGTGCGCGCCGCTCGACGTCGCGACCCACGTGCACCTTGAACCCCAGCCGGTGGCCGGCGTCGACGAGGTCCGCCAGGACCTGCGCCTGCGAGGTCTGTCGCGCGACGAGCGCGTCCTGGTCGAGGAGGCGCCACCGCCCGTCGTCCGTCCCGGTCGCGTAGGCGGCCACGCAGCGCTCGACGAGCTCGCGGTCGGGCGTCTCTATGCCGCGGAACAGCCCGTAGACGCGGCGCAGCAGCGAGCGCGTGTCCACCTCGCGCGCGGAGGACAGAAGGCCCCAGACCGCCCACTCGACCCGGTCCCCGAGCGGCGTCGCGTCGGGCGCCTCGCTCACGGCATACGCGACATCGTCGGCGTCCTCGCCGAGCGGCACGCGTGTGATGCCGGTGCGCCGTCCGTCGGCAAGGGCCGACTTGAAGTGATCGAGGAAGAGCTCCAGCTCCGACACGCCGCCGGCGCGCGCGAGCGCGATCGGTACGAGCAGCCCCTTCGCGGCGAGCGCCTGCAGCGCCGCAACGGCCGCGACATCCTCGCGCACGGGCTCGCCGCGCGCGAGCACCGCCTCGCGGACTCCGGCGCGGATCGTTTCCTCGATGAGCGACGCATCCGCGGCCGATTGATCGCGGAGCAGCGGGACATCCCGGTCGAAGTCGCACACCGCCGCAGCGGGTGAGCCGTACGCTCCGGCGTGCGCGTCGCGCTGATAGAGGATCGTGCGCAACCGGTAGCCGGCACCCGCGCCGGCGAGGACGCACGCCGCGATCGTCGCCGCGTCGGCGTGCGGCGCGTACACGACCGCCGCCGCCCCCGGGCGCGACACGCGATGCGCCAGGGTGAGCGCCGCGCGCAGGGTGCGGAGCAGACGCTCGCGCGCCGCGAGCCGGCCCTCGCCGGTGTCCATCGGACGAAGCGTCTTCGCACCGAGCAGCAGCGCGCCCGCGACCGTGCTCCATCCGCCGAGCGTGTCCTCGACCGGTGCCTGGCACAGGACGAGGTCCGCGTCGCCGGGATCGAGGAGGAGCCCACCGCGCGATGCGGCCGGGCGGTGCTCGTTCTGCGCGAGCCACCCGACGAGCTCGCGGACGGTCCGCTCGTACTCGAGCCAGATGTTCACCTCGCGCGTCTGCGAGGCATGGCCGCGCCGCGCGCGGCCCTTGTCGATGCGCAGCGGCGCTCCGTGACCGGCGACCGCGTTGAGCCGGCTGCCGGCAACGATCGACTCGAGCAGGCAGAGCTTCAGCAGTCCCTGGGCGGCGGGATCTCCGACCGACGTTTCGATCGCGCGCAGGGTGGCCATGAGCGCCGTGATGTTGCGCGGTGTGTACAGCGCCGCGACCGTCTCCCCCAGCGACTGCGCGGCGGGGTCGGCGCCGAAGCGCTCCACGAACTGCCAGTAGGCCATCCCGCGCGGCTCGAGCCGTCGGGTGCGCTCCTCGTCGTCCGTATCAACGCCTTCGATGAGGAGGGCGCGGCCCTCGCGCGCGCAGACGGCGCAGCGGAACGCCTTCTTGGTCGGCACCGGCGCGTCGCGCTCCCAGAGGAAGGCCTCGACCACGACCGGGCCGTGACAGGTCGCGCAGTGCGAACCGTAGAGCTCGCGCATGGCGACGCGGTGCGGCGTGCCGACGAGCGCGCTGTCGGCGACGCGCTCGAACGAAGCGAGGACTTCCTCGAGCGGCGGCGCGAGCGCGACGACGGCGCGCGCCCATTCGCCCAGTGGCTCGCGCGACTTCGCGACCCCGCGCCGATCCGAAGACTCGACGGCGTCGGCGGCCGACCACGGATGCGCGAGCGGATCGAGGACGACGCCACGCCGCGGCGCGTACGCGGTCGCGTAGACATCGGCCAGGGCCATGGGGAACGCGGTGCCGAAACGGTTGAGCGGACGTGGAAGCGGGATGGTCTCGATCGGGACGAACGAGAGGATCCGCTCTCGCTGCGTGCTCATGCTGAGGTGAGTATGGGTCAGGGCAGTCTGAACAGAACGGCCCTCCGCGCTTCGGCGATGACGCCCATCCACCGACCGTCGCGGGACACGACGAGGTCCTGGATCTGGCCGACGGGCGCGAGCTCGTCGACGGCGCCGGTCATCGGGTCGAGCGCGATGAGACGGTCCGAGCCGTCCAGCACGACCGCGCGCAGCCCGACCGCGATGCGGCGGCCGTCGACGACGGCGGTCGTCCAGCGGGTGGCACCCTCGGCGTCGATCGCGAGCACTCGCTGCGCGTCGAGCAGGTACAGCGTTCCGTCGCGCGCGAATTCGATGTCGCGCACCGCGGTGGTGAGCTTGGTGATGGTCTTCGTAGGATCCGCCGCGGTCACCTGGAAGCGGAAGGTGCCCTGATCCGTGACCGCCGCGCCGAACGAACCAGTCGGATCGATCGCGAAGGCTCGCCCGGTGCCGGGGACGCGCAGCACGCCCTTCGGGAACCGCTCGGCGCCGGGCCGGAACATGCGGACCTCGTAACCGGCCGAGGTCTGCGAGGCGATGAAGAGATCGCCCCGGTCGCTGGTGGCCAGCAGTCCTCCGGTCGACGGCAGGGCGATCGGGAACGGTGCCGACAGCGGCGCGCCGTCGGGCGCGCGCCCGCCGACGATGCCGCCGTCGCTCCCGCCCGACGACGCCGCGAAGGCATGCGCCGCGGGCACGTAGACGAGCGACTGCGCCGCGCCGGTGAGGCGCACCGGGACGCCCACGGTGTCGCTTGGCGACGGCAAGACCCAGGTCGCGAGGACCTGGCCGCCACCCATGAGGAAGCGTGCATCGTCGGTGAATGCGAGCTGATTCACGCCGGCGTTGAACTTCGGCAGCGCCTTCAGGACGCCGTCCCGCGTGTGCAGCGTCAGATAGCCGTCGTCGGAACCGGTCGCGACGAGGGCCGCGTCGCTCGACAGCGCGATCTTGCGCGCCAGCGCGTGGACGTCGATCGAGCGCTCGGGCTCGCGCCACAGCTCCGCGTCCGGTACGGCGCCGCCGCGTGCGAACGTGTACGCCGCATCCTCGCTCACGACGCTGGTGACCTTCTGCGACGTGAGCTCCGCGGCCGCCTTGTCAGCCGCGGGGCGGTCGGCGTACGGACCGACACGCACCGTGAACGGGCTCTCGGTCGAGGCGGTCGCGTTCGCGCCGATCTTCTTCGCGGCGTCGGCGGCCTCGGCCGCGGTGCCGTACGGACCCGCCGTCAGAGTGAACAGCTGCTTCGACGCGGCCGTGGCGTTGATGGACGTGCCGCGGTCGATAGCCGCCCTGAGGGTCGCATCCGCCGGCATGACCGACGCGAGCTCGCGCAGGCTCGCCCAACCGCGGTCGACGCCGGCGAAGACGCGCGACAGCGCCGCGGGCTGGCGCGCGTCGGCATACGCCAGCGCATCGCGCGAGAGATCGGTGAGGCCGTCGGCGAGCGCCACGAGCCGGTCGCGGACCGGGCCGACGGTGTCGACGGTCGCGGCGACGACCTTCGTGGTGTTCGCCTTGACGAGCTCCGCCTGAGCGTGCGCGACGGCCGCGTAGCGGTCGGCGCTGACGGCGCGAACCTTCTCGCCGTTCAGGCCGCCGACCAGGGCGTAGTCGTAGACGGCGAAGTTCAACAGGATGGCGGCCGCGGCGGCGGCGATGGGCCGCGCGTCGGGGACGTCGCCGGGGATCGGGCGGGTCCTATCAGGGACGGGGGTGGAGCAGGCCGCGGCAAGGAGGACGAGGACCGCTGTTATCGCTCCCCATCCCGCTCGGCGCATTCGGCTTACTCCTCTTCTTCTTCCTCCGCGTCCTCGTCGCCGGTGTCGACGACCAGGGGCTCTTCGACGTTGTCCGTCTCTTCGAGGGCCTCGCCGCCCGCGCCGCCCTCTGTCTCTTCCTCGGTCTCGTCGGTGTCCTCGTCGCCGTCGTCATCCGCGTCCCGCCCGAAGCGGAAGAAGTTGCCCTTGATGTAGGCCCGCTCCTTCGTCTCGGCCGGACGGTGGTGACCCGGGAAGGAGATCCGGCTGGAGTTCTCAACGCTCTGCAGGACCTCTCTAATGGCAACGCGCGCGTTCAACTGGTCGTTACTGACGATGGCCGCCACGTACTGGTTGCCAGTTCGGATCAGATCGATGAGCCGCCGGCCGACCTTCGGCTCCAGGAAGCCCAGAAGCTCGCCGTCCCGGGCATGGACGGCCATAAGGCCCTCCTGCTCCTTGAGCTGGCACTCGGCCCCCGGGCTGTAACGGGCGAGGATGTGCGGCGGCGCCGGGTTGATCAGCCGGAGGATGCCCGTCTTCCCCATGTCCTCGATGAAGAGGCGTGGTTGGGTCCGCGACGTCGTCACGTTCGGCTTGGTCTTGTGCTCCAGCAGCTGCACGATGCGCTGCGAGCCACGGATCGCGATCGAGTTGTACGGCTCGGCCTTCAGGACCTCGGCGAATGACGCCTTCGCCTCCTCGAGCTTGCCCAGCTCGAGCAGCGCGCGACCCATCCGGTTGCGTGCTTCGACGTCGTCCGGCGCCGCCTCGAGGATCTTCGAGTTCAGATCGGACGCGCGCGTCCAGTCCGACTCGAGGGCGGCCGCGACGGCCTGATCCGCGAGCGCTCGAACGCGAAGGCCCGTGTCGGAGGCAGATGGCATCGGAGTCCTCATTCTAGCCCGGGCGGTACCCTTGCGCCCGTGCCGTACCTCTCGGACATCCAGCATCGGCGCGTGATCGAGCCGAACGGCAACGAGGTCGCGAAGCTCTCCGATCTCGCGGTCGTCCCGCAGGGCCAGTTCCCGGCGGTGCAGTGGGCGGTCCTCGCGACGCCCGGTGGCGAGCGGGTCGTTCGCTGGACCGAGCTCGCCCAGGAGATCGGGCACCTCAGACTGCGCGGTCGCCTCGACACCATCAACGATGCGCCGCTGCCGCAGGAGGCGCTGCGCCTTTCGCGTGACCTCATGGACAAGCAGGTGGTCGACACCCACGGGGCCAAGGTCGTGCGCGTGAACGACCTGCAGCTGTCGGAGGTCGACGGGCAGCTGCGCCTCGTCGGCGCCGACGTGGGCCTGCGCGGGCTGCTTCGCCGCGTCGGCGCCGAGGGTCTCGCGGAGCGCGTCGTCGGTCTCGCGGGCCAGAAGCTGCCGCGCGGGATCATCCCCTGGCATCTGGTCGAGACGCTCGGGGCGGCGGAGGGCAACGTGCGTGTCACCGTACCGCGCACCAAGCTCGCGCTGCTGCATCCCGCGGACATCGCCGACATCGTCGAGGAGATGAGCGTCGACGAGCGGCGCGCGGTGTTCGAGGAGCTCGACGTCGAGACCGCGGCCGATGCGCTGTCCGAGGTCGATCCGGAGATGCAGGCCTCGATCGTGAGCGACCTCGACGAGGAGCGCGCCGCCGACATCCTCGACGAGATGGCGCCGGACGAGGCCGCCGACCTCCTCCAGGATCTCTCCGAGGAGCGCCGCGAAGAGCTCGTCGAGCTCATGCAGAAGGAAGAGGCGGCCGACGTCGAGGAGCTGCTCACCTACTCCGAGGACTCCGCCGGCGGCATCATGACGACGGATTTCATCGCGCTTCCGGCGGAGCTCACCGCGGGCGCCGCGATCGACCGGCTGCGCGAGCTGCAACCCGATGCCGAGCTCACCTATTACCTGTACGTCGTCGACGGGGAGGGCCACCTGGACGGCGTCATCTCGCTTCGCGACCTCGTCGTCGCGAAGCCGGCCACGCCGATCACCGAGGTCATGGACCGGAACGTCCTCAAAGTCGATGTGACATCGCCCAAGGAGGAGGTCGCGGCGCTCATAGCGAAGTACAACCTGCTCGCGCTTCCGGTCGTCGATGCGCGTCGCAAGCTTCTCGGCACCGTCACCGTCGACGACGTCGTCGACATCATGCTCCCGCGCGGTTGGAGGAAGAGGTCGCTCAGGTCGATCGCTAGGTGAGGGGCGGCCGCATCGCGCGTCCGCTTGGCGCGCTGCGACGCCGTGCGAACCGGCGGCGGCTCGCCTTCGCGGCGTTCCTCGCGGTCCTGGGCCCCGGCGTCATCACGGGATTCGCGGGCAACGAAGCCGGCGGCGTCACGACGTACTCATCGATCGGCGCGCAGTTCGGCTTCTCGCTGCTGTGGCTCCTCTTCGTCGCGAGCATCGGTCTCGGCGTGATCCAGGAGATGTGCTCGCGCATGGGCATCACGACCGGGCAGGGCCTCTCCGACCTCATCCGCGAGCGGTTCGGCGTCCGCTGGACGATCCTCGCGATGCTCGTCCTCATCATCGCCAACGGAAGCAACGTGGTCGCGGAGTTCGCCGGCATCGCGGCCAGCGTCGAGATCCTCGGAGTGCCGCGGATCGTGTCGGTGCCCATCGCCGCCCTCGGTGTGTGGTCGCTGGTGGTCTTCTTCAGCTACCGCTTCGTCGAGCGCGCACTCTTCGTGCTGGTGCTGGCGTTCCTCGCCTACCCGATCTCCGTCCTCATCCTGAAGCCGGACTGGCCGGTCGTGATGTCGGGGCTGATCCCTTCGATCCCGACCAGCCCCTCGGCGCTCGTCTTCGCCCTCGCGCTGGTCGGCACCACCATCACGCCATACCTCCTCTTCTACATGCAGGCGTCGGTGGTGGACAAGGGCGTCACGCGGCAGTCCGCGGCCTACGCGAGGGTCGACGTGTTCCTTGGGGCGGCGATCGCGGGACTCTTCGCGTTCTTCATCATCGTCGTCACCGGAACGGTGCTGTACCCGGCGGGGATCCAGGTGACGTCGGCGGAGGACGCCGCGCAGGCGCTCGTCCCGCTTGCCGGCGAGCGCGCGGGTCTCCTCTTCGCCGCGGGTCTGTGCGGTGCCTCGCTGCTGGGCGCCGTGGTGATGCCGCTCTCGACGTCGTACGCGATCTGCGAGGCGTTCGGGTGGGAGTCCGGCATCAGCAAGAACTTCCGCGAGGCACCGGTGTTCATGAGCCTGTTCACCCTGATGCTCGCGCTCGGAGCGACCGTCGTGCTCATCCCCGGTATCTCGCTCATCCCGCTCATCATCTCGGCACAGATCGCGAACGGGATCCTTCTCCCGATCATCCTCGTCTTCATCCTCCGGCTCGCGACCGACCGCCACGTGATGGGCGACGCCGTGAACGGGCGGATCACGACGGTCCTCGGTTGGGGCGTGGCGGCGCTGGCCGGCTCGCTGTCCCTCGGGTATCTATTCGCTTCCTTCTTCGCCACTTAGCGAGCGGTCAGTCGTGGCGACGTGTCACCGTACGGTCATGAGGCACGCCGCGACCGTCTCGCTCTCCGTCCTGCTCGCCACCGCGTGCACGCCGGCACCGCCGTCCAGCGAGCCCCAGCCGTCGGCCAGCCCGACCGCCGGCGTCGCATCCTCAGCGGCGGTCGTCGCGCACGCCGCGAGCGTTCCCGCCGATCGTCGATACATCGCGCTTTCCGACGGGCAGGTCGGACGCATCCTGCTCGTCGACCTCGCCAAAGGCGCGAACACCGAGGTGGTCGCGGCGCGCGGCTCACCCGCACGGCCGTACTACGCACCGCCGTTCAGCGCGTCGGCCGACGGGAAGCGGCTCCTTGTCGCCGCGATCGGTCCCGCGCAGCGGTCGGCGCTGTATCTCGTCGACGTTCCCGCGGGCCGCGCCACGCTCCTCTACGAGGACGAGGAGATCTGGGCCGTCGGCCCGCTGCATGGCGTGATCAGCCCCGACGGCGCGCGCTATGCCTTTCACGGACACGACGGCGTGCGTGTCGGCGACACCGCGGGCGGCGCGACGCGGCTGTTCGCCCGGGACGAGGACCCGGCCGACATGACGAGGATCTGGTATCCGCTGGCGTGGTCGGGCGATCGGACGGCGATCGTGCTCGCGCAGGGCGCCGACACGATCACGAAGATCGCGACGTTCTGGACGACGAACGCGGAGCAGTACTGGACCGGCACCGGGTCGCAGGTCAGCTGGCGCGCGAAGCCGCCGTATCTGGCGGTCGCGGGGGCCGCCGGCGCCTTCGGTGGTGAGAACCATGTCTACGCCGTCGACCCGAACGACGGGGTGATCCGCCAGATCGAGCCCCTGGCGGAAAGGCATTTTGGCTCGATCGCGTGGCATCCGAGCGCCGACCGCGTGCTCTACACCGCCGCGGACGGCCCGTTCGCCGAGCGCGATGTCTACACGCGAGCGCTGGCCGACGACGCTCCTGCGCGTGTCGAGTCCCCGAGGAAGATCTGGGAAGCGTGGTGGTCGAGCGATGGCTCGCGGATCTACGCGACCGCGGGGCGCGGAACGGCCGCCGCGACGCCTGGTGTTGGCGATGTCGACATCCTCGAGCTGCCGGGCGGCCGCGTCGTCGCCTCCGTCTGCCGCGCCGATCCTCGGGGGCAGTGCCGCTGAGATCGACTCAGGTACAGGGCGGGCTCGCGGACCGCAGACAGAACATGACCACGGTCGTCGAGAGCAGGTCGCGAAGGTAGGCGACGGAGTCGTCGCCGCCGCTCTGCGCCCAGAGACGCGTTCCGTCGCTCGACCACCACGGCACGCCGATGAACGGATCTTCGAACACCTTCGTGCCGGTGCCGTCCGGCCTCCGTATCCAGATCGTGGTCGTGCTGTCGGCGCCGCAGCAGATCGCGTGTTCATGGACGGAGAACCGGTCGACCGAGGGATGCCACCGCGCTCCGCTGAGCACCGTGGTGTCCGGCGGCACGTACAGCTCGCGCGGCTGCCCGCCGGCGACCGCGGTCACGTAGACGAAGGACCGTCCGCCAAAGGCGTGGCGCGAGCTCGTTACGAGCAGATTCCGCTCACCACCACGCCAGTCGATCGCGTGGCCCGGCCCCAGCATGCGCCCGTTGCCGCCGCTGAACTGTCCACTGGCAACGTCGAGCATCGTCTCGCCCGACCGGATCTCGACCACGGCCATCCGGCTTCCCCCGGTGTCCGAGAGCCTCACGGCCAGCCAGGCGCCGTCCGGAGACCATGCGACCGGCTCCGGCGGCGACCCGATGATGTTGGGATCCGAACCGACGATGCGCCGCGGCGCCGGACCCGCCCTCGCATCGGCGATCCACACGCCCGTGTCGGCGGCATCGCCGAACCGCGAGTACGCGTAGCGCGCGCCGTCC
Source organism: Candidatus Limnocylindria bacterium (assembly GCA_035513115.1). Classification (GTDB taxonomy): domain Bacteria; phylum Chloroflexota; class Limnocylindria; order P2-11E; family P2-11E; genus CF-39. Next base: position 557 of record DATKCP010000237.1, on the reverse strand, counting down.
GCCGCCACGACCGGGACGCTGTAGTGCGGAGCGTGATCCTCGAGCAGAACGGCCGCTTCGCCGCTCTGCGGACGGACAAGGTAGTGGACCGTGCGCCGCTCGGAGAAGCGGCGCGCGATCACGAGGATCCGTCCATCGGCGGATGCGCCGAAGTCGATGCGCCGCACATCGGGGCCTGCCGGCGGCGGGGCCGGGTCGAATCGGACGACTTCGACCGGCGGCCGCGTCGCCGCGGAATCGAACATCAGGATGCGCCTCGTATCGTCCGAGCCGACCGCGAAGAAGCGCGCATCCGCCGGTACGGTGCCGGGGGCGGTCACGCGAACGCCCGGTAGTGACGATGGCGTGGGCGACGGGGTCGCTGGAGACGGGGTCGCTGGCGAGGGTGACGCCGACGGCGACGGCGAACGAGACAGCGGCGCGGCGGAGGTCTCGGGCGACCGGGCCGCGGGCAGGCAGGCGCTCGCCAGCAGTGCCAGCGCGCTGACCACGCTGAGGAGTGCGGCGCGGCTGCGCATCTTCCGACTCTACGCGCGCGCCGCGGCCGCTAGGCGACG
>DATKCP010000236.1:0-12301 GCA_035513115.1 Candidatus Limnocylindria bacterium | reverse complement strand
GTAGTCGACGCTCGTGATCGGTCCACCCCTCGTCGGTCCGAGATAGACCTCGACCTCGCCGGGAAGCGTTCCCTTGAGGAAGCGGTCGGGCCGGAACCGGATCACACCGCCGGCCGCCGCGAACGTCTGGCGCGTCTCGGTCACGGTGCCGTACGCGACGACCTCGGCGAATGCGGCGCGCTCGGCGACGGTCAACTGGATGCAGGACGCGGCGGCGGTGGCCGGAACGAGCCCGGCCATCGCGAATGTGAACGCCAGCATGCCGAGGAGCCTCAAGATCCTCATAGCCTCAGAACGTCCCGGCTCGTCGCCTGGTTCCCTAGACCTCGTGAGGCTCAAGAAGCGGCCGGATCCGCTGCCCCAGCTTCTCGAGGACCGCGACCGCGATCGCGGCGTTCTGCCGCAGCACGTTCCGGAACTGACTGTGGCTGAGCACCAGGCAGCGCATCAGGGACGTCGTGACCACGGTCGCCGTGCGCGGCCCGTGATCGATCAGCGCGATCTCGCCGAAGAAGTCCCCGGCATCGAGCTGCCTCAGGCGGCGTCCGTCGCGCTCGACATCCGCGGTCCCGGACACGATCACGAAGAATTCCTCGCCGGTCTCGCCCTGCCGGCACAGCACGTGGCCGGCCGCGAAATCCATCTCCTCGACCTGGCTCGCGATGAATGCGAGCTGCTTGTCATCGCACGCCCCGAACAGCGGCACTTTGCGCAGCAATGCGACACGCGGATCGGCCATGTGGTCGCGAGGCTACGTCGCGGCGGACGAGGTGGCAAGGTCGCCCACGCCGGCAAACCCAGCAGAAGAGTTCCAGGGGTCCGGTCGTCTTCAGTGCCGGCGGCGGGATTCGAACCCGCACTTTGCTTCTCTTAAGGAAGCTGCCTGCTGCCAATTGGGCTACGCCGGCGACTTCAAGGATAGAAGCGTCCGGGGATTCCCGGCCAGTTCAGATTTGCGCCAAACTAGTCGGCCGACGGACAGGTCTTCAAGGAGCACTCTTTGGCCTCGGATCCCACTCGTTTCGTGATCATCGGCAACGGCGCGGCCGGGACATACGCGGCCGAGCAGCTGCGGAAGGGCGACGCGGCGGCCGAGATCATCATGATCGACGACGAAAAGTACACGCTGTACAACCGCGTGTCGCTCCCCCGCTACCTGAAAGGCGTCCTCCTCGAGCAGCGCGTGCAGGTCCGCGACATGGAGTGGCACGTCAAGAACCGCATCGATCTGCGCCTCGAAACGCGCGTGACGCAGGTGAGCTTCGAGGAGAAGACCGTCGCGATCGAGCCGGGAGCGGAGCTCAAGTACGACAAGCTCCTGATCGCCACCGGCGGCCGCCCGAATCCCCTTCACGTCCCGGGTTCGGACGACGCGCCGTACCTCTTCAACTTCCAGTACTTCGACGAGACCAAGGCGATGGTCGCGCGGATCCCCGAATCCAAGGTCGCGGTCGTGCTCGGCGGCTCCTTCATCGGCTACGAGCTGACCGAGGCCTTCGCATTCCGCAAGCTGGAGACGCACTGGATCCAGCGCGGCCCCTGGTTCCTGCGGCGCGCGCTCGACGAGCCGGGTGGAAAGGTCGTTTCGCTGCTCGCGGAGGATGCGGGCGTGCATCTCCACTACGAGGAGTCGATAGAGAAGCTCGAGAGAGAGAACGGCCGGTTGAAGGTCTTTGGATCGAAGGGCTTCACCGCCACGGCGGACCTCGTCGGCGTCGGGCTCGGCCTGACGATGAACATCGACATCTTCAAGGGCACCGCGCTCGAGACGAAGGTCGGCGTGCTCACGAACGAATTCCTCGAGACGAACGTGCCGGACGTGTGGGCCGCGGGCGACGTCGCGGAGTTCTACGATGTCGTGTCGGAGCGCCACCACCGCATGGGCACCTGGGACAACTCGCTGAACCACGGGCGCCACGTCGCGAAGAACATGCTCGGCGCGAAGCAGCCGTACGTCGAGGTTCCGACCTACGCCTCGGGCATGTTCAACTCGAACATCTCGGTCATGGGCGTGACGACCGAGGAGGAGCCCGACGCCGAGTCTCTGTACGAGGTCGACTACGACGCCCGCAACTACAAGCGGCTCTTCTTCCTCGGCGACAAGCTCGTCGGCGCGATCCTCATCGGGAAGATGAAGGGCCGGAAGAAGGTGCTGGAGCTCATCAGCTCGCGCACGCCGATCGAAGAGCGGCCCCGGGTCTTCGAGCTCCTCGCCATGCCGGAGGTGCCCACGAGGCCGGCCGCGGCAGAATGACGCTCCAGCGCGTCTCCTTCGTCGTGCCCGGAGGAGAGCTCGACGGAACGCTCCACCTTCCGGACACACGCGCGATCGGCGGCGTCGCCGTCCTGCATGGTTTCGGCGGCCATCCCGATCAGCCGCACATCATCGCCGCGTGCGACGCACTCGCCGCCGCGGGCGTTGCGGCCCTTCGCTTCGCATACCGCGACCACGAACCGCCACGCATGACGCTCGCGAGCGGTCTCGCGGACGCGAGCGGCGCGATCCGTCTTCTCAAGGCTCATCCGGACATTCCCGAGGCGATGGGCATCGTCGGCGTCTCCTTCGGCGGCGCCGTCGCGGCATTGGTCGCGGGTCGTGACTCGCGCATCCGCGTCGCGGTGCTCGCCGCCGCGCCCGCGCGCTTCGGCGACGACGAGAAGTTCAAGCCCATCGCGGAGGTGACGCGCACGCGTGCGCGGGTACTGCTCATCTGGGGCAGCCGCGACACACAGGTTCCGATCGCTAACGCGGAGCGGTACGCATCCGTTCTCTCGCAGGCACGCGTCACCCATCGCACCGTGATCATCGAAGGCGGCGACCACGACTTCTCGCCGGCGAAGCCGCGGGAAGAGATGGCGTTGCGCATCGGCGAGTGGTGCCGCGAGAGCCTCGCTCCGTGAGCGCCGGTGTGCTCGTGCTTCACCCTTGGTGGGGGCTCAACCAAGACGTGCTCGCGTGCGCCGAGCGGCTACGCCGTGAGGGCTATTCGGTGGTCGCGCCAGATCTGTACCACGGTCGTGTCGCGACGACCATCGACGAGGCGAAGGCGCTGATGACCGAGCTGGGCCAGAACTCGAAAGGCGCGATGACTGAGGTAAGTGAAGCGCTCACCAAGCTCGGCGCCGAGGCGGACCGCGTCGCGGTGCTCGGCTGGAGCATGGGCGTGTCGTACGGCTGGCAGCTCGCTGGGGAACGCCCCGACGTCGTTCGGGGCGTCGTCGCGTACTACGGATTCGGTGACCCCGACGCCGGCCGACTCCCGCCGATCCTCGGCCACTTCGCCGAGCACGACGAATTCGACTCGGTCGACGACGTTCGCAGCACTGAGCGAGCTCTCAAGGAGCGCGGTCACGTCGCTGAGTTCCACGTCTACCCGGGGACGAAACACTGGCTCGACGAGCCTTCGCGACCCGAGTTCGACCAGGTCGCGAGCGCACTCGCGTGGGACCGGACGCGCGCGTTCCTCGAACGACGCCTGCGTCCCTGACATGGATCGGCCTTACGGACCGACACGGGCCGCGCGCATGGCCCCGACAGCTCGGGAGAGCAGCGGCCGCAGAAGGACCAGCGCCGCGAGCACGAGCAGGGTGAACGTGATCGGACGCGCGAGGAAGACCGCGGGGTCGCCGAACGAGATGAGCATCGACCGGCGCAGCTCCCCTTCCATGATGAAGCCGAGCACGAGCCCGAGGACCGTCGCGGCGGGAGAGAAGCCCAGGGACCGCATCGCGTAGCCAACGACGCCGAAGAGGAGCGCCACCGCCGCGTCGGCGACGCTCAGATTCAGCGCGTACGTGCCGATGATCGAGAGGAGCATGACCGCCGTGGCGAGGATCGCCGGGCGCACGGTGACGAGCTCGATGCAGACGCGGAGGATCAGCGCGCCGACCGGCAGTATGAGCACCTGCACGAGCAGCAGCGCACCGAAAAAGGTGAAGAGCAGCTCGCTGTTTCGCTCGAGAAGGAAGGGCCCGGGCTGCACGCCGTGGAGGATCAGCGCAGCGAGAATGATCGCGGCCGACGGAGAGCCGGGGATCCCGAGCGCGAGCGCCGGAACGAGCGCCGTCCCCTGGTCGGAGTTGTTCGCGGTCTCGGGCGCCGCCACTCCTTCCATCGATCCCTTGCCGAATAGCTCCGGATGCTTCGACCAGCGGCGCGCTTCGCCGTACGCGACGAACGACGAAACTGGTCCGCCCGCGCCCGCGACGCCCACGATCATCCCGACCACGCTTCCGACGAGCGTGGACCGCCAGAGTCCGCGCAGCTCTGGCAGTGTCGGGAACTCCGTGTTCACGCGATGATCCACCGGCGCCGGCCGATCGGGCGGCTCGGCGATCAGCCGCAGCATCTCGGAGACGGCGAACAGGCCGATGATCACGGCGATGAGGTTGAAGCCGCTCAGGAGCTCAGGGCGACCGAAGGTGAACCGCGGCATGCCCGCGATCTGGTCGAGGCCGACGGTCGCCAGCAGGAGCCCGAAGATCGCGGAGGCGATACCCTTCGTGACGCTCGGACCAGAGACGGTGGACACGACCGTCATGCCGAACACGGTCAGCGCGAAGAGCTCCGGGGATCCGAACGCAAGGACGACCTGCTGCAGCGGCCCGATGAGCGCGATGAGCAACACGACGCTGATGAGGCCGCCGATGCTGCCGCAGACGAGCGACACGCCGAGCGCCTTCCCGGCCCGGCCCTGGCGCGCCAGCTCGTAGCCGTCGAGGATGGCGGCCGCCGAAGAGGCCGTCCCCGGGGTCCGGATGAGGATCGCGGGGATCGAACCGCCGTAGTTCGCCCCGGTCCAGACACCAGCGAGCAGGATGAGCGCGGTCGCCGCGTCCAGGCCAAAAGTGAGCGGGAGCAGCAGGGCCATCGCCTGCGGTCCGGAGATGCCGGGCAGCGCCCCGCCGATGGTGCCCCAGGCAAGCCCGACGATCATCGCGACGAGCCCCGCGAGGCTGAGTGCGGCGATCATGCCGCGCAGGACGTCCTCCACGGTCGCCTTAGATCCGCAGCCAGCGGAGGAGCGGCTCGAGCGGACCGGCGGGGAGCGGCACTCCGAGGAGCACGCCGACGAGGACGTAGACGAAGACCGGGAACGCCACGACTGTGACCACGGCCTCACGGCGCCCGGTACGACCCTGGAGCAGGAGGAGCGCGAGCGCGTAGCCCATGCTGGCGAGCAGGGCGCCGAGCGGGACGAGCGCGAGGATGTAGACGACGGTCGCGGCGACCGCACCGCTCACGCGCCGCCATGAATACGGCAGCCGGGCCTCATCCTCCGTCGTCACCGTCGACGTGGCGGCCTCGCGGCCGGCGACCCGCACCGATGTCACGAGCAGCGCGGCGCCGCACGCCGCGAGGCCGGCACCGAGCAGCAGGGGGAATCCGCGCGGACCGAGCGGGTCCGTTGCGGTCCCTGGCGGGAGCTCGAGCGCAGCTCGGATCACGGCGAGCCCGCCGAGCAGGACGAACGCGCCGAGGACGAGCTCCCGACGGTCGATCAGATCTTCTCCCTGTCGAACACCTCTTTCGCGATGGCCAGGGCGTCGTGCGTGAGCGGCACGCCCTGATAAGGGGCGAGCTGCACGATCGCCTCGACGATCTGCTCCTTCGTCCAGCCGTGTCGCAGCGCCGCCGCCACGTATCCGCGGTACTGCGAGCCGCGTCCCTGCACCGACAGCGCGACCATCGTGATCAGGACCCGCGTCTTCAGCTCGAGCCCGGGTCGTGACCAGACGTCCCCGAAGACGCTGCCGTATACCCACTCCGAGAAGAAGGGCGCGAGCTCTCCCGTCGCCGGCGTGCCCGGCGCGACGCCGGCCCCCATGACCCGCTCGCGTGTCGCGCGGCCGCGCGCGAGGCGATCGTCCTGTTCCGCCATCCCTGCTCCCTTACAGCCCAAGCTCTTTGATGATCGCGCTGAAGCGCTTGTCCTCCGACTCGAGGAACGTCCGGAACTCGGCCGGACCTAGGAACAGGTCCACCGAGCGCGTCCGCCCGCGGAACGACTTCCAGCTCTCGGAGTCGAGCGCCTTCCGGAACCCGTCAGCGAGGGTGCGCAGACGGTCGGCGGACGTGCCCTTCGGCGCGAAGATGCTCCGCCACTGTACGAACACGACGTCCCAGCCCTTCTCCTTGAGAGTGGGGACATCGGGGAAGTTCGGGCTTCGCTTATCGCTGGCGACCGCGAACGGGAAGGCCGTCTTCGCGTCGACGGTCGCGCCGACGTCGGAGAGGTTGCCGACCAGCACGTCGATGTCCTTGGCGAGGAACGCGCGTAGCGCCGGTCCGCCGCCGTCGAACGGCACGTACGTGACGTCGATTCCAGCCGCCTTCTCGAGCGAGAGGATGACAAAGCTGTCGATCCCGCCGATAGCCGAGCCGCCGACGCGGACCTGGCCCGGGTTCCCCTTCGCGAAGGCGACCACCTCATCGAGGGTCTTCCAGCGGCTGTCGGGCCGGAGAAGGAGGATCTCCTCCTCCGCGTGGATGCGCGCGACGGGCTCGAAGGCGTCCCACTTGAGGTCCGGGGTCTTGGCGATCGTCGGTGTGAGGATCGTGGAGCCGGCGTGGCCGAAGAGCAGCGTGTAGCCGTCGGCGGGCTGGCCCTTCACGTACGCGCTCGCGGTCGTTCCGCCCGCGCCTGCCCGGTTCTCGACCTGGATCGGCTGAGTGATGACTCCCTTCGCCGCCTCCGCGAGCGCGCGGGCGAAGACGTCGGCGCCGCCGCCCGGAGCGAAACCGACCGAAAGCGTGATTGGGCGCGTCGGATAGGCCTCGCCGCCCAGCGGTCCGCCGCAGGCGCTGGCCAGCAGCAGCACGACGAGACCGAGCACGCTCACACGTGATGCGCTTGATGTGAGACCCATAGCAAGGCACCTCCCCGTCCAAACTTTCTGCGTCCCTTACGTGTACGGCCGACCGCCGAGTCCCGCTCGCGTGGCCTCGAAGATTCTGTCACAGCCGCCCAAGCTGGATCAGCGCTTCAGCGGCCAGAACACCTCGGTCCGCAGCTTGTCGTGCGGCGTCGTCGCGGCGTCGTCGACATAGGACTCCCATGGACCGTCGCCGGCCCGCAGTCCGTGCTCCGCCAGATACGCCTCGATGCGCCGGTACTCGGCGGAGAGCGTCTCATACGGACCGATGTGGACGGTCTTCGCCGCGCGGCCACCCGGCAGCGTGCCGACGCGCGCGCCGCTCGCCGCGGTCACGGTCCCGGTGAAGGGGATCCCCGCCTCCGTGTCGAACGCGGCCGGATCGCTGTTGTAATAGCGGGCGAACGGCGGGCCCGCCGGGGTCGCGCCCTGCGCCACGATCGCGGTGCGCAGCCTCGGGAACAGCTCCATCAAGAACGCACCGAGCCCGCTCTGCGGCATCATGCGGCGCACGGTCAACGCGCGTCGCGGCTGCAGCTCGACGAGCTCGATGGGCTCGTCCATCAGACCCGCGGGAACTCTCCGTGCTCGCGCAGATAGGCGACGACGCCGCCGGCGGAAAGGATGTCCTGCGCGAACGGCGCGAGCGGTCGTACGCCGGCCGCGCCGGCGGGAGCGCGCAGCACGCCGGCGGCCACATCGAGCGTCACGTCGTCGCCGTCGCGCACGATGTCCACCGCGTCCGCGGACTCGATCGCCGGGATGCCGAGGTTGATGCAGTTGCGGAAGAAGATGCGGGCGAAGCTTTTCGCGACGACCGCGCCGACACCGAGCTTCTTCAGCGCCGCGACCGCGTACTCACGTGACGAGCCGCAGCCGAAGTTCTCGCCGCCGACGAGAATGTCGCCCGGCCGCACTTCCTTGGCGAAACCGGGCCGCGCGTCGCAGAACGCGTAAGTGTGGAACTTGTCCTGGCCGACCATGAACGGCGCGTAGCGTCCGGGCACCATCTGGTCCGTGTCGAGGTCGTCGCCGAAGACCCACGCGCGTGCCATCAGTCGTCGATCTCCATCGCAGGTCCGCTTCGCGCGCTGGCCATGACGAGCTCGCGCGAGCGATCGCCCGAGCGCGAGGACGCTGCGCCCCGCTCCGGCCGCTCGCCGCGGCGCCGCGCGACGAGCGCGTCGAACTCGTGGTCCGTCGCCTCGAGGTACGGGCGTGGATCGTCGATGACGCCGGTGAGCGCCGCGACTGCGGCGACGTAGGGCGAGCCGATGTAGATCGACGCGTCCGGCGAGCCCATGCGCCCCTTGTAGTTGCGGTTCGCCGTCGACAGGCAGATCTCCTGTGCCGCGAGCACGCCGCCGGTCCGCCCGAGGCACGGGCCGCAGCCGGAGGAGCCGATGACGGCACCGGCCGCCGACAGCGCCTGCATCGTCCCGTCCTGCATCGCGAGGTCGAACTGCCGGCGCGACGACGGAACGACTTCGAGGCGCACGTGCGGCGCGATGCGGCGGCCGCGCAGCACGCGCGCGGCCTGCTGCATGTCGACGAGACGGCCGTTCGTGCACGACCCGAGGAAGACGATGTCGACGGGCTGGCCGATCGCGGCCGAGACGTCGACGACCTGATCCACCCGCGGCGGCACGGCGATCTGCGGCTCGAGCGTCGTGAGGTCGATGGTCACCTCGCGCAGATAACGAGCATCGCCGTCGGGGCGCAGCCACGCCGGGGCGTCCGGCGTCCCGACGACGATGCCGGCCTTCGCGCCCATCTCGGTCGTCATGCCGGCGAGCGTGATCCGGTCGCCCTGCGGCAGATCGCCCACGCCGTGGAACTCGACGCACGCGTAGCGCGCGCCGTCCGTGCCGATCTCGCGGACGACGCGCATGATCGCGTCCTTCATCGTGATGCCCTTGCGGAGGTGGCCGGTGAAGTCGACCTTGATGGACTCGGGCACGCGCAGCCACGTCCGGCCAAGCGCGAGGGCGACCGCGATGTCGGTCGCGCCCATTCCCGCACCGAACGCGCCGACCGCACCGTACGAATTGGAGTGCGAGTCGCTGCCGACAATCACGGTCCCCGGCTCGCAGTAGCCCTCCTCGACCATGATCTGGTGGCACACGCCCTCGCCCGCGTCGTAGAACGTGGGGATGCCCTGATCGCGCACCCACTCGCGCAGCACGCGGTGCGAGTCGGCGACCACCGGGGTCGGCGCGGGAGCGGCGTGGTCGACGAACACGCAGACCTTCGACGTGTCCCAGACCCGCTCGCGGCCGAGGTCACGCAGGCCCCCGATGACCGCGTCGATCACGGAGTCGTGCACCATGACGCGCGACAGGGGCACGATGACGAGATCGCCGGCGCGCACCTCTCGGCCGGAGACGCGCGAGAGGATGACCTGCGCCAGCGTGCGACTCATGCGACCACCGATTGTCGGAGTACGGCGTCCAGCTGGTCCATCGAGAGCGGCCCCGAATCGGCCATGGCCTTGATCTGACGGGTGATCTCGCGCAGCTCGTCCTTCCCGAACTCCAGGCCCAGCTCACGCGCGCGCACGCCGACCGCGTTGTGCCCGGTGAGACGGTGCGCGATGTTCATCGTGCGCGTCAGGCCGAAGTCCGCCGGATCGAGGATCTCGTAGCTGTTCGGGTTGACGTAGATCGCCTTCGTGTGCATCCCGGCCTTGTGGTGGAACGCGTACTTCCCGGTCACGAAGTTGTTGTAGGGGATCTCGATCGTGACCAGGGAGGCGACCAGCTCGTCCAGCTCCTTCAGCTTCCGCAGGTCGTACTTGCGCTTGATCGCAGCGGGGTCGTCGGCGTACATGCGGGCGACGAAGCCGCCGAGGGGGGTGATGCCGTTGCGCTCGCCGATGCCCAGAACGCTGGTGTCGATGTGCGTCGCGCCGCCCTCGAGGATGCTGTACGAGTTCGCGATGGCGCAGCCGGCGTCGTTGTGTCCGTGGAACTCGATGTCGCAGTGCACGTGGCGCCGGAGCTCCGTCGCGAGCGCGTAGCACTGGCGCGGCGTCGCGATGCCCACCGTGTCCGCGACGCCGACGCGGTCCACTCCCATCTTGTCGACGGCCGTGTACACCCTGAGCAGGTCGCCCTCGGTCGAGCGGAAGCTGTCCTCGCTGGAGAAGCGGACCTCCTTGCCGTGATCCTTGATGAACTCGATCACCAGGCCCGCTTCGCGGATGATGTCGTCGACGCTCTTGCCGTGCGAGAACTCGCGCAGATACGACGACGTCCCGAAGAGGATGTCGATGCCCGCCACGCCGGTCTGCACGGCGACGCGAGCGTCGTCCATGTGACAGCGCACGTGCGTGAGCACCTTGGCGTTCAGCCCCAGGCCGGCGATCATCTTGAGGTCCTCGCACGACTGGGGGGACGCGACCGGCGACGTCAGCTCGATGTACTCGACTCCGAAGTCGTCGAGCATGCGCGCGATCTGCACCTTCTCGGGGGTCGTGAAGTGCGCGTTGGAGAACTGCTCCCCCTCGCGGAGCGTCGAGTCGATGATCGCGAAGCGCTCGACCGGCATCGCCATCCCTTTCCCCACGCGCCGGTCAGCGTTGCCGGGCCCTTTCAACGAAAGAAGCCCGGCAGCGCGTACGCGCCCACCGAGCCTCAAACGAAGCTTGGTCGCACGGTAGCGCTTCGACTCAGGGTCACCCCTGGGCCGACAGCCCGTCTCCTTCCGGTGGACGGGCCAGCCGATGATCGCGAAACCGATCACCGACTTCGGCGATCGCCCCGTTCCCGTCGCTTCGGTGGAAGCTCGTTCCTCCGCGAGCGGTACTCCTGACGATCGCGCCTCTGGCCGGCAACGCGATATGAAGTTGTTGCGCGCAGTCTAACCTCAAGCCGTGGTCGCGCGCCAGTATTCCGTCCGCCCGGCGCGCGCGGAGGATGCCGACGCGATCTGCGAGATCTACAACGAAGGCATCGAGGATCGCGCGACGCTCGAGACCGAGGTGCGCACGTCCGAGGAGCGTCGCAGTTGGCTCGCGGCCCGCGACGCGCGGCATCCCGTCGTCGTTGTCGAGGCTGACGGTGTGGTCATCGGCTGGGCGAGCCTCAACGTGTTCAACGCGCGCGATGCGTATCGGCACGTCGCCGACATCTCCGTGTACGTCGCGCGCCCGGCGCGAGGGAAGGGAGCGGGAACGGTGCTCCTCGAGCGTCTCGTCGAGCTCGGCCGCGAGGTCGGTTTCCACAAGCTGGTGCTCGCGGGCTTCCCGACGAATGCCGCGAGCGTCGCGCTCTACCGCCGGCTCGGCTTCCGGGAGGTCGGCCTCTACCGGGAGCAGGGACTCCTGGACGGCCGCTGGGTGGACGTCGTGCTCATGGAGAGGCTCCTCTAGCCGCACAGCGCCTCGGAGTGGGTCTGAAATAGCCCATTCGGGGGCCTTACGCCCCCCGGACGGCGCCCCTAGCGTCCACTCGGTGACGCCGGGTGAACCACTTCCCGCGCCCTTTCGTTAGGTGAAGCAAGGCGACGCCGACGTGGCAGTGGGCCGGGCGCGCCCTGTCGACCTGACAGGAGGTGAGACCGGCACCGATGGAGCGCTCGTTCGCGCGGCCAAGGCCGGGGATGCCTCTGCGTTCGGGTCGCTGTACGAGCGGTACCGCGACCCGATCTACCGCTACTGCCTGTCGCGCACGGGCACGGCGCACGACGCCGAGGACCTCACCTCGGACGTCTTCGTGAAGGCGCTGCACTCGCTCGACCGGTACCAGGAGCGTGGGCTGCCATTCGTCGCGTTCCTCTACCGCATCGCGCGCAACGCCGCGATCGACCGGTCGCGCACGCTCAAGCAACCGCTCTCCGTCGACGAGCTCGTGACCGAGCCCGCATCGAAGCAGAACGTGGAAACGGACGCTGCGCTGGCCGTCGACCGCAGCATCCTCCTTGCCGCGCTCACCAAGCTCAAGACCGAGCATCGCGACGTCATCGTGATGCGCTTCATCGAGGGTTACAGCGCGCTCGAGGTCGCCGCCGCGCTGGGCAAGACGGAGGGTGCCATCCGCACGCTCCAGCACCGCGCGCTCGAGCGCCTGCGCAACGAATTCGACGACGCCCAGCGCGACGCGGCGCGTAAGGTCCGCCGCTCATGAGCGACGACCGTCTCGTCGGGATGCTCGCGGCGCTGCGCACGGAGCGAATGGAGCGCACCGCCGACCACATGCTGCGCGCGCAGCTCGAGAATGCTTGGACCATGCGCGAGGTCCAGGGCGGGCTCGCCTGGCGGATCCGTCGGCCGATCCTCGTGCTCGCGACGGCCGCGCTGATCCTCGGCTCCGCGGCGACGACGCTCTCGGCGCCCGGCGACAGTCCGCTCTATTCGCTGCGCGTGACGATCGAGAATGCCGCCGTCCACTTCCACACCGACGATCGCATGGCGTACCTCGTCTCG
>DATKCP010000235.1:0-2400 GCA_035513115.1 Candidatus Limnocylindria bacterium | reverse complement strand
TACCGCCCGCAGACCTTCTCGGCCATCGTGGGGCAGGAGCACGTCACCCGCACGCTGAAGAACGCGATCGGCTCGGGGCAGGTCGCGCACGCGTATCTCCTGGCCGGTTCGCGCGGCATCGGGAAGACGACGATCGCGCGGCTCATCGCGAAGGCCGTGAACTGCACCAAGGCCAAGGACGGCGAGCCCTGCGATCGCTGCGACAGCTGCACGGCGATCCGCGACGGGAGCTTCCTCGACCTGATCGAGATCGATGCCGCTTCCAATCGCGGTATCGACGAGATGCGCGACCTGCGGGACAAGGTGCGCTTCGCGCCGTCGCAGGGGCAGTACAAGGTGTACGTGATCGACGAGGCGCACCAGCTGACGAGCGAGGCCTTCAACGCGCTGCTGAAGACGCTCGAGGAGCCCCCGCCGCACGCGATCTTCGTGCTCGCGACGACGGAGTCCGGAAAGATCCCGGCGACGATCGTCTCGCGCACTCAGCGCTTCGACCTCCGGCGGATCCCGTACAAGGGCGTCGTCGCGCAGCTCGCGAAGATCTGCGAGCAGGAGGGCCTCGCGGCCGAGCCAGCGGCGCTGGATGCCATCGCGCGGCACGCGCAGGGCTCGCTGCGCGACGCCGAGAGCGTCCTCGACATGGTCGCCGCCTTCTCCGAGGGCGGCGTCAAGCTCGCGGACGTCGACGAGCTGCTCGGCGTGTCCGAGTGGGAGGAGACCTCGGCGCTGTTCGACGCGCTCGCGGCGAACGACGGCGCGGCCGGCGTGCGTCTCGTGGGGAAGCTGGTCGACGAGGGCCGCGATCTGCGGCTCTTCGTGAAGCGCGCGATCGACCACACGCGCGCGCTCGTGCTCGCGAACGCGCAGGGCAAGCCGCCCGAGACCGCGAGCGAGGGCGTGGCCGCGAAGATCGCGGAGCAGGCGCCGAAGTTCCCGTTACCGCGCCTCGCGGCGATCGCGAAGCGTCTCATCGAGACCGAGCAGCACCTGAAGACGAGCGAAGGGACGCCGCTGCCGCTGGAGCTCGCGATCCTGGATCTGGTAACGCAGCCGGGCCTCACGGGACCAGCGACGCAGACGCCGCAGCGACGCGACGCCGCGCCCGCGGGGGGGCGTTCGAGCTCGGCACAGCCGGCCGACCGCGGAACGCCGACACGCGCGCAGGCGCGCACGCCAGAGCGTCCGGGGGTGATCGATCTCGCGGCGCGGCGGGCGCAGGCCGGCACGCTCACGCTCGCCGACGTGCAGAAGGCCTGGGCCGAGATGGTCGCGCACGTGAAGGAACAGAGCGTCGGAAAGGCGTCGCAGCTGGTGAAAGCGGAGCCGGTGACCGTGGAGGGCAGCACCATCGTGATCGGCTTCGACAACGACTTCGCGCGCGCGTACTGGCAGGACCGCTATCGCGTCGAGCTCGAGCAGGGACTGTCGGAACGCCTCAGTCTCACCGTGCGCGTGCGCTGCGTGGTGCAGGCACTGCCCGCGGATGCGCCGTCGCCGGCCGAGGATCCGATGCTCCGCGCCGCGCTCGAGACATTCCGGAGACCAGAACGGATCTTGGAGATCGAATGATGAAGAACATGGGCGACCTTCAGAAGATGGCTCGCGAGATGCAAGCGAACATGGCGAAAGCGCAGGAGGAGCTCGCGGCCGCGACGGTCGAGGGCACCGCCGGCGGTGGCGCGGTCGTGGTCGTGCTCACCGGGACGCAGGAGATCAAGTCCGTGAAGATCCAGAAGGACGCGGTCGATCCCGAGGATGTCGAGACGCTGCAGGACCTCGTTCTTGCGGCGTTCACCGATGCGCTCAAGAAGTCGCGCGAGCTCGCCGCGCAGCGGCTCGGCGGCGTGACCGGCGGTCTCAAGATCCCCGGCATGTGATGCCGAGCGCCCTCGCACGTCCGCTCGCGCGTCTCATCGACGAGCTCTCCAAGCTGCCCGGAGTCGGACCAAAGACCGCGCAGCGCCTCGCGTACCACATCCTGCGCGCGCCGATGCCGGACGCAGACGCCCTCGCGGCCGCGATCCGCTCGGTGAAGACAGATCTCCGCTACTGCTCGGTGTGCTTCAACATCGCCGAGGCGGACCCGTGCGTTATCTGCTCGTCGGACGAGCGCGACGGAGGTCTCGTCTGCGTGGTCGAGGAGCCGCTCGACGTTCTCGCGATCGAGCGCACCGGTCAGTACAAGGGCCGCTATCACGTGCTGCATGGCGCGATCTCACCGGTGAACGGAGTACGGCCCGACGACCTGAAGATCGCGCAGCTGGTGCAGCGGATCCGCGGCGGTGGGATCGAGGAGCTCATCCTCGCCACGAACCCGAACCTCGAGGGCGAGGCCACGTCGATGTACGTCGCCCAGATGCTCGCCGGAAGTGGCGTGCGCGTGACGCGCCTGGCGCGCGG
>DATKCP010000234.1:0-12561 GCA_035513115.1 Candidatus Limnocylindria bacterium | reverse complement strand
GACCTCGCGATGCCGCCCCTTGCGGAGTGGGTGCTTCGGCAGCTCAGGGACGTGGCGACCTAGTACAGTCGTCGTCCCATGGAAGCAGCCCGCTTCGAGCGCAACGTGCGCACCGAGTCGAGCGAGATCTTCACGATCTACGGCGGCGCGCGCCGCGTAGGTCGCGTGGACATCCACTACGGCCGCTTCGAGGTGCACGGCACGCTGCTGCTCGAGGTGGACCTCACCGACGACGAGCTCCAGCAGCTCATCGATCAGATGGACGAGGAGCTCGTGCAGACGCACGACCCGGAGCGCGAAGACTTCCTGGTGACCGTGTTCAAGTCGGAGGAGCTCGGCTTCTATAGCGACGAGTTCGAGTCGGACGACGACGAGGAGGACGAACCCTAGTCGACGGCGACGCGCGCCGGCCTCGCGTCCGCGAGGCGCCGCAGATCGGCGACGGCGATCTCGAAGACGGCGTCCGGCAGCCCCGCCGCGGCCCACACCGTCTCGAAGCGCGACATGCGCTCGTCGATCACGATCTCGCAGGCGGTCTCGTGCGCGAACGGCGGCACGCCACCGATCGCGTAACCGGTGAGGCGCTTCGCCTCGTCCGCCGTCGCGCGGCGCACCGCGTTCGCGCCGATCGCCTCGCGCAGACGCTCCTCGCTCACGCGCCGATCGCCGCAGCAGAGCACGACCAGCGGGCGAGCAGCGGCGAGGAAGACGAGTGACTTGACGATCCGACCGACCTCGACGCCGATCTCGCGGGCCGCATCCTGAGCGGTGCGCGTGCTGGCGGGAAAGCGCCGGATCTCGATCTCCACGCCGTGCTCCGCTGCGAACGCTCGCACCCGCGCGACGTTGACGTGCTCGACCGTGGTCACGTCGCTAGTGTCGCGCTACACCTCGAGTGAGGTACGCCGCGACGGCGGCGTAGCGGACTACTTCCAAATGCGAGCGATACCGGAGACGAGACGCGAGGGGAGCAGGCCGACGAGCGTGCGCGCCAGCCTGCGCCAGCCGGCGACGGCGCGCTCGACGTCCTCCTCGGTCGCGCCGGACGGCGTGTAGCGGTCGTGCACGTGCGCCTCGGCGATGTCCTGGATCGGAGACTTCGCCTCGGGCACCGCCTCGCCGAGCATCGTCGCGTACTCGTACGTGGTCTGCGATGGATCGGCGGCGAAGCCGGCGTACGACGCCAGCAGACGCGCCTTGCCCCAGGTGGAGTCGACCGTGGGCTGACCGCGGAAGCGCAGCTGGAAGCGCAGGAACGCGAGCAGCAGGAGCAGCAGAAGGGCGCCGATGAGCGCGGCGACCGGTCGTGGGTCGAAGTTCTGCACCGCCGCCACAACGCCGCTGCCGAAGCCATCGCCCTCTAGGAGCTCGGTGTCGAGCGGTAGGTCGCGGTCCTCGCGGTCGTCGATCGCGCGGCCGTCACCGAATGGATCCGAGTCGCCGCCCGGGTTGCCGCCGATCGCCTCGCTGTCGACCCGGAAGATCGGAGCCTGCGACGGGGTCGGCTCGAACTCGATCCAGCCGTAGAGGGGGAAGTACACCTCGACCCACGCGTGTGCGTCGAGCTCCTTCACCTGGAACTTGCCGGTCGTGGGATCCAGCGTCCCCGTGGTGTAGCCCTCGACGATGCGCGCAGGGACGCCGACTTCGCGCAGCATCACGACCATCGCCGAAGCGAAGTACTCGCAGAAGTCCTCCTTCAGATCGAAGAGGAAGAAGTCCACCGGGTCGCGGCCCGGCGGAGGCGCGCGGACCGTGGGAGCGTAGCGGTACGTCGTGCGCAGGAACGACTCGATGACCTCGGCCTTGTCGTATGCGTCGCCCTGCTCGCCCGCGACCCGGTGGGCGAGGTCGCGGACGCGCTGCGGCAGCGTTGACGGTAGCTGCAGGTACTTCTGGCGGATGTAGTCGGGATAGACATCCGAGGCCCGGCGCAGCGCGGCCTTGTCGGCGACGGAGACGTACGACGTGACGGTGTACTTCGCGGAGGCCTGCCCGCCGCGGACCGCGCGGAGCGCGATCGAGTAGCTGCGGTCGGCGCCGGTCTGGAACTGGTGCGGCACCGTCGCCCTCACGGGTTCGCTCGCCGCGAAGAGCAGGTTCTGCTGCGGCACCTGCATCTCGAAGGTCGCGTCGAACTTCTCACGTCCGAGCACCGGGGGGTTGATCCTCTCGACCTTGTCCGTCTCGGTCGTGCGCCATCCGTTTCCCGTGTAGAAGTCGTAGGAGATCGCCTTCCAGAAGCGACCCTGCGGGGCGTCCACCATCATGACGACGCGGTCCGCGAGGTTGGGCGACTGGCCGAGGCGGATCGCCTCCGTGAAGGACACGCCGCGCAGCCGACTCGGGCCCGACACGCCCGCGAAGAAACGCTGCCACTCGGCCTCGAGGCTCTGGTACGGCGTCTCGAACACGTTGTAGGCGCGATTCAGTACCTCGGCCGCGCCAACTCGCGGAGTGACCAGCGACATGATCACGAGGACCATCGTCCAGGTGAGGCCGCCGCGCAGCAAGCGCCAGTCCATCTCGCCGGAAGGCACGATGTTGTTGCGGTCCCAGCGCTCCTGCAGCGACACGATGTGCAGCCGCACCAGCAGCACGAGCGCGCACAGCGAGAAGACGACGACATCGGCGATGAGGTTCGTGAGCGCCATCGATACGTTCACGACCAGGCAGAAGCCCATGAACAGGATCGCATCCCACGGCCGCAGCGAACGCGACAGCGCGAAGGTGCCGACGTAGGCGGACGCCCACACCGTCGCGCCGAGGAAGAGCACGAACACGTTCGGATCGCTCGCGGCCTCTCCGGCGAGCACCTGGGTGATCCAGTTGTTCACGTTCACGGCGAGGTTCACGACGCGCTCGCGGAAGGGCACCACGTCCGAGGCGAATGCCGTCGTCAGCACGATCACGATCGTCCCGACGAGGCCGCCGAGGATCATCGCGCGCCGCGTCGCCATCCTTCCGTTGCCGACGAGCGTCGCGAGCAGGATGGCGCTGAAGACGAGCCAGGTGAAATGCTCCTGCGTCACGACCCACTCGGCCTGCTGCAGCGAGAGCGGGTAGATGCTCATCATCAGCAGGTAGATCGGCAGCGCGAAGGGGCCGCCGCGGAAGCGCAGCCGACTCCACGCGATCGGCGGGAACAGCGCGCGTGCGGACCGCCGCAGCCAGGCGAGGCTTACTGCGGCGGGGCCGCGAAGCGGCAACCCGCCTAGCAGCAAGCCCGAAGGCGAAGCCGAGGGCTTACGCAACGTTGCCGGCCGCCTCGCGGAAGAGATCGGAGATGGACGCGCCCGGCGCGAGATACGCCGCGCTCACGCCGGCGATCGCGAGCTCGCCGAGCAGCGCGTGCCGGCGTGCGCGGTCGCGCTCGTCGGTGGTGACCGAGGGACCGACGATCACAGCCTGCGTCGCGATCGCGGCCTCACGCAGCGTGCTCGCGGGCCGGACCCAGCCGCGATCGAGCGACGGTGTGATGAGGACGCACGCCGAGCCGCGGCGAAGCCGAGGCAGCGTCTCCACCAGCGTCTCGGCGAGCGATCGGGAGCCGCCCGCCGTGATCTCCGCGAGGTACTGCATCAGCTTCCCGTACTGCTTGGTGCCGCGGTCCGGCTGAAGGACCTCGGCCCGCGTGCCGCTCGTGATCATGCCGACGTTGCGGTGCTCGCGCAGCGCTTTCGCGACGATCGACGCCGCAACCGTGACCGCGCGCTCCTCGGTCGAATCCTCCCCCTCACCGCGGTGCCAGTGGCGCTCGAGGTCGATGTAGATCCAGAGGTCGGCGGTCTTGTCCAGCTCGAACTCTTTGACCTGCAGCCCGCGGTGACGCACGGACGACGGCCAGTGGATGCGGTTCATCGCATCGCCCGGACGGTACTGGCGAATGCCCATGACCATCGAGGTGGACTGGAGCGAGCGCTGCCCGGTGAGCACACCGCCCTCGAGAACGGAGCCGGGGAGCTGCCAGTGCGGGAGCGGCATCACACGGGGATACACCAGCAGCAGCACCTCGGTTGCGACGCGGGCCTCTTTCGGGAAGAGACCGAAGGGATCACCGCTGCGAAGCACGATCGGTCCGAGCTTGTAACGGCCGCGGCGGATCGCCTTCGCGAGCACCTTCCACTTGCGCGTGTTGCCCTTTCCGCCGATCGACAGGACGCGACCGGGCAGCGGCTCGGGCCAGTTGGACTCCTCCGAGATCTCGAGCCACAGCTTGCCGAACGAGCTGTCGTTGCGCAGCTCGTACACGAGCTCGATCGTGTCGCCGAGGTGCGCGTACGACTGCGACAGCGCGCGCTTGATCGAGAGCCCATCGAGCGTCATCCGCGCCTGCAGCCACGCCAGCACCGCCACGAACAGGAGCAGGTAGCTCAGGTAGCTGAGCAGCTCGAGCCCCGTCGACGCGGCGACGATGAAGAGCGCGACCCACAGGACCCCGAAGTGCCAGGGCTTCATCAGGCTCGCGCCGCGGCCTGCGAGAGTTCGACCGGAACGCTCGCCAACACCTCCGCGATGACCGTCGTAGACGCGAGGTCCTTCAGACGAGCCTGAGGCTGCAGGATCAGCCGGTGCGAGAGCGTCGGTCCGGCGAGCGCCTTCACGTCGTCGGGCAGGACGAAGTCACGGCCCTGGATGAGCGCGAACGCCTGAGACGCGCGCGCGAGCGCCAGAGATCCGCGCGGCGACGCGCCCAGGTACACGTCGGGGTGGGAGCGCGTCGCGTTCACGACGCCGACGACATAGGTCTTGACCTGCTCCGCGATGTGCACGTCCTTCACCGCGCTCTGCGCCTTCAACAGCTCCTCCGCGCCCATCACCTGCTCGATCGTCTCGAGCGGATGGATGACGCGCTGCGCGTCGAGGATCGCGATCTCCTCGTGCTCCTTCGGGTAGCCGAGCTGCAGGCGGATGAAGAATCGGTCGAGCTGCGCCTCCGGCAGCGGGAACGTGCCCTCGTACTCGATCGGGTTCTGCGTCGCCATGACGAGGAACGGATCGGGTAGCTGGTACGTGACACCGTCGACCGTGACCTGGTGCTCCTCCATCGCCTCGAGGAGCGCGGACTGCGTCTTCGGCGTGGCACGGTTGATCTCGTCGGCGAGAACGATCTGCGTCATCACCGGGCCCGGCCGGAACTCGAACTGGCTGGTGCGCTGGTTGAAGATCGAGACGCCGGTGACGTCGGAGGGCAGCAGGTCCGGCGTGAACTGGATCCGCCTGAACGAGCAGCCTAGCGACCGTGCGATGGCTTTGGCGAGCATCGTCTTGCCGGTGCCGGGGACGTCCTCCACGAGGATGTGGCCACGGCAGACGAGGGCGACCAGCGCAAGCTCGACCTCGTGGTGCTTGCCGAAGATGACGCGTTCGACGTTCTGTACGACAGCGCCGATCCGCGTGGCGAACCCGCTCTTGTCCATTGCCCTCTCCAGACCAGTTGTCGCGGAGTCCGAGCCATGCGGGCCCGTTTGACCATGCTAACGACGAAACGGTCGTGTAACCAAAGAACGCTCGAAGGGCCGTTCTGGTTCACACCGGTCAGAAACTGCCGTGGTCCGTACAGTCCCTCGACCGCGGTCGTTCCGCGCTATCTGCCGAGTGCCGCCTGCATGACGCGCCCGCCGAGGGGCGCGGCGTCCTCGCCACCCCTGGGCGTGTTCTCCAGGAGGATCGCGACGGCGACGGTGGGCGCCTCGGCGGGCGCGAAACCAACGAACCAACCGTGCGGCGCGCCGGATGGATTCTCGGCGCTCCCGGTCTTTCCCGCCACATTGACCCCGGGGATCTTCGCCGCGAATGCGAACGCGCCGGGTCCGCTGACCGCTCCCACGAGCATCGTCGTCAGCGCCCTTGCGGTCTCGAGCCCGATCACCTGGCCCGAAGGGCCCGGCGCGATCACACGGATCGCGTGGCCCTCGGCGTCGCGCACCTCGGTCGCGTAGTGCGGGGTCGGCATCACGCCGCCCATGCCGATCGATGCGGCGACGAGCGCCATCTGCAGCGGAGACACGAGCAGCTCGCCCTGCCCGTACGCCGTATCGGCGACGAGGGTGGGCCGGTCGAGCGTCCCGGTGCGTGAGAGCTGGCCTCTGCCCGAGGGTATGTCGCAGCGCGTCGCGCCGCCGATGCCGAACCGCTGCGCGTACTCCGCGATCCTCTGTCCGCCGATCTGGAGGCCCACCTGTGCGAAGTAGATGTTCTCGGAGAGACGGAACGCATCGGCCATCGTGTAGTCGCCGTGGGCGCGTGTGGACGAGCGCACGAAATACGTGCCCCATGACCTGTCGGCCTGCCACGGGTCATCGACGCGCACCTTCGCGTTCGGGTCGAAGCCGCTCTCGAGCGCGGCGGCGCCGGTGATGACCTTGAACGTGGAGCCGGGCGGATAGAGGCCCTGCGTAACGCGATTGATCAACGGACGGTCCGGATCCTCGCTGACCTGTTTCCAGGCCGCCTCCTCCGTCGCAGGATCGGCGATGAGGCTCGCGTCGTACCGCGGCCAGCTCGCCGACGCCAGGATCGTACCGTTGCGCGGGTCGATCGCGACGATCGCGCCGCGCCGGTCGCCCAGCGCGGCCACCGCGGCCTGCTGCACCTTCGGGTCGATGCCCAGCACGACCGAGCCGGGCGGAGCGTGCTCGCGCAGATAACGCGCGCGCCACTGGGACAACGGGTCGGCGGGGTCCTGGCCGATGAGCGACTCGGCGTATGACGCCTCGATGCCGGACGCCCCGAACTGGAACGATGCGTATCCGGTGACATGCGCCAGAGTGCTGTCCTTGTAGACGCGCTTGTAGCCGCTGCTCGTCTGCGCGCTCTCCGCGAGCGTGGTCCCCGATGCGTCCGTGATGAACCCGCGCGGCCGGTCGCGGATCGCCGCGACGAGGCGCGGGTTGAACGGATCCGTGGAGAGCTCGTCGCCCGACACGAGCGTCCAGTAGCCGACGCCGACCGAGGTCATGAGGAACGCCACCGCGATCACGAGCGTGAGCGCACGAATATTCGCGCCGATGGATCGGGTCATGACGTACTCACGCGAGCGACCCTGCGCCTCACGGTGTGCCTCGGATGCGCGCGGTCACGTCGCTCACGCGTATGAGCAGCGCGACGAGCATCCAGTTGGTGACGAGCGACGATCCTCCGTACGCGACGAACGGCAGCGTGATGCCGGTGAGCGGGATGAGCCTGGCGTTGCCGCCGACGATGACCAGCGTCTGCAGGGCGACGATGAACGCCAGTCCCGCGGCGAGCAGCTGCAGGAACGGCGTCGGCGCGCGCAGCGCGATCAGCATGCCGCGGTAGACGAAGAGGAGGTACAGGGCCAGCAGCGCGATGGCGCCGGCGAAGCCCACCTCCTCCGCGAACGCGTCGAAGACGAAGTCGCTCCACACCACCGGTATCCGCTCGGGCATGCCGTTCCCCAGCCCGGCGCCGAAGAGACCGCCATTCGCGAGGGCGAACAGACCCTGGACGAGCTGATAGCCCGTGCCGAAGCGGACCTCCTCGGAGAAGGGGTGAAGCCACACGTCCACACGGGCCGCGACATGGCCGAACACGTGATACGCGACGAAGCCGCCGACGATGAGCAGCAGCATGCCGATGAGGGTGTAGAAGGCCTCACCGGTCGCGAGGTACAGCATGGCGAGGAAGATCCCAAGGAAGAGCAGCGTGGCGCCGAGGTCCTTCTCGAACACCATCACGACCATCGCGATCGCCCACATCGCCACGATCGGAACGAGATACGGCAGGGGCGGGACCGGGACGGGCCCGAAACGCCGCTGGGTCTGCGACAGGACCTCGCGGAACTCCTCGAGATAGGCCGCGAAGAAGACCACGAGCATGATCTTCACCGCCTCCCAGGGCTCGAACGTCACCGTGCCCAGCCCGATCCAGATCCGCGCGCCGTTCACCTCGCGCCCGATGACCGGCAGCAGCGGGGACATCAGGAGAAGGAGGCCAAGCAGCGCCCACGTCCACTTGAACCGCGCGAGCGCGGTGATGTCGCGGGGGATGAGGATCGTCGCCGCGAACGCGCCGGCCGCGATGAGCGTCCACGAGAGCTGCTGCAGGAGCAGGTTCGACGCGAGCCGCTGGACGAGCACGAGGCCGATGGCGGTGAGCGCAGCGGCGATGGGCAGCAGCAGCTGGTCGCCCCGGGTGCCGCGGATGGCAAGGAAGACGTGCAGCACGAAGGCGACGACGACGAAGGTCACGGGGACCACCAGCTGCTCCGCGCGGAAGTCCGCGGCCTCGGCCGCGGCGACGGCGACCGACCCGGTGATCCCCAGCGCCGCGACCCAGACGAGGAGGCCGAGCTCGGGCCGGCGGCGCGTGAGGGCCATCAACGCGCCCCCTCCGCGCTCACTTTGGGCTCCCCTCGAGCCGCAGCGCGATCCGGCCGATCGCGAGCTCGTCACCGGATCGCACCCGCTCGGCGCGCTCGATGCGCGTGCCGTTCACAAGCGTGCCGTTGGTGCTGCCGAGATCCTCGATCCACCACTCGCCGTCACGGAGCTCGAGCACGGCGTGACGCGCCGACGCGGCCTCGTCGGACAGCGGGACGTCGTTGCCGGCGTCGCGTCCGATCGAGGTGGACGCCCGCAACGGGAAGCGCTCTCCGACGCGTGGGGCGCGGCCCGCGCTGCGCTCGACGACGAGCACGCCGAGCGCGCGCATCGCGCCGTCGGCGGCGCGCTCCGCCACGAGGGACCGATGCAGCACGCCGAATGCGCGCACGAGGAAGAGATAGAGGAGCACGAGAAAGGCGATGCGCACGGCCCAGAGCAGGACGGCGAAGGTGATCTCCACTTCAGTCCGCCGAATGGAAGATGAGATCGAGACCGGCGACCGAGATGCGGTCGCCGTCGTTCAGCACGATCTCGGCGACGCGCCGGCCGTTCACGTACGTGCCGTTGGTGCTCTGCAGGTCGTACAGCGTGTAGCGCCCGAGCCGCAGACGGATCTCGGCGTGCTTGCGCGACACGCGCGTGTCGTCGAGCACCACGTCGTTCTGCTGGTCGCGGCCGATGAGCAGTGGCTCGGGTCCGAGCTGCACCGACGAGCGGTCTCCGGACTTGAGTTCGACGGTGGCCTTTGGCGCGCGCGGCTTCTCGCGCAGAAGCTTCTCGCGGTCGAGGACCATGGTGTGACCGGACTCGACCGCCCCGAGGGACTTCGGATCGGCCTCGACCTCATCGCCCGACGCGTCGACCAGCGCGCACGACACCCGGATGTCGCCGGGGGCAACGTCCTCATCGCGCTCGACCTCCACGGAGGGAAAGTCGAGCAGAGTGAAGTTGCGCTCGCGCGACGCCGACAGCACGGCCTCCGCGAGGTCGCGCTCCAGGCTGCGCCGGTACTGCTCGAACTGGGTGAAGTCCGTCGCGGATAAGGACACGACGTACGAGTTGGGTACGAAGGTCTTCGAGAGGGAGATCGTCTGGTGCGCTTCCATCGTCCTGATGAGCCTCTTCGCGATCTGGACGGGCTGGAGCTTCGCGCCGAAGAGCCGCGCGCTCCATCCCTCGATCATCCGGCCAACGAAGCCCTCAAGGCGTTCCATGCTCAGCCCTCTTCACCTTTATCACTTCAGCACCGACGAGGATGATCGCCGCGGTCACGTAGATCCACGTGAGCATGGCCGCCCCGAAGGCGATCGGTCCGTACACACTGAAGATACCGAGGCTGCGCGTGGCGGCGCCGAACGCGATCTTGGCGAGCTCCCACAGCACGGCCGATACCAGCGCCGCGAGCCGCACCGTACGGCCCCGGACGCGCGCGCGCGGGATGAAGCGATAGACCAGGAAGAAAGGCACGTAGCCGGCCGCGACGCCGAGAAGCGGCGCGAACGGCCCTGAGGTGAACGAGACCGCGAGCGAGACGATGGCGAGGACGACGAGGGCTCCGGCGAACGCGAACGCTTCTACGTTCCCGCGGAGGAACCCGCGCTTCCGCCCGGTCCCGAGGATGGCGGCCAGCGCCTTGTCGAGCGACCCGTGGATCGCGCCGGTCGCGAAGACCGTCCCGATGACACCGACGCCGAGCGAGACGCCGCGTCCCTCGACGAGCTGGTGCACGATCCGCGTCTCCTGTGCCGTCGCGGACGGATAGAGGTCGTTGAGCAGCCGCGCCAGCTCCAGCTGCGCGCGCTCCGATCCGAACGCGAATCCGATGATGCCGACGACGAGCGCGAGGATCGGGATGGTGGCGAAGAACAGCTGGAAGGCGACCGCGCCCGCGAGGAACGGACACTCGTCGTCGGCGAACGAGATGGCGACGGCGCGCGCGTCGCGGACGAGTGCGCTGACCGATGTCAGGATGCGGAGTCGCTCTTCGGCGGCGGCTTCTCCGGCGCCTTCGTCTCGGACTTCCGCTCGCCTTTCGTTTGCGTCTTCGTCTCCGTCTTCGTCTCCGCCTTCGAGTCGCTCTTCGTCTCGACCTTCGCGTCGCCCTTCTTATCGGCGCTCGGGGCATCCGCCGATCCCTTCTGCGCGG
This sequence comes from Candidatus Limnocylindria bacterium, assembly GCA_035513115.1. Lineage (GTDB taxonomy): Bacteria > Chloroflexota > Limnocylindria > P2-11E > P2-11E > CF-39. The sequence continues at coordinate 2,067 of DATKCP010000234.1, read as the reverse complement.
GGCGGCTGTCCGTCTTGTACCAGCCCGAGCCCTTGAAGACGATCGCGGGCATCGACAGGAGGCGTCGCGGCTTCTTGCCGCAATTCGGGCATTGCCCCAGCGCCTCATCGCTGAACGACTGGACCGCCGAGAACACGTGGCCGCAGTGATCGCAGCGGTAGTCGTAGATCGGCATCGCTCGATATCATCGCCGAAGGTGTCGGGAGGGGCTATCGCTGTCGACGAGCGCGCGGCGTCCCGCCGTCGCCGGCTATTCGCCGAGCACGCGCAGGCCTACCTGTTCCTGCTTCCGGCGGTCGCGTTCCTCGGGCTGTTCAAGATCCTTCCCGCGCTGTACGCCGTGTACATCTCGATGTTCCGCTGGGACATCGTGCAGGGCGCGTTCCGCGGGCTCGACAACTACAGCGACATCCTGTGGGCGAACGCCACGCGAGCGCAGGCGTTCTGGCAGTCGCTCTCCACGACATTCACATACGCACTGATCACCATCCCCATCGAGATCGGGCTGGCTCTCGTCGTCGCGTACGTCCTGTTCCAGAAGCTCGCGGGACGCGATATCTACCGCACGATCTACTACCTGCCGTACGTGACCTCGACGGTCGCGGCGGCCACGGTGTTCCTGTGGGTCTTCCATCCGCAGTACGGCCCGGTCAACCAGCTGCTCGGCGTCTTCGGCATCACCGGGCTGCGGTGGTACCAGGAGCCGGACGGTGTCTTCCAGATGCTGGGCAGCGCGCTCGGTGTGGCGCTTCCGGACTGGGCCGCCGGCCCCAGCCTCGCGCTCGTCGGCGTGGCCATCTTCTCGATCTGGCATTTCCTCGGGTTCCAGATCCTGATCTTCCTGGGAGGACTCGGGAACATCCCACTCGAGTACTACGAGGCCGCGAAGCTGGACGGCGCCAGTCAGTGGCAGCTCTTCCGCCGGATCACGCTCCCACTGCTGTCGCCACAGATCTTCTTCGTCTTCACCATCGCGAGCATCGGAGTGCTCCGAGCGTTCAACGAGATCTTCGTACTCACGAACGGTGGTCCGCTGGACAGCACCCGAACGGTGACGCTGCTCGTGTTCCGCACGTTCTTCCAGCAGGGGCAGATCGGCCTCGGCTCCGCCATGGGCGTGCTGCTCACGTTGATCATCCTGGCGTTCACGCTCATCCAGTTCCGCTTTCTCGAACGGCGCGTGACCTATACGTGAGCACTCCACACGTCCTCCCGCGCGTCCGGCCCCGATCGACTCGGCCGCGCACGCCGGCGGGCACGTCCACGGCCTTCAAGCACCTGGTGCTGATCGTGGTCGGGCTCGCGGTCGCCTACCCCTTCTATTTCATGATCACCACGGCGTTCAAGGATTTCTCCGAGGCGACGCAAACGCCGCCCACCTACTTCCCCACCTCGTGGCACCCCGAGAACTACGGCGAGGTGTGGTCGAGGCAGCCCTGGGCACGGTTCTTCGCGAACACGTTCTTCATCGCGGGCACGACCGTCCTCGGAGAGATCGTCATCGCGGTGCTCGCGGCGTATGCCTTCGCGCAGATGACCTTCCGCGGGAAGAACGTCCTGTTCGCGCTCTTCCTCGCGACGTACATGATGCCCGCGGAAGCCACGCTCATCCCGAACTTCGTGATGATGAGCAACGCGCCGCCCGGGGTGAACCCGCTCTTCCCGATCCCGCGTCTCGGCCTCTACGACACGTACGCGGCGCAGATCCTTCCGTTCCTGGCGAGCGCGTTCTCGGTGTTCCTCCTGCGTCAGCAGTTCCTCGCGATCCCGAAGGAGCTTCATGACGCCGCGAGGATCGACGGCGCCGGCCACGCGCGCTTCCTGTGGTCCGTGGTCCTGCCGATCTCGGTCCCGGCGCTGGTGACGGTGGCGATCCTGTCGTTCTACGCGTCCTGGAACGCCTTCCAGTGGCCGTTCATCGTCACCTCGAGCCAGGACATCCGCCCGATACAGGTCGCGCTGAACGCGTTCAGCGCCGAGGCGGGCTCCCAGTACCATCTACTGATGGCGGCGGCGTCGTTCGTCGTTGCACCGATCGTCCTGCTCTATCTCGTCGGGCAGCGCTTT
>DATKCP010000233.1:0-4565 GCA_035513115.1 Candidatus Limnocylindria bacterium | reverse complement strand
GGACCCTTGGTCTTCTTGGACTTCTCACGCTCCTGCTCGCCCGCCGGTGCTCCCGGCGGTGTCGTGTCCGGACCGCCGGTCGCCGCGGCCACCGGAGTGTCCTCGCCGGGCTCGTTGAACAGCGCGTCGAACTCGTCAGCTTCGAGCGATTCCTGCGCGATGAGCTTCTGCACGACGAGATCGAGCTTGTCGCGGTTCTGCGTGAGCACCTCGTACGCGCGCTGGCGCGCGCGATCGACGATGTCGTGTACCTCGGCGTCGATGACCTTCGCGATCTCCTCCGAGTAGTTCCGCTCTTCCTGGATCTGACGGCCCAGGAAGATGAGCTCGTCGCTGCGGCCGTACTGGAGCGGGCCCAGCTTCTCACTCATGCCGAACTTGGTGACCATCTGCCGCGCCATCTGTGTCGCCTTCTCGATGTCGTTGCTCGCACCGGTCGTGGCGTCGCCGCCCAGGTGCAACTGCTCGGCGACCCAGCCACCGAGCGCGGCGGCGATGTCGTCCTCGAACTCGCGCTTGGTCCGCATGTACCGGTCTTCCTGCGGGAGCGACCACGTGACGCCCATGGCCATGCCCCGGGCGACGATCGAGATCTTGTGCACGGGGTTGGTGTGCTTGAGGAGCTTGAAGCAGAGCGCGTGACCGGCCTCGTGATAGGCCACGATCCACTTCTCCTTCTCGGTGATGACGCGCGAACGGCGCTCCGGACCGAGGGCGACCTTCTCGAGCGCCTCTTCGAAGTCGATCTGGCCGATCGTCTTTTTGTTGCGGCGCGCGGCGAGGATCGCGGCCTCGTTCACGACGTTCGCGAGGTCGGCACCCGAGAAGCCTGGCGAGATCTGCGCGATGCGCAGCAGCTCCACGTTCTTGTCCAGCGGCTTGCCGCGAACGTGCACGTCGAGGATCGCGCGGCGGCCCCTGATGTCCGGACGGTCGAGCACGACCTGCCGGTCGAAGCGGCCGGGACGGAGAAGCGCCGGGTCGAGGACGTCGGGACGGTTCGTCGATGCGAGCACGATCACGTTGGTGCCGGTGTCGAAACCGTCCATCTCGACCAGGATCTGGTTGAGGGTCTGCTCGCGCTCGTCGTGCGACCCGCCAAGGCCCGCGCCACGCTGCCGGCCGACCGCGTCGATCTCATCGATGAACACGATGCAGGGCGCGTTGCGCTTGGCCTGATCGAACAGATCGCGGACCCGCGAGGCGCCGACACCCACGAACATCTCGACGAACTCGGAGCCCGAGATCGAGAAGAAGGGCACGCCGGCCTCGCCGGCGACTGCGCGCGCGAGCATGGTCTTGCCGGTGCCGGGCGGTCCGACGAGCAGGACGCCGCGCGGGATGCGGGCGCCCAGGCTCGAGAACTTCTCGGGGTACTTGAGGAACTCGACGACCTCGGCAAGCTCCTGCTTGGCCTCATCGACACCGGCGACGTCTTCGAATGTGGTCGTCGGCTTGTTGCCGATGAACATCCTGGCGCGGCTCTTTCCGAACGAAAGGGCCTGGTTATTCGTGCCCTGGGCCTGCCGCATCATGTAGAAGAAGAAGCCACCGATCAGGAGCACCGGCAACAGGCTCAGGAAGATCGAGCCGACCACCGAGAACGTCGCGCTCTCTTCGTGGTAGACGATGTCGATGTTCCGAGACGGGTTCGTGAGGTTGTAGTCGGCCAGCAGCTTCTCGAACGCCTCCGGGCGCTCCGGCAGGGTCACCTGCTTCTTCTCGGTGCCGCCGCGCAGCTCGAGCGTCGCCTTGTTGGCGACCATCGTGACCTTCTGCACCTGACCGCTGTTGATCTCCCGGACCGCCGCGCTGTAGTCGATCGGTGTCACCGAGGGCGTCTGCGACCGGTAGGCGTACAGCAGCGCCAGACCCATGACCACCAGGAGCAGGGTCAGGATGCCGTTCTTGAAGATGCGGTTGTCTAGGTTCGTCGTCGGCCTCTCTTTTCGCCCGGTGGGCGCTCTTCTATAAACGATGCTACCTGCTCGCGGTTACCAAGGGTCATTCCCGGGCGTCCTCCCCCATTCGTAGGGCACGAAGCACCGTTCCGCCGGTACGTGGCGGTCGCGTGACCCCGGGGATCCATAGCACCGCGGCGTCAGCGACGACCAGGGGCCATGCGTCTCGCTCTCGCGCGGGGATCTTCGCGTCCGTGAACACGTCCTGGACCTTTGGGCCTCGCGGGCCGTCCATCCTGTCTCCTGGTCGGCGGCCACGGACGCTGACGCGCTCGACGTCGACGAGCGCGAGCTCCGCGCGGCCGTCCAGCTCGACGCCCAGCCCGAAGCGCCATCCATGCCAGTCCGCGGTCTGTCCGCGTTCGAGCGTGACGGGCCCATCCTTCGCGGCCTCTCCTTCCACTGGAACGATCCGCAGCGTGGTGTATTCACGAAGCGCTCGCCCGCCGGGCAGGTCGAGCGATCGCGAGCCGTCGGTCGTCGCCGCGAGACGTCCGAGCGCGGACCGGTGACGGGCAGCGAGGCGTTGGCCCGTGCGCCGCGCCCACCACAGCGCGAGAGCATCCGCGCGGGCTTCGCCCTGCGGCGGAAGGCGATCGAGCCTGACGGCGTCGTCGGCCGCCGCCGCTTGCAGCACCGCGGTGGCCTGGTCGGCCGAGATGTCCGCGACCGCGGCGGCGGCGTCCGCGAGCCGCGCGATCGCGCTGGTGATCTCCGGGTTGAGCTTCGCGAGCTCGGGCAGGACGCGATGCCGGATGCGGTTGCGCGCGAAGCGCAGGGAGCGATTGGTCGGGTCCTCGCGCGGCGTGATCCCCGCGGCGGCACACACGGCGACGGTGTCCGCGCGACCGAGCGCGAGCAGCGGACGGACGATGCCATCACGCTCGGGCCGCATCCCCGCGAGACCCGCGAGCCCGGTGCCGCGGGTGAGATGGAGCAGCACCGTCTCGGCCTGATCGTCGCGGGTGTGCCCGGTCGCGATCGCCGTCGCGCCGTGCTCGCGCGCCACCCGGCGGAGGAACTCGTACCGCGCGCTACGCGCGTCATCCTCGTTCTTCGGCGCCGCGTCCGCGCGACCAACACGGAGCGGCGCGCCGATTTGGTTCGCGAGCTCTGCGACGAACGCGGCGTCCGCCGCCGCCGCACGGGGGCGAGCGCGGTGATCGAAGTGCGCGACGTGGAGCACGAGCGCGAACTCGTCCGTCAACTCTGCGAGCAGGAGGCAGAGCGCGGTGGAGTCGGTGCCACCGGAAACTGCGACGATGAGCGGACCGGGCCGCAGGAGGTTGTGAGCGCGCGCGAATGAGCGGACTGCGCTCACGATGTCTGTCATTTGTGTGAGTCGCTCACTGGTGGCTGGGGCGGGACTTGAACCCGCGACCTAGGGTTTATGAGTCCCTTGCTCTGCCAACTGAGCTACCCAGCCAGACGGGGTCGTGAGCACTCATTCTATCGTCGGCGGGATGGTCGTGGCGCGTTGTGACGCGAGCCGCGTTCGGAATTCATCTTCGGTCATCGTATGTTTCGTACCGTTGCAGCTCCGGCACGCCGGCAAGATATTGTCGATGAAGTTGGTCCCTTCGCGAGAGAGCGGTACCCGATGGTCTGGTTCAAGCGGTCCGCCGGCTCCGCAATACGCGCAAACGTTGCCGCAGCGCGCGACCAGAGCGAGCCACTCGGCGCCAGTGAATGATCCGGCGGCAGCTGCCTTTCGCGCCCGATATGCCTGTTCCTTGGCGCGCCTGACCCCCGGATTCGCCGCGAGATAGGCGGCCCGCTGCGCGTTGAGCTTTGCGCCATCACGCAGGCGTGCTGCTCGCCTGTACTTTCGGCGCCGTTCTCGTAACAACTCCGGATGACGGGCTCGCCAGCGCCGCATCGCCTCGCGCGCCTTTTCGGGATTGCGCTTCAGCCACTCGCGCGCGTAGGCCCGCTGTCGCTCTGGATCCTTGTACGCCATGCACACTTATCTAGCAACCAGCCGACGTCGGTGCAATGGGACCGTATGAGTACTGCGCTGCCATTTGTGACCAGCCCGCGATCGGCTCTGCGATCGCGAGAGCGGCGGCGGGTTGCCGTTGCGGCGGCTCCCGAGATTCCGGCGAGGTCGTGGTCGCAGTCGCGGTCGCGCAAGGACCACCGGGAACAGGTCAAGGCGTCGTGACGGCAGGGGTGCTCACTCTATTGATCGTTGTGATGCGTCTCGCGCTGCTCTATGCGCTTCGGTCCTCGTGAGCCTCCTGTCGGCGCGCCTGCTCGGCGCGTTCTTTCCTTACTGGTCCTGGAATGCGCCCAGGCTGAGCCGCGGCGGCCTCTGCCGCTAGGCGGGCGCGGAACTCCTCTTCGGTCAGCAAGTGCTTACGCGCGTTGCACCCGCGGCAAGCTGGCAGGATGTTCTCGATCCAGTTGCTGCCGCCGCGATCCAGCGGCAGGCAGTGGTCCTGCTCCAAGGGACCGATCGTGCCGCAGTAGGCACACGCATGTTCGTACTTCGCGACGAGCTCCCGCCACTCATTTGCGGTGAAGAAGCCCTCGGCACCTTTCCGAAGGGCGCGATGCTTTCACGCTTCGCCCGCACCACGTCCGGGTGGGGGCGGTGATCCG
>DATKCP010000232.1:0-10630 GCA_035513115.1 Candidatus Limnocylindria bacterium | reverse complement strand
CGAAGGAGAGTGACAGGACTGGTGCGTCTGGCGAAGCTCTTTGGGCGTTCCGCTCCGCCGCGCGTCGATCGCCTGGTCGTCGGCCTGGGGAATCCCGGTGACGGCTATGCGAACACACGGCACAACGTCGGGTTCCAGGTCGCGAACAGGCTGGCCAAGCGCGCGCGCCTCGAGTTCGACGCCAAGGCCGCCGAGTCGCGCATCGCGGAAGGCTCACTCGGTGACATACGCATCGCGATCGCACGACCGCAGACGTTCATGAACGACAGCGGGCGAGCAGTCGGGAAGCTGCTCGACCGCTACCGCCTCTCGCCCGACGCTCTGCTCGTCATCTTCGACGAGATCGACTTGCCGCTGGGCAAGGTCCGGCTCCGCGAGCGCGGCGGACCGGGCACCCACAACGGGATGCGCTCGATCACGAGCGAGATCGGCGAGGGCTTCCCGCGTCTGCGGCTCGGCGTCGCACCCGTGGATCCGACGACGGAGATCGGTGACCTCGCCGAGTACGTACTCGCGCCGTTCGCGGCCGACGAGCGCGCCGAGGCGGATCAGATGATCGTGCGCGGGGCCGAAGCCGCGGAGGTCGCGGTCCGCGACGGGATCAGAAGCGCGATGGACCGCTTCAATGGCTAGCGCGACCGCGCTCGGGTCGACGGCGCGTCTCGGCGGCATCCTCTCGCTCGCCGAGCGGAGCGAGCGCTTCCGCGAGCTCGCCGAGCGCCTCGATGAGCGGCGGTCGACGAAGGTCGCCGACGCGACCGCGGGCGCGCGCGCGTTCGCGTGGGCGTCGCTCGTCGCCGTCGCGCGGAGGAGCCTCGTCCTGGTGGCCCCGAGCGATGACCGCGCGAGGCGATGGCGCGCGGAGCTCGCCGCGTGGCTCGGTGACGAGCGGGTGCTCGCGTTCCCCGAGCGGGAGACGATGCCGTACGAGATCGGCACGGCGTCCGCGGGGGCGGTGCATCAACGCCTGCTCACCCTCTGGCGCGCGCACACCGCCGGCGAGCCGGTCGCCGTGGTCGCGTCCCTGCGCGCGCTGATGCAGCACACGATCGCGCCCGCGGACCTTCGCGAACGCGGACGGACGCTGCGCGCGGGCGACCAGGTCTCGTGGGACGCGACCGCGGCGTGGCTCTTCGACCTCGGGTACGAGCCGGTCCCGGAGGTGGCGGAGCCAGGCAGCTTCTCGCGCCGTGGCGGGATCCTCGACGTGTATCCGGCGTCGGCCGGCATGCCGATACGCATCGAGCTCTTCGGCGATGAGATCGAGACCCTTCGGACGTTCGATCCGGTCACCCAGCGCTCGCAGGACGCGGTCGATGCCGTCGACGTCCTGCCGGCACGCGAGTACTCGCTCGAAGGTGCGGCCGCGCTGGCGGAGCGTCTTTCCGCCGCGAGCTGGGAGCGCTCCCGGAACGACGACGACGAGCTGTGGCCGTACGCCTCGCTCGTGGAGGCGCTTCGCGAGGGGCGCGCCGCGCCCGGTACCGACGCCTTCGCCGCGGCGCTCGGAGCTACCGCTTCGCTCCTCGACCATCTGGAGGGTCGCGCCACGGTCGTGTTCGAGGACTCCGTGGAACTGGGCCTGACTCACGACGCGCACGAGGCGCAGGCCGAAGAGCGCCGCGAGGAGCTGCGCGAGCAGGGGCTCGCCGTCGCCGCGTTCCCGCCGCCGTACGTGCCGCGCGACCGCCTGGACGCCTCGGCCGACGAGCACGGCGCGGTGCGCGTGCGTCCCGACCCGGACGCGCTGCGCCTCGGGTGGGGCGGGGTCACCTCGTACGCCGGCAGGCTCGACGCGTTCCTGCGTGAAGTCGCGGCGGCGGGCCGCGATCTCCGCGTCGTCGCGTCGCCGCAGGCGGCGCGCCTCGCGGAGCTGCTCGCGGACCGCGACGTGACCGCGGCACCGCGTGAAAGCGTGACCCAGACGCCGGCCGAGGGCGCGCTCGTCCTCGCGCACGTGGGTCTGGCGGAAGGCTTCGCCGTTCCCGAGCTGGGCCTGCGCGTATTCACGGACGCGGAGGTCTTCGGCTTCCGCAAGCCACGCCACCCTGAGCGACGCCACCGCCGCGTCGCGGTCGGCTCGTTCCTCTCGGACCTCAAGCCGGGGGACCACGTCGTGCACGAGGACCACGGCATCGCGCGGTTCGAGCGCTTCATCACGCGCGAGATCGCCGGTGTGGTGCGTGAGTACCTCGAGCTCCGCTTCGCGGGCACCGATGCCGTCTCGCTCCCGACCGAGCGCGTGGACCGCGTCACCCGCTACGTCGGCGGCACACCACCGGCGCTGTCCGCGCTCGGTGGCCGCGACTGGGCCGCAACGAAGCGCAGGGCGAAGAAGGCGGTGGAGGAGATCGCGCGCGAGCTGCTGCGCCTGTACGCGGAGCGCGAGACGATCAGCGCACATGCGTTCGGCAGGGACACGCCATGGCAGATCGAGATGGAGAACGCCTTCCCGTTCACGGAGACACCCGATCAGCTGCAGGCGATCGACGACAGCAAGCGCGACATGGAGCGCGCACGCCCGATGGACCGACTCGTGGTCGGTGACGTCGGTTATGGCAAGACAGAGGTCGCGCTGCGCGCGGCGTTCAAAGCCGTGCAGGACGGGAAGCAGGTCGCGGTGCTCGTTCCCACGACGGTGCTCGCGCAGCAGCACTTCGAGACGTTCTCCGAGCGTCTCGCGACCTTCCCGGTGCGCGTCGCGATGCTGTCGCGCTTTCGGACGCCGCCAGAGCAGCGCGAGGTCGTCGCGCAGCTCGAGACCGGCGAGGTCGATGTCGTCATCGGAACTCACCGACTGCTGCAGAAGGACGTGCGCTTTCGAGACCTCGGGCTGCTCGTGATCGACGAGGAGCACCGCTTCGGCGTGAAGCACAAGGAGCGAATGAAGCAGATGCGGACCGAGGTGCACGTTCTGTCGATGACGGCGACACCCATACCGCGCACGCTCCACATGGCGTTGTCCGGCGTGCGCGACATCAGCGTCATCGAGACGCCGCCCGAGGATCGCCAGCCGATCGAGACCCACGTCGTCGAGCGCAGCGACGACGTGCTGCGCGAAGCGATCATGCGCGAGCTCGATCGTGGCGGTCAGGTGTATTACGTGCACAACCGCGTGCAGGGGATCGAGCACGAGACGCAGCGTCTCCGCGCCCTGGTCCCGACCGCGCGCTTCATCGTCGGCCACGGTCAGATGGACGAACGGAAGCTCGAGCGGGTGATGGTCGAATTCGCGGACGCGGAGCACGATGTCCTCGTCTGCACGACGATCATCGAATCCGGCCTCGACATCTCGAACGTCAACACGATCATCATCGACCGCGCGGGCCAGCTGGGACTCGCGCAGCTCTACCAGCTGCGCGGGCGTGTCGGCCGCAGCGCGGCGAAGGCCTACGCCTATCTCCTGCACGAGAAGCAGGAGCGACTCACCGAGGACGCGCGCAAGCGCTTACAGGCCGTGTTCGAGGCGAGCGAGCTCGGTGCGGGCTTCAAGATCGCGATGCACGACCTCGAGATCCGCGGCGCCGGCAACATTCTCGGCGCGGAGCAGCACGGTCATGTCGCGGCCGTCGGCTTCGAGCTGTACACGCAGATGCTCGAGGGCGCCGTGAACGAGCAGCGCGGCGCGCCGAAAGCGGAGGCTCTGCCGGAGGTCACCGTGGACCTCGCGCTCTCGACGGCGATCCCCGACGAGTACGTTCCGAGCCGCCAGCGCAAGCTGGAGCTGTACCGGCGCATCGCCGAGCTGCGGTCGCTCGAGGATCTGACCGCGCTGCGCGACGAGCTGCGTGACCGCTACGGTCCGCCGCCGGATCCGGTGCGCAACCTCCTCTACGGCGTCGAGGTGAAGCTGCGTGCCGTGAGCGCCGGGGCGACCGAGGTGCGGGCCCGAGGCCCCGAGCTGCGGCTCGTTCTCGCCCGCGACATCACGCCGCAGCAGCGCGGCGCCGTCACCCGCGTGTTCCCGAAGGCGCAGACCGGCCAGCGGCAGATCCGCCTTTCGGTGCTCGACACCCGCGGGGACTGGCGCGACGCGCTCACGCGGCTGCTCGATCTGGTCGCCGCATGATCTGGATCTTCGCCGCGCTGCTCGTGGGTTGGGGGAACGCCGCGCCGCCGCTCATCGGTGCGACCGCGCGGCTACCGGGCGGGAGCTGGGCGTTCGTCGCGGCGGGCGCGACGATCACGATCGTGTCGGCCGTCGTCGCGTGGCGCGCCGGCCTCGATGCGTCGGCGATGGGACTGCGGCCGTCCGGGTGGCTCCGCGGCGCGGCGCTCGGCGCGGTGGCCGGTGCCGCGATCGCGGTCGTGGGCGTCGCCGGCCTGCAGCTCGCATCCCTGGTCGTCGGCGGGCCGGTCGCGTACGACCCGCTGCGCGGCGTCACCGGGGCGGACCTCACGCGCCACCTCCTCATCTTCCTTCCGCTCGGCACCGTGCTGCCGGAGGAGATCGCGTTCCGCGGCACGCTCGTCGGACTCCTGCGGAAGAGCGGCGCGCGCGCCGCGCTCCTCGGATCGGCCGCGGCGTTCTCGCTATGGCACGCGGCGGTCGCGGTCTTCACCGTGAACGACACCACGGTCGCGCTCACGCCGTGGTACGTGCCGGCGATCGGCGGGGCGCTCGCGGTCGTCTTCGCCGGCGGCCTCGTGCTGGCGTGGCTGCGCCTTCGGACGAAGACCCTCGCGACGACGATCGCGGCCCACTGGTCCTTCAACGCGACGCTCCTCGTTGGGCTGTGGTCGACGCTGCCCGCGCCGGTACCGCACGCATGAGCCGCATCGGCATCGATCTCGACGACGTCATGGCCATCTGCGCCGTGCCGTACCTGCGCAGGTTCGCGGAGGAGTTCGGCGTGGAGCTGCCCGACGAGCGGGAGATCGGCTGGCACCTCCTATCGCGCATGGAGAAGGGCGCCCCGCACGACAAGCTCGTACCCGGTCTCGAGCGCGTCACGCTCGAACAGCGCGACCGCTTCCGGATGAAGCTCTACGACGGCGGGTTCTTCAGCGAGCTCGAGGTCTACCAGAACTGCCCCGCGGTGCTGGAGCAGCTGGTCGCGGCCGGCCACGAGCTGTACTTCATCACCGCTCGCGCCGAGCGCCGCCGGATGATCACGGAAACGTGGCTGCGCGAGAAGGGCCTCTTCGACTACGCGAAAGCGGTGCACCTCAAGCCGATCGGGGAATTCCGGCCGGACCATCCGCGCGGGCGCTACGACCCACAGGGCTCGGCGCAGTACAAGACACGGCTCGCGCAGGAGCTGCGGCTCGATGCGTTCTGCGAAGACGATGACCTCATCGCGCACAGCCTCGCCGAGGCGGGAGTCCGCGTCCTCCTCTTCGACCATCCGTGGAACCGCGACGTCAGGCACCGCCTCATCACGCGCGTGAACGGATGGTCCGACGTCGCGGACCTGCTCGTCGCATGACCGAGCCCGTCACCTTCTACTTCGTGCGACATGGCGAGAGCGAAGCCAATGCCGCGCATCGCTTCGCGGGACGGACCGACAGTCCGCTCACGCAACGTGGACGCCAGCAGGCGAAGGCCGTCGCCGAAGCGCTTGCGAACGTCCACTTCGACCGCATCGTCTCGAGCCCGCTTTCGCGCTGTCGTGACACCGCGCTCGTCATCGCGCGCAGGCATCAGCTGCCGCTCGATCTCGAGCCCGACCTGGTGGAGATCGACGTCGGCGAGAAGACCGGCGTGCCATTCGACGAGGTCCGCGGTCTGCCGGAGTGGAGCGACGACGGCTTCGTCGCGTGGCCACGCGGCGAGACGCTGGACCAGGTCCTCTCTCGCGCGCACCGCGTGATCACGCGCATCGCGGCCGAGAGCGCGGGGCAGCGCGTTCTGGTCGTCGGGCACGGTGGCGTCACGCGGATCCTCATGAGCCACTTCCTGGGCCTGCTGCCGCGCCTCGATCGCAGTCCCGCGACCAACACCAACGTGAGCGTGGTCGTCAGCGACGGCCTCACGCACCGGGTGGAAAGGTTGTTCACCGATGCGCGCCTCGTTTAGGCTTCGTCCGTGCCCGTGAGGACGAGTGACCTCGCGACTCGGATCCGCGATGTTCCCGACTTCCCCAAGCCGGGCATCCTCTTCAAGGACATCACGACCCTGCTGAGGGACGGCGACGCGTTCAAGGCCGCCGTCGACGGACTGATGGAACGCGTCGGGAAGCGCGACATCGACGTCGTCGTCGGTATGGAGTCGCGTGGCTTCATCTTCGGCGCCCCGATCGCGTACAACCTCGGCGTCGGGTTCGTGCCGGTGAGGAAGCTCGGCAAGCTTCCGGCCGACGTGGTCAGCGTCGAATACGACCTCGAATACGGCTCGGCCACGCTCGAGATGCACCGAGACGCGATCAAGCCCGGGTCCAGGGTGCTCATCGTCGACGATCTCCTCGCGACCGGAGGTACCGTCGCCGGGACGATCGAGCTGGTGAAGCAGCTGAAAGGAGAGATCGTCGCGCTCGCCTTCCTCATCGAGCTCGTGGCGCTCAGAGGGCGCGACAAGCTCTCGGGGTACGACATAGTTACACTCATCCAGGCATAGCGATCCTGCGACCGGCGGAGGCCCGCTTGGTCCTTTCCATTGAGAAGGAGGACCGATGACCGCGGCCCCGCTCCTGCCCGAGATCCGCCTCGAGGACCACCCCTCGGCCGAGAGCGCGCGTGCTTTCTTCCAGCGCGATCGGCTCATGGCGGCATACGCGCTCGCGGACATCGACGCGGCCGAGATCGAGAAGGCGCGTTGGTGGACCGCCACCCGTGGCGAGGAGGTCGTCGCGTGCGCCCTCGTGGTGGAGGCGTTGCCGTTCCGGCCCTGCTTCGCCAGCGGCGAGAGCGAGGCACTCGTGTCGATCTTCCAGGGCGGCATCCGCGAGCCGCGCATTGTCGTGGCGACCCCGCCCGCGGCGCGTCTCGCCGTCGAGAGCGTGTACCGCTTCGAGCGCGTCGAGAAGATGCATCGCATGGCCGTATCGGTCGCGGCGTTCCGCCCGCGCGTCACGCACCGCGTGACGCGCCTCGGTCCGGATCATCTGGACGACGTCATCGATCTCTACGGGCACGCCTCGCGTACGTACTTCACCCAGGCGCGCTTGGAGCGCGAGATCTACTTCGGCGTGTACGTCGGAACGACGCTCGTGTCCGCGGCCGGAACCCACGTGCGCTCGCGTCTCTCGAACATCGCTGCCGTCGGCAACGTGCTCACGCGCCTCGCGTACCGCGACCGCGGTATGGCGACGTCGGCGACGTCCGCCGTGACCGAGGCCGCGCTCGAGCAGCACCGGGACGTGGTGCTCAACGTGCGGCAGGACAACGCACAGGCGATCGCCGTGTACGACCGTCTCGGCTACCACGTTCACGGACCGTTCATCGAGGGCCCTGCGGTGCGCCGCTCGGCCTGGGATCGGATCCTGGGGAGGATGAGATGACCACTACCACCGCACCGCGTCACGACGTTGTCGACCTGGGGCTGGCCGACGCCGGCTCCCGCCGGGTCGAGTGGGCCGGCCGCGAGATGCCGGTCCTCGCGGGCATCCGCAGGCGCCTCGCGAAGGAGCGGCCGTTCGCGGGGCTGCGCATCGCCGCCTGCCTCCACGTCACCACCGAGACCGCGAACCTGGCCGTCGCGCTCCGCGACGCGGGCGCGAGCGTCGCGCTCTGCGCCTCGAACCCGCTATCGACGCAGGACGACGCGGCCGCGGCGCTGGTGGCGAACGAGGGGATCGCGGTGTTCGCTCGCAAGGGCGAGGACCGCGACACCTACTTCCGGCACATCAACGCGGTGCTCGAGACAAGGCCGCAGATCACCATGGACGACGGCGCCGACGTGGTCACGCTGCTCCACACCGAGCGCAAGGACCTGCTTCAGCACGTGACCGGCGGGACCGAAGAGACGACCACGGGCGTGATCCGCCTGCGCGCGATGGCCGCGGAAGGCGTCCTCGCCTATCCGATCGTCGCGGTGAACGAGGCGCACACCAAGCACATGTTCGACAACCAGTACGGGACCGGCCAGTCGGCGGTCGACGGCATCCTGCGCGCGACCAACATCCTGCTCGCGGGAAAGACCGTCGTCGTCGCCGGGTACGGCTGGGTCGGCCGCGGCGTCGCGTCGCGCTTCCGTGGCATGGGATCGATCGTGATCATCGTCGAGGTCGACCCGCTGCGCGGCCTCGAGGCCGCGATGGACGGCTACCAGGTGATGCCCATCGCCGAAGCCGCCCGGCGTGGCGACCTCTTCATCACCTGCACCGGGAACGTGAACGTCATCGCCGCGAAGCACTTTCCGACGATGAAGGACGGCGCGATCCTCGCGAACGCCGGGCACTTCAACGACGAGATCGAGCTCGGGGCGCTGGAGAAGCTCACCAAAGCGAAGCGGGAGGTCCGGCGCTTCGTCGAGGAGTACGACCTCGGGGAGCGCAAGATCTTCGTGCTCGGCGAAGGGCGGCTGGTGAACCATGTCGCCGCGGAGGCCAACCCGGCCGCGGTGATGGACATGTCGTTCGCGAACCAGGCGCTCGCGATCGAGTACCTGATCAAGAACGCGGGAACGCTTGCCCCGCAGGTCTACCCTGTGCCGCGCGAGCTCGATGAGCAGATCTCGCGCGCGAAGCTGGAGGCCATGGGCATGCGCATCGACACGATGACCGAACAGCAATCGATCTACGCGAAGTCGTGGAAGGCGGGAACGTAAGAGTGGCGAGCTCGTTCATGACGGCTGACCAAACGCTCTTCACCAGCGAATCGGTGACCGAGGGCCACCCGGACAAGCTCTGCGATCAGATCTCCGACGGCATGCTGGACGAGTGCCTGCGCCAGGACCCGAACGCCCGTGTCGCCTGCGAGACCGCGACCACCACGGGGACCATCCTCGTATGCGGCGAGATCACGACGACCGCTTGGGTGGACGTGCCCGGCCTCGTGCGCGGGATCGTGAAGGACATCGGATACGTCAACGCCGACTACGGCTTCGACTACCAGAGCTGCGGCGTCCTCACGGCGATCAAGGAGCAGTCGCGCGAGATCGCGCAGGGCGTGGACGAATCGCTCGAGGCGCGCGCGGGCACCGATCCGCACGAGCTCGGGGCCGGCGACCAGGGGATGATGTTCGGCTTCGCGGTGCGCGAGACCGAGGAGCTCATGCCGCTACCGATCACGCTCGCGCACGCGGTCGCGCGGGAGCTGGCAACGGCGCGGAAGTCCAGGCGGCTCCCGTGGCTGCGGCCCGACGGGAAGAGCCAGGTGACGGTCGAGTACTCGCGTGGCGTTCCGCAGCGCGTGCACACCGTCGTCGTGGCCGCGCAGCACGATCCGGACATCGCACTCGACCGCATCGTGGCCGAGATCCGCGACGTCGTCGTGAAGTCGGCGATCCCGGAGCGCTGGCTCGACGCGAGGACCAAGTACCTCGTGAACGGCACCGGCGCGTTCACCATCGGCGGACCGATGGGCGACGCCGGTCTCACGGGACGCAAGGTCATCGTCGACACCTACGGCGGCTACGCCCGGCACGGCGGCGGCGCGTTCAGCGGCAAGGATCCGACGAAGGTCGACCGCTCGGCCGCCTACGCCGCCCGCTACGTCGCGAAGAACGTGGTCCACGCCGGTCTCGCGGACCGCTTCGAGGTGCAGCTCGCGTACATCATCGGCGGCGCCCGGCCGATCTCGCTGAACGTGGAGACGTTCGGCACCGGCAAGGTGTCGGATGAGACCCTCCGCAAGCTTATCGCGGAGCATTTCGACTTCCGACCCGGCGCGATCATCGACTGCCTCCAGCTGCGCCGTCCCATCTATCGGCAGACAGCGGCGTACGGGCACTTCGGCCGGCCCGATCTGGACCTGCCGTGGGAGCGCACCGATCTCGCGCCAAAGCTGGCTCGCGCCGCCGGGGCGAAGGCGGCGCTCGCCTAGCAGACTGCCCCCGCGCCGTGCGGCCCGGGATTTGCATGCTTTGGACCCGGCCCGGAGCGGCGCGAGAGAGGTCCGTTCCGAGCGTGTTCTAAGGAGGGTGTTGACATGGCGAACTCGAATCTGGTCGTGCGCCCGGCCGGCACGTCGTGGGGCGCGGTCCTCGGCGGGTGGGTCGCGACCATCGGCGCCTCGGTCATCTTCGCGCCCATCGTCGCGGGCCTTCTCGTCATACCTGGCGCCCCGGTCGGCGACATCGCCGTCGCCGTCCCCGTCGTCCTCGGCCTCTTCCTTTCTTACATCGTCGGTGGCTACGTGGCCGGCCGTATGGCGGGCTACCGCACCAGCTGGCACGGGATGATGACCGCGTTCTTCACGCTGTTCATCCTGCTCGTCCTCATGCTTCTCGGCGTCGCGGCCGACAACGGTCTCTTCGCCGCGTCGGGCATCCGCTCGGCGGCCGACGTCATTCCGGGCGTTCGCGATCTCAATCTGTACGCACTGGGTGACGCCCTGACCTTTGGGGCGATCCTCGGCTTCCTGGCCGCGATCTTCGGCGGCTGGCTTGGCGGGCTGCTCGCACCGTCACAGGCGGTGGCGGCCGTCGCGCCCGTCCGTCCGGTCCCGGCGCGTCCCGCGGCGCCGGCGGCACGCACCACGGAGCGGCGCGAAGTCGTCGCGGAGCGTCCGCGCCGTATCCTGCCGGCCT
>DATKCP010000231.1:0-4323 GCA_035513115.1 Candidatus Limnocylindria bacterium | reverse complement strand
TCCGAGCAGACGGACATCGCCCAGCCGACCTCACGACCACCGCGGGGGCGGCCCAGCATCTCGGCGATCTGCCCGTAGGTCGCGACGCGCCCGCGCGGGATGCGACGCACGAGCGCGTAGACGGCGGCGTTCCAGCTCACGAGGTAACTCTGCCTCGCCGCCGCGCGCGGCCGGGCGCGGAACGCGCCCGCTCGGGACCGTCGAGGATCAGGTCGAGTCCGCACTCGAACTCGACGCCGTAGTCGAAGCGGGACGAGCTCGCGCTGACTCGCCGGGGTAGGGCCCGACAGCCCGCCGCTCAACGGCGTCGCTGCGGGTCTCGGCGTAGTCCGGCCTCACGTGCACGGAGCACAGCCTGCGTGCGATCGACGACCTGGAGCTTGTGGCAGATGTTCGAGACGTGGTTCTGCACCGTTTTCAGGCTCAGCACAAACTCCGCGGCGATATCGCCGTTCGTCCGGCCCTGGGAAATGAGCGCAAGCACCTCGCGCTCCCGCTCGGTGAGCTCCGGGAACAGCGGCGCTGTGCGAACGTCGGTTTCGGCAAACAGACCCATGAGTCGTCTCGCCACCGCCGGACCGAAGATCGCTTCACCGTTCGCGACGGCGCGGATGGCGCGCAGCAACTCGCCCTTCGGCGCGCCTTTGAGGAGATAGCCTCGGGCTCCAGCGCGCATCGCCGCGAAGACCGAGGCGTCGTCCTCGAACATGGTGAGCGCAAGCACGCCGATGTGCGGGCTCGATCCGACGATCGCGCGGGTGGCCTCGATACCGTTGCCGCCGGGCATCTGCAGATCCATGAGCACCACATCCGGCTGTAGACGTTCGGCGAGCGCGATCGCCTCGGACCCCGCGGCCGCCTGCGCCACGATGGCGATGTCATTGACGGGAGCGAGCATCGCGCCCAGTCCATCGCGAAACTCGGGGTTGTCATCCGCAACGAGGATGCGGATCGGATCGACGGCTGCGCTCATGTGCGAAACGTCGCGGGCGCGCTGGCACGCTCTGCTCTCTCGCCTAGATCGCCCCGCTTCAGCGGTATGACAGCGCGAACGCGCGTGCCGCCCGCTGGAGATCGCTCGATACTGCAGTTGCCGCCGAGCTCCGCGGCACGCTCGTGCATCGAGGGGAGGCCCACGCCTCCGCGGGGATGCGCAGGGATACCCCCTCCGTCATCCGCGACGTCGATCTGCAGGTCGCCTGAGCCATCGACCGCGAGGCGGATGACACACCGGCGCGCGGACGCGTGGCGAACAACGTTCGTCATCGCCTCGACTGCGATCCGGTACGCGGCGACCTCCACCGCAGCGGGGAGTGCCAGCAGATCAGATCCCTCCACGGTGATCCGGAGCCGCCCAGCGTGCTCGTACTCGGCGGCAGCCTCCCGGAGTGCGGGCACAAGACCGAGTTCGTCGAGCGCGGCCGGACGGAGGTTAGTGACCAGCCGTCGGATCTCGGCGATCGCGTCACGGGTGCGCTCAGCGAGATCGCCGAGGAGCGCAGCAGCCTCGGGCTCGCGCGCGAGACCGTCGCGCGCGGCCTCGAGGCGCAGGGTAAGGCTCGCGAGACGGGGACCAAGGCCGTCGTGAAGGTCGCGACGAAGGCGTCGCCGCTCCTCCTCCCTCGCACTCACCAGCTCCTCGCGCGCCGCGAGAAGGTGCGCGTTCGCCTGCCGCAGCTCGGTCGTAAGGCGTACGGCATGCACGACGACCCCGGCCTGCCGCGCGAGATCGTCCAAGAGCCTTTGGTCCGCGGAGGTGAGCTCCTCACCCCTGCGGGCCGACACCAGCAGCGCACCGACGACCTCGTTCTGATGCTTCAGGGGAATTTGCAGCGGCTCGTCTCTCGGAACCCCGGACGCGGCGGCGACGGTGGTCTCGTCACCTATCCGCAGGGCGACCGCCGTGTATGACAGCTTCAATGACTCCCGAACGGTACCGACGATGGCTTCGATCAACGCATCCGACGCGAGCGTCGCCCCCAGGCGCTGGCCGAGCTCGGACAGGACGGCATATGGCTCGTGCCGCCGCCCGTAGAGCAGCCGATCGACCGAGCGTTGGACACGTTCGCGCAGCGGCTGGAAGAGCACGGCGATGAGACCTGTGGCCACAAGAGAGAGGATCAGGTCATCACCAGCGCGGAAGAGCGAGCCGAGGTAGCCGACGACCGCGACGTAGAACGCGAGGACGCCGAGTGTCAGGGTGCTGTACACGAGCGTCCGATTGACGAGGAGGTCGAGATCATAGAGACGGTAGCGGAGGATCGCGACGGCCACGGAGATCGGCACGAGACACACGCTCGCGTAGAGCGCGAGCCGCGAGAGCTTCCCGAGACCGGCCAGGGACGGAGGGGCCAGCGTCTCGAGCGCGAACGTGACCAGGACCATCACGATCACAACGAGGCCTGCGGCGACGAGCCACGTGAGCTGCTGGCGCTCGACTCCCGTCGCGCGGATGAGGCGCAGGACGAGTGAGATCGCGGCCGTCACGAGCAGGGGCAGGAACAACGGCTGGAGGACGGTCGCAGTCGCGGGCTCGATCGCGACGAGCAGGACGCTCGCGGCCGTGTAGCCGGCGATGAGCCAGGCGACCGCGCGCCACCGGTGGGAGGGCGGGCGCCCGTCAGGGAAGAGCAGAACGATGAACAGGAGCGCGCCGATGCCGACGTAGTTGGGCCAGCCATGCAGCCACGCGGCCAGGCTCGCAAGCGTGTGATCCTGCGGCAGGCTCTCGCGGTACGCGCCCGCGACATCGGCCACGCCCCAGCCGATGGCCATCGCGAGGAACAGCCAGCCGATCGGATGCTCGGGCCGCCGCGAGGCTAACAGCGCGCCGAGCGCCGGGAACGCGAGGGGGAGCAGAACGCTCACGGCTCCGAAGGCGTCCGGCGCGACGGTCCCCGCCTCGAGCGCGTAGCGAACGAAGACGAGCGCGGCGCCGACCGCCCCGCAGCTCCACGCGAGCCACGTCGATGCGGCTCGCCGCGCGATCGGGATCGATCGCGCGGCGTGCACCACCTTCGTCACCGTCGTGTAGCCAGTATGGGTGGCCGGGATCAGGATCCGATCGGGCGCCAGAAGAGCAGCCGCACCCCGAGGACCGCGGCGATCGGATACACGACGACCGGAGGGAGCCCGCCGCGAGCAATGATCGCGAGCGCGACGACCGAGCAGGCCAGCGCAACGAGCGCTCCGGTGACCTTGGCCCGCCGGCTCGTGTACAGAGCGATCGCGACGAGCGCGACCGCGGCCACGGTCACGAGGACTACGCCGTTCCCGAGGAGCGAGGGTGCCCCGATGGAGCTGTGGACGGCGAGGAGCAGCGGCGGTACCTCGCTCACATCGCGTACGCCATCGAGCGGCGCGGCGAGGCGGATGGCGAGGATGGCCACCGTGGCTATCGCCGAGGACGATGCCGCGACCATCCCGGCGCGGGCCAGAGCGGGTACATCGGAGCGCAGCAGCCGTGCGACGATGATCAGGCCGGCCGCGGCCGTGAGCCCGCCGAGCGCGAACAGGACGCTCTGGACGGTCCAGGCCACGCGCTGGCCGGCGATGCCGTTCAGCTTCGCGACCGGATCGTCCGTGGTGTAGAACGCCCCGAGGGTGGTGAAGAACGCGAGCGCGCCCACGAACCAGAGGGCGGGGCTGGCGATGAGCGCGAGAGCCGCGAGGCGAGCGCGCTTCCGCTCGGCGGCCTGGTCGGCTGGTGCCTCACCTATGTTGGGCGTCGTGTTCGCCTTTGAGATCGACGTCATGAGGTCCTCCCTGTCGCGAACTCCCTCGACGACGATGGAGGGAACGGTTTCCCGACCGCATCCGCCGGACTCCCAACTTGGGCGGGAAAAGCGACAGCTCGGGAGACGGCTCGGGGGTTAAGTGCTTGCCGAGTGGTCGCGGTAGCCCGTACCGGATTCGAACCGGTGGTCTTCGCCTTGAGAGGGCGATGTCCTAGGCCACTAGACGAACGGGCCGGAGACACCCAGTTTACCGGATGAGTGGGTACTGAGATAGCCGTCGCGCCCGGTATCCGTCAGATCCCTGTCCCCTTCCCCGGCCCGCTGCGAGCCGTGAACGCCTATCTGGTCGAGGGCTCGAGCGGCTGGTCCCTGGTCGACACGGGGCTGCACACCGAAGAGGGCGAGCAGGCCCTCCGCGACGGCCTCCGCGCCGCCGGCATCGACTTGGCGGATGTGAAGCGGGTATTCGTGACCCACGTGCATCCCGATCACATCGGGATGGCGGGGACGCTCGCGGGAGCCGGCGCCGAGGTCGTCATGCACGCGCCGGAGGCCGAGCACGCGCGGCACCTCTGGGCCGGACCGG
>DATKCP010000230.1:0-14687 GCA_035513115.1 Candidatus Limnocylindria bacterium | reverse complement strand
GTTCTTGCTCGGCCTGGCGGCGTACGGGGGTGCCGAGATACCACTCGCGGAGGTCCGCGAAGATCTCGACATGGATCAGGCAAGTGCAAGCGTTTTGCTACGCCGACTGGTCCAAAAGCGAATGGTCGTTCGAGTGAGGGCAGACGACCGCAGGGCGGCAGAGATCAGCCTCACAGCGGAGGGTTGGGCCACATTCCGTCGTTCCGTGAGCGCCATCCGCCGCGAGATCCGGCGCGCCGAGCGCCGTGGGGAGCTGACGGCGCTGGGCAGCGAGCTCGGCGCGTACCTGGGATTCTATCTGCGCGGTGGCCGTGCCGGCGGTCGATAGTTGGTGTCACTAAGTAATCGGTCTCTTCGCTGGCACGTCCGCTGCAGCACCCTACGCCGATGAACCACCGCATGCACTGGGGCGCCCTGCTGTTCACGCTCGCCGTCGCCGCCGCTGCCGTGTGGCTTCTGTCCGGACCTCTGCTGGCACCGCTGAAGGCTCCGGTCAGCGCTGTCCCGACCCCGACGCCCGAGGCGGAGACCACCGTCGATCCGGCCAGCCTGCGGACCCCGCTTCCGGAAGAGCTCCACGGCGAGTGGTACACGCAGACGGTCGCGCCGGTCCTTGACGTGGGTGAGACCGCGCTCGTGACCATCCAGTTCCGCAACGTGGGGCACACGCAATGGATCAAGGGCAGCCCGTCGGAGATGCGACTGGGTGAGGTGGGCCCGCAGCCGCTGCCGCCGGCGATGAGAGTGGAGTGGCTCACGCACGACCGGCCCGCGGCGCAGGAGGAGTCCGTGGTGGCTCAGCGCCAGCTCGCGACCTTCACCTTCAAGGTGGTCGGAGCACTGCCGGGGACCTACCGCTTAAATGTTCAACTTGTCGTCGACGGCGTGACCTGGCTCGAGGACGAGGGCGTGCACGTCGACATTACCGTGCGCGGATGACGCCGTCGGACCTGGGTCTTTAGGCTGGCACCGGCACCGCGGACCTCGAGCGAGCGCCCAGCCGCTCCTGGCGGAACGGCACCTTCGCGCGGCGCTTCAGATCGGCGAACGCCGCATGCTGCGTTTCGTTCACGAAGGTGAAGGCCACACCACGCCGGCCAGCGCGGCCGGTGCGGCCGGTGCGGTGGACAAAGGTCTCGGCGTCCTCGGGGAAATCGAAGTTCACGACGTGACCGATGTCGTCGACGTGGATCCCGCGCGCCGCGAGATTGGTCGCGACGAGCGTGGGAATACGACCGCTGCGGAACCCTTCGAGGACACGCTCGCGCTCGTGCTGGCCGACATTGCCGTGTAGAGCACGCGCCGGACTGCCGAGGCGCTCGAGCGCCTTCACCAGCTTGTCGGCGCCGTGCTTCGTGCGCCGGAAGACGAGCGTGCGGACAACGTCCTCGCGCCGCAGGATCTCGTGCAACGCGGCGACCTTGTCCGATTCGCGCACCTGCACCCAGGCCTGATCGATCGCCGCGACCAGGGGCTCTTCCGGCTTGATGGTCACGCTGACCGGATCCCTGGTGTAACGGCGGGCGACGGCTCGCACGTCATTCGTGAGCGTCGCGGAGAACAGCGCGGTCTGCCGCGGGCCCTTGAGCAGCGCGACGATGCGGGCGATGTCCGGCGCGAAGCCGAGGTCGAGCAGACGGTCAGCCTCGTCCAGCACCAGGATCCGGATCCTGGAGAGGTCGAGCGTGCGGCGGGAGGCCAGGTCGAGGAGTCGGCCCGGCGTCCCAACGACGACGTGCGCGCCGCGACGGAGTGCGTCTTCCTGCGCTCGGTAGCCAACGCCGCCGTATACGGCGACGACGCGGGCGCTGCGGAAGCGGCCGAGAACCTCGATATCACGGGCGACCTGCTGCCCGAGCTCCCGCGTCGGAGCGATGACGAGGGCGAATGGTGCGCCGGCGCGCCCTTCGATGCGCTCGAGGATCGGGAGTGCGAACGCGCCGGTCTTGCCGGTGCCGGTCTGCGCCTGGGCGAAGAGGTCACGCCCCGCCCGGAGCGGCGGTATCGCGAGCTCCTGAACGGGCGTGAAGGTGGTCCAGCCGAGCTGCCTCACAGCACGGTCGAGATCGGGGGTAAGCGAGATCAACTGATTTCCTTTGCCGGGCAACAAAAAAGCGAGCCGAAATGTGACTCGGCTCGCCGTCGCCGGCGCGATCCGCCGACTGTTTCTTGAAGGACCCGAGTGATTTTCTTACGTCAGCATACAGGCTGTGGCGCGGGAAAGCGATCCCCCGTTCACGGACAGCTGACGCCGGCGGCGCGCGACGTCGCGTCGCCGACCGGCGCGACGCTGCGGATCAAGATGACCTGCGCGCTCCAGCCGTCCGCCGAGCACTCCTGCTGTGTCGCCAACGTGAACTGGCCCGTCGACGATGAGAAGACGGTCGAGTCGAGCGCCCCGCTCTGCTCCGAGACCACTCGGCTTCCCATCGAGAAGCGCAACCGTACGATTTCGCCCGAGCGCGCGCCGTCCAGCGTCCAGGTGAACGTCACGGTGTACCCGCCGGTGTCGCGGCGCTCCGCGGTCGCGGCGCCAGCCGTGATGCCAACGGCGACGGGCGCGGGCGTGGCCACGCGGGTCGGGACCGGCGTCGGCGCTCCTTCACCAGGCGACCCGAGTGTGGCGACACGCGTGAGAAGGGCGACCGATGATCCGAAGGTGACCATCGCAAGGACCAGCGCGCCGACGAAGATCGCCAGCGGCGTCGGCAAAGAAGGACGCTCACGGCGCGCGGGGGCGGACACGACGACGACGTCGCCGCTGTCCTCCGGCTCCGGTTCGCCGGGGGGTCGCCCGGGTTCCTGTATGTAGGTCATCCGTGTATCACCGCCCGCGGCGAATGGTATGCCTGCCCGCTCGTCCGGTGTAAGGTCGAGCGGCCGGGGAAACCCCGGAGGGCCGACACGCGGGAGGCGGCGGCCGGACCCGAGATCATCGTCGGGTTGTGGAGTGTTGGGAGATGCTCGAGACGATCTCCATCGCGATCCCGGTTCTGGTCCTCGTCGCGCTCTGGGTCACCAGTGTCAGTCTGAAGGTGAGCGGAAAGCCGGCGTTGCCCGCGGCTCTCTACGCGATCCCCATCGCGGGGATCATGCTGGCCGCCATTGCCAACACCGCGGTCATCGTCGATGCCGGTCACGTCGGTGTCGTGACGCGCTTTGGCGCCGTCACCGGCACGATCTTCGAGCAGGGGCTCAACTACAAGATCCCGTTCGCCGAGAGCGTGTGGATCGCGGACGTCCGCACGCAAAAGGAGCAGGTCGATGCGGCGGCCGCGTCGCGCGACCTGCAGGAAGTGAAGACCACGATCGCGTTGAACTATCACCTCGACGCGAAGGGAGCCTCCACCGTCTACCGGGAAATCGGCCCTCAGTACAAGACGCGCATCGTCGATCCGGCGATCCAGGAAGCCTTCAAGTTCACAACCGCACAGTTCACGGCCGAGGAGCTCATCACCCAGCGTGAGGAGGTCAAGAATCGCGCGCGCGGATTCCTGCGAGAGCGACTCGGCACGTTCAACGTCATCGTTGACGAGCTCAACATCGTGACCTTCGAGTTCGCCAAGTCGTTCAATGACGCCATCGAGGCCAAGCAGGTCGCCGCACAGCGCGTGCAACAGTCCCTGAACGAGCAGCAACGCGCCAAAGTCGAGGCCGACACGCGCGTGATCACCGCCCAGGGTGAAGCCACAGCCGTGTTGACGCGCGCCAAGGCGGCGGCCGAAGCCCAGGCGCTCCAGCAGAGGACCCTCAGCGACATCTACGTCCAGTTCCTCGCGGTCGACAAGTGGGACGGAAAGATGCCACAGGTGACGGGGAGCGGCGCGACGCCCTTCATCACTCTCCCGAATCTGAATCAATAGTTCGAGCAAGCGATCGAGCGGACGCCGTGCCGACCGGATGTGGTCGGCACGGCGCGTGCCTCGAGCAGAGCACCTACCTGACCGATCGCGTCGGCGCGTTCGTCGCGCCCGGTCTCCCTCACGGCGTCGACGTTGGCGAGATGCGCAAGCAGGATTCGTACGCGGACCTCGATGCGGCGGAGACCAGATGGTCGCGCTGCAGTGGGCGCAGGGTCGTCAGGACGCCGCGACCCTAGCGCTTCTTCGCCGCTCTACGACTCGCGGCTGACGCCGCTCGCCGCGCACGCTCTCGCGGCGTACCTCGCGCTGTCGTCGCTGCATGACGCATGCTCGTCGCTCATCTACAGTCGAGACCAGATGCACGTCACCGGCTCTCACGTCCGCGCGCTCGCCCCTCTCCTCGCGATCGCGCTCATCGTCGGCTCGTGCGGTGATCCGAAGACGATCGAGTTCTCTCCAGCGCCCACATCGTCGGTCGCAGTCGCGAGCGCGACGCCGCGAGCGCTTGACCCCGCGGCCGCCTGCGAGCAGTGCTGGCCGCTCAGCGGCTTACCGGCCGCCGACGGGGCAAGCACCGACCGACGACCGCTCGTCATCAAGATCGACAACGCGCCCGCCGCGCGGCCCCACTACGGCATCGGACAAGCGGACATGGTCTTCGAGATCATCGTCGAGGGCGGGGTGACGCGGCTCGCGGCGGTGTTCCACGCGCAGGATCCGGCCACGATCGGCAGCGTGCGGTCGGCGCGACTGGTCGACCGTACGCTGACGCAGATGGTCCGCGGCGCGCTGGTGTACTCCGGCACGTCGGCGCACGCCTGGTCGCTCATCAGCAAGGACGCCGAGCAGGGCAAGTACATCGAGTTGTCCGCCGACCGCGCCCAGGGCTACTTCCGCGTGAACTTCCGGGCCTCGCCGTACAACCTGTTCACCAGCGCCGCGAGCCAGCGCGAGAATCTGAAGAAGCTCGGGGCCGAGACCGTGCGGGACGTCCCCAAATGGGCCTTCCTGGTCTCCCAGGACCATCCCGCCACGCTCGCGGGCATGACCGGCGGCGTGGCCGCGACGGAGATCTCGATCCCCTACCGCGCCGACACGTCGGCGGTGCGCTACGAATACGACGCCTCAACGAAGACCTACGCGCGCTTCCAGAACGCCGCCGGGCGCGCTGTCCGCGACGTGGACGCCGTCACGAACAAGCCGGTCGCGGCGACCGACGTCGTGATCATCCAGACCGAGATCTGGGACGTGCCCCAGATCGTCGATGCCTCCGGCGCGCTGTCGAACGACATGCGCATGACCGGCAGCGGCCCGGCGACCGTGTTCCGCGACGGGCTCCGCCAGGACGGCACGTGGTCGCGCAGTGACGACACGTCGCCCTTCGTGTTCAAGAACGCCGCGGGCGAACAGATACTTCTGTCGCCGGGGCAGCCGTGGATCCACGTCATCCCGAACGAGATGAAGGTCGCTTCGCAGTAGGCCGCCCGCGCTGAAACAGAAAGAAGGGCCGCCTCTCGGCGGCCCTTCTTCATTCGGCGCGCGTGCTGGCTAGAGGTACCGTCCGAACGTTGCGGTGATCCAGTCGAGGTTCCAGCTTCGGTCGACGCGGTACACGCCGCCGGTGCCGGCGCAGGTGATGTTGAGCCCGTACGAGGTGACGCCGCCGATGACGTTCGATTTCCCGACGAAGTTCGGGCCACCCGAGTCACCGAAGCACGTGCCACCCGTGTTGGCGTTGTTGGACAGCAGGATCGAGAAGTCGCCGGTGAATCCGGTGTTGATCTGGAGCAGGTGCGGGTAGGCGACCATGCGAATGCGAAGGGCGGAGTCCTTCCATGACGCGGCATCCGGGAAGGACTGCTGCAGTCCGTACCCGACCGCCGTGAAGATCGTGCTGCTCGACGGCTTCAGCGCGTCGAGCTGGTCTACCTTGGGGAGGACGCCGTACTTCTTCATCTTCTTCGCCTTATCGAGGACGACGATGCCGAGGTCGCGGATGTAGAAGATGTTCGGGTCGTATTCCGGGTGGGTGTACGGAGTGCCTCCGACATCACCCTTGAACGGGTAACCGTTGCCCGGGATGCCCGACTCGACGTCGGCGGCGAACCAGATCTCGATGTGGGCCGCCGGCGCCTCGGTGCAGTGGCCCGCCGTGAGGAACAGCCGCGCCGAGATCAGCGTGCCGCTGCAGCGCCAGAGCGGCGTCCCATTCGCGGTCTGAGCGACCATGAGGCCGACGTACGGGTGACCGTTCCCGTCGAGCTCACCGTCGGTGACGGCATTCGCCGGACCGGCGCCGAGCACCAGGCCGACGACGAGCGCGCAGAGCAGTGTGAGTGACTTGATCATGTCTCCCCTTCCCTCTTGCAGCCGGAGGCGGTGGCGCCCCCGACCTTGTCAGGACAGCGTAGCGCGACTGGCCTGAGGAATTCAGCGCTCAAGCGAGCGCCGGCGCTAGTGTCGGTGCGTGATCTTCTACGGGCGCGAGCATCGGGGCGAGCGGCCGGAAATCCCGCCCGAGCGGCGGCAGCTCCGCCGCGTCCCAAGTGTGCTCGCATCGTCCTTCCGCCTGGTATGGGAGGCCGCGCCGCGACGGTTCGCGGTCAGCCTCGCGCCGCAGGCGGTGAGCGCGGTCATCGTGGGCGCGCAGCTCGTCATCACGCGCGACCTGATCGCCGCGGTGCTCGCGACGGGGACCGGCGGCGACGTGGGCCGTGTCGGGCAGCTGCTGGTCGCGACGATCGGACTATCGCTTCTCGGCAGCGCCGCCAACCTGGTGCAGCACCAGCAGCAGTCGCTGCTGTCGGCGATCGTCGAGCGGCACACCAACTCGGTCCTGCTCGACCGCATCATCGCCATCGACCTGAAGCGCTTCGAGACACCCGAGTTCCAGGATCTGCTCCGGCGGGCGATGAACGCGATGGGCCGGATGATGAGCGTGGCCGGGGCGGCCATCGGACTGATCCGCAGCGTCGCCCTCATCGTCGGCGTTGCGGCGGCGCTGTACGTGCTCGAGCCGGTGCTCCTGCTCATCGCCATCATCGGCTTCGTGCCGATGTGGCTCGCGAGCATGGCCACCAGCCGCACCATGTACCGCTTCTTCCGCTCCATGACGCCCAACGAACGCCGACGCAGCTATGTGTTCAACCTCTTCACGCAGCGCGAGTATGCGAAGGAGATCCGCGTCTTCGGCCTCGCCGGCTACCTCCGCGCGCTGTACGAGCGCCTGTCGAACGAGCGCCTCGAGGAGCTGCGCAAGAACCTGAACAAGCGCGCGCGTTATCAGGCGCTGAGCAGCGGGGCCTCGACGCTGGTCACGGCCCTCACCTACGGCGCGCTCGCCTATCTGGTCATAGATCAGCGCATCGGAGTCGCCGAAGCAGGCGCGGCGGTCGTCGCGAGCCAGCAGCTGAACGGGCAGCTGAACGGGGTCGTTCAGAACATGTCGCAGCTGTACGAGGCAAGCCTGTTCCTCGAAGACTGGGAGGAGTTCTCCGCCCTCGCGCCGGCGCGAGCGGACGTGAGGGGTCCTCGGGGGGCGGAGCCCCCCGGTGGCCAGTTCGATCGCATCGAGCTCGACCGCGTGACGTTCACGTATCCGCGCACGAGTCCCACGGACCTGGCGCCCGCGCGGGCAGCCCTGTCGAACGTGTCCCTCGAGATACGCAGGGGCGAGGTCATCGCGCTCGTCGGGGAGAACGGCTCGGGAAAGACGACTCTTGCGAAGGTGCTGTGCGGCCTCTATCCGCCCGACGCGGGCCGCGTGCTCTGGGATGGCGTCGACGCGTCGACGCGCGAGCCCGGCTGGGTCTTCGATCGGGTCGCCGTGCTGTTCCAGGACTTCGCCCGGTTCATGCTGACCGCGCGCGAGAACATCGGGCTCGGGCGCGTCGAGCGCGTCGAGGACGCCGACGCGATCATCCGCGCCGCCGAGCGCGCCGGCGCGACGTCCTTCATCAGCGAGTGGCCGGATCGCTACGACACGATCCTGGGTCCGGTCTTCATGGGCGGCAAAGAGATCTCGATCGGCCAGTGGCAGCGAATCGCGCTCGCGCGGGCGTTCTTCCGCGACGCGCCACTCGTCGTGCTCGATGAGCCGACGGCCGCGCTCGACGCGCGCGCGGAGCACGATCTGTTCACGCGGATCCGCGATCTGTTCGCCGGACGCTCGGTGCTCCTCATCTCACACCGGTTCTCGAGCGTGCGCTCGGCAGACCGGATCTACGTCCTCCACGAGGGACAGATCGTGGAGCACGGGACGCACGACGAGCTCATGCAGCTCGACGGCCGCTACGCCGAGCTCTTCACGATGCAGGCGTCGGCGTACTTTCCGGAGCTGCTGAAGGTGCAGGCGAGGTGAGTCGCGGCAAAGGCGAGAACAGGAGGAAGAGGACACCCGCTGTCATGCCGATCCATGCGATCGCGATCGCGCCGCGGACGCCGAGGCTCTCGGCGATGACCGCGGCGACGAGCGCGCCGATCGGCGCGACCCCGTGGTCCAGGACCTCGACCGTGGCGTTCACGCGCCCGAGCAGCCGGTCGGGGGTGACGGCTTGGCGCAGCGTGATGCGGGCGATGCCCTCGACGGTCGCGAGCCCGTCGCCGATGAGCTGCGGCAGGAACACCATGAGCGTCGCGATGAACAGCGGCCCGGTGGCGAGCGGGGTCAGGATGCCGATCGCCGAGCTCGCGATGAACATGACCACGATCGCGCGCCCGATCCCGAGCCGACGGATGACCCGACCGGCGAAGACGGATCCGGCCAGCGATCCCAGGCCCCCGGCGGAGATGACCACGCCCAGCAGGAAGGGCGTCAGACCGAGGTCCTCGAGCAGGTAGAGGCCGTACAGCGCCGCGTAGAACGACCCGAAGAAGTGCGAGGTGACCGAGCTCGCCGCCATCGGGAAGAGCAGTGCGTGGCGCCGCACGACCGACACGCCTTCGACGATCTCGCGCACCATCGGCACGCGAACGTCGCGGGGCCGCACGATCTCGCGGGTGCGGATCAGGACCAGCGAGATCGCGGAGAGGATGAAGGACACAGCGTCGATGAGGATCGCGAACGGCGCGCTCACGATCTGCACCAGGGCGCCGGCCAGCCCCGGAGCACCGATCTCGGCGAGCGACGAGCTGATGGCGAGCTTGCTGTTGCCGTCGACGAGGCGGTCGCGCCCGACGAGCGACGGCAGGTACGCGCGGTACGCGGACTCGAACAACGTGCCGAGCGCGGCCTCCACGAACGCGACGACGTAGAGCTGCTCCATCACCAGGGCATCGAAGGCGTAGGCGACGGGGATCGAGAAGAGCAGAGCGGCGCGGATGATGTCGGTCCAGATCAGCACCGGACGGCGCGGGAGGCGGTCCACCCAGGCGCCGGCGACGAGGCCCACCAGAAGGACGGCACTCGAGGCCGCCACGACGAGCGCGGCCATCTCGCGCGGACCGGCGCCCAGGACGAGGAGCCCGACGAGGGGCACGGCCGTCCGCGTGACCACCGAGCCGAACTCGGAGATCGTCTGGCCCGTCCAGAGCCTCAGGAAATCGGCATGCCGCCACAGCGACTCAGTTGACACGGCGACGCGAGCCTACCGTCGCCCGTGGGCGTTCGCTCGTCTAGCCTTTGTCCGCGTGGACGACCTCACTCGGCACCAGCACGGCAGGTCGCCCAAGCTCGTCCGCTACGCCGGTGACACGCGCCGCGCGCGCGACGAGTACGACAAACGCCGCGGATCGAATCTGCGCTTCGTCCTCCACAAGCGCTTCTCGTGGATGCAGCGCTACCTCGGGCCGCAGACGTACGCCGTCGAGGTCGGCTGTGGCGCCGGCTTCAGCGAGCTGTTCCTGCGAGCGGGGACGCTCGAGCTGACCGATGCCGAGCCACGGCCATGGGCACGGCGCGTGGTGGACGCCCAGGAGCTGCCATACGCTGACGCGAGCATCGACGTGCTGATCGCGAACAACGTGATCCATCACATCGCGTACCCGGACCGTTTCTTCCGCGGTGCGGCGCGGGTGCTGCGCCGGGGCGGGCATCTGCTCATCCAGGAGTGCAACTGCTCCTGGACCACGCGCATCGCTCTCCGGGCCACCGGCCACGAGGGCTACGACTTCTCGGCCGATCCGTTCGATGCCACGCGACCATGCAACGACTCCGGCGATCCCTGGAGCGCGAACTGCGCTATACCCAATCTGCTGTTCGACGATCTCGATCGCTTTCGCCGGCATTACCCGGAGTTCACCGTCGTCGAGTCCGGGATGTCCGAGTTCTTTATCCAGTTCAATTCGGGCGGCGTGACCGCGACCGTCCCCTACGTGCCGCTTCCCTGGGGCGCGCTGCGCGCGCTCGACATCATCGACGGTGCGCTGGTGCGGATCGCGCCCGGTGTCTTCGCGAGTCAGCGCCGTCTCGTGCTGGCGCGCACGTAGGCCGGCGCTTTCCCTACGGAGCTCTCAGCCTCCACACCGGCCAGCCCGTCGCGGGCTCCGTTCCCGCGCGCTCGTAGTTCGCCGCGATGAACGCGATGACGCGCTCGAGCTCGGGCAGCATCGCGTACTGCGGCTCGGGAGAGACCCAGGCACGCAGACCGTCGAGGTCGAGCGGCGGCGTGACGAAGCTGTCGCGCGACGCGTCGAGGATCAGCGCCGGCGGCGTCAGCCGCAGGTCCGCGAGGAGCTCCTCCACGCGCGCGGGCGTGGCGTAGCCGCGCGTGGAGAGCGCGGCGTACTGGTAGACGTACCGCGTGGGCGAGCGCCGGTCCGCCAGGAACAACACCTCGGTGTGCGATCCCCAGATGAGGACCGTGTCGTCCGGCCGCGTGTTCGCGGCGACGAACGCCGCGGCGGACCGAGACCTTCCCTCATCGGTGGTGAGCGCGAGACGAGCGACGAGCAGGGCGGGCAGGACGGACATCGCCACCACGGCCAGGGCCAGAGCGGGCCTCGCGACACGCGGCGGCGCGGCGCGGAGCACCTCGTGCACGGAGAACGCCGCGAGGATCGCCATCGAGGGCAGCCAGGGAATGAAGTAGTAGTGATAGCCGCGTCCCCACGTGGAGAGGACGATCTCGAGTGGAAGCGCGATGAGCGCGACGCCGAGCAGCGGCGGACTCCAGCGACGCGCCAGCACGGCGTAAAGCCACGCGACGACCGCGACGACCGCGAGAAACGACGGCAGCGTCAGCCGCAGCCCCGAGAGGACGGTATCGACGCGGTCCGAGACCGGCGCGAACACCGCGTAGGCGCGGTTGTAGACGAGCGCCTGATCCACCATGTCGCCGAGGACGCCGCGCGCGGCGGCCCAGGCGACCACGATCGCGACCGGCACGGCGGCGCCGGCACCGAGCGCGGCGATCGGCGCGACGGCAGCGCCGCGTCGCTGGAGCAGCGTCACGATCCCGATCGCGATCCAGATGCCCACGAGGGTGGGCTTCAAGAGAAGCGCCGCACCGCCCAGAGAGCCGAGGGCGATGCCACGGGCCGTTGACAGCGTGCGAGTCTCCGTCAACAAGAGAAACGCGCCGAACTGCAGCGGCAGCGCGTAGAACTCGACGAAGCTGGTCTGGCCGAGCTCGAGGAACAGCCGCGGGAGTGCCAGGAGCCACGCGAGTGAGCCGACCAGCGCGGCCGCAGCGCCGAACTCGCGGCGGAGCGCTCTGTATCCCAGCAGCGCCGCGGCGATGAGGAACGCGAGCTGAACCAGCCAGACGCCGGTTCGGCCCGCGAGGGCGAGCCCCACGGCGTCGACGAAGTACACGCCCGGCGGCTTGTGATCCCAGATGTCGCGGTACGGCGCGCCGCCGTCGAGCAGACGCTGCGCGGCATACAGGAAGACTCCCGTGTCCTCGGCCGGATCGCGGCCGCCCGGGTGGTTCGGCACCAGGACCGCGACCGACACGAGCACCAGGAGCGCAGCCGACAGGACCCCGACGCGCATCGCGCAACAGATTCGCGCATCCTGTGCGCTGGTGCCCCGGCGGGTCGCGATCGTCGGCGCAGGCGTGGCCGGACTGGTGGCCGGTCGCGAGCTCGCGCGCCGCGGACACAACGTGACGCTCTACGAGCGCTGGCCCGACGTTGCGGGGCAGGCGAGCGCGTTCGACCTGGGAGGCGGCGTGTGGATCGACCGCTACTACCACCACCTGTTCCAGAGCGACAGCGACATGATCGCGCTGCACGAAGAGCTGCTGCCCGGCGAGCTCGAGTGGCACACGTCGTCGGTCGGCATCTGGGCACGGGGTCGCGTCTGGCCCTTCGTCAGCCCGCTCGACCTGCTCCGCTACCGGCCCCTGCCGTTGGTCGATCGTCTGCGACTGGGCTACTCGGTGCTGCGGCTCACCGCGCGGACCGACTGGGAGCGCATGGACGACATCGGCGCGCTCGACTGGCTGCGCACCGCGTCCGGCGAGCGCGCGCTCGAGTCGGTGTGGACGCCGCTCATGCTCGGGAAGTTCGGCGCCGACAGCGAACGGGTGCCGCTCGCGTGGCTCTGGTCGAAGTTCCGCCTGCGCCGCAGGCTGCGCGGCAGCGGCGCGACGAAGGAGCAGCTCGGGTATCCACGCGGATCATTCCGCGCGATCTGTCAGGCGCTCGCGGCCCAGATCCGCACGCTCGGTGGGCAGATCAAGGTCGACCGCGAGGTCCTCCGCGTGACCGAGGACGACGTCACCGAGCGGGACGGCACCGGCTACGTGCTGCACTGCGCGGGTCCGGGTGCGTTCCGGCGCCCCGCCGGGGAGGCACCAGCGGAGCCGGCGCTCGAAGGCCACGCCGACGCGGTGATCTTCACCACGCCGACCTTCATCACCCGTCGGCTCGCCGAGTGGCCCGCCGACTTCGCGCGGCGCCTCGACGACTGGACCTACGAGACCGCGGTCGTCCTGCTGCTCGAGCTGCGCCGTCGTTACAGCCCGACCTACTGGACGAACATCGCCGACAGCAACGTGCCGTTCCTCGGTCTCGTCGAGCACACCAACCTCGTACCGGCGGAGCGGTATCCGGCGCGCTACCTGTACGTCTCCAACTACGTCGCAGGGGGCGATCCATTCACGCGCATGAACACCGAAGAGCTCCTGCGGCACTACGTCGCCGCCCTCGGACAGCTGAATCCGCGGTTCGACGAGCGCGACGTGCTCCGTTACTGGTCCTTCCGCGAAGAGGCGGCGCAGCCCGTGCCGCGTGTTGGCAACCGGCACCGCATCCTTCCGTTCGCGTCCCCGCGGCGCGGCCTGTATCTCGCGAACACGACGCAGATCTATCCCGAGGACCGTGGCACCAACTACAGCGCCCGCCTGGGCCGCGAGGTCGCGGAGCTCGTGGCGGCGGATGGGTAGGATCGGGAACCTGAAGCTCGCAGTGATCTTCTCGCCCGCCGCCGGACATCCGTACGCGGAGCTGCGCGACTTCGCGCGCGAGGCGGAGCGCGTCGGGGTCGAGTCGTTCTGGGTCAGCGACCACTTCTTCGGCGGATCCGTGGGCGTCCCCGATCGTGACTGCCTCGAGGCCTGGACGCTCCTCGCCGCGCTCGCGCGTGACACGACGCGCATCCGGCTCGGCGTGCTCGTCGCCGCCGCGCAGTACCGAAATCCGGCGCTGCTCGCGAAGATCGTCGCCGGGGTCGACCAGATGTCCGGTGGTCGCGTCGAATTCGGCATCGGCGCCGGCTGGAAGGAGGAGGAGTACCGCGCGTATGGCTACGAGTTCCCATCCGCGGCCGAACGCGTCGAACAGCTGAAGGACACGCTCGAGATCTGCCGGCGTCTCTGGACCACCGACCGCGCGACCTACCACGGCAAGCACTACCGCGTTGAGGACGCGGTGTGCGCGCCGAAGCCCGTTCAGCGCCCCCATCCCCCGATCTGGGTCGGCGGCAGCGGTCCGCGCGTGATGCGTCTTGCCGCGCGCTACGCCGACGGCTTCGATCTCGGCCGGCGCGGGCCGGGAGGCGCGCCGCTCAGCGCGGAGGAGATGGCCGCCGCGCTCGCGGAGGTGCAGCAGGTCTGCGAGGATGCCCGCCGCGAGCGTCCGATCTCGCTCTCGCACTGGGTCGGCGCGGAGCTCGGCGGCGGCGAAGAGTCGAAGCGCCAGCTGCTCGAGCGGATCCGCGGCTACGAAGACGCCGGTCTGGATCGACTGCTTCTCGCGTTCCCCAGGGATCGCGCCGGCGAGATGATCCGGCGCCTGGGCGACGACCTGCTCGCTGCCGGCTAGCTCGTCGGCGGCGGCGCCGGATCGCGAAAGCTCACATGAGGGCCATCGCCGATCTTGAAGCGGATCTCCCGTCCGTCGCGCAACCGGACCCACGCCTCGCCCGTCCCGTGCGCGAGACGCCCGAGCCACGCGCGGACGCCTTCCGGCTCCGGACCGAAGGAGACGACGTCCTTCTCGGCGACCGTCAGGGTCCGCGGCTCGTCACCGAGCGTGAGGTCGGCGCCATCCGGCGTGAGGCGGATGCGCTTCAGCTCGCCGCGCTGGAAGCCGAGGACGGTCTCGTCCGCGAAACGGAGCAGCCAGCGGCCCTCAGCCGACGCCGAGACCGCGCCCAGCCACGCACGGAACCCAGTGATCTCGGGACCAAAAGCGACGACCTGGTCGAGATCGACCTCGACCGGGTCGCCGCTCGGAAAGCGGAGCCGCGCGCGGGTCACGCGTGAACGCTAGACGGTCTTCACCCGGATCTGCTTCGGCTTGACGACGTCGGCCTTTGGCAGGGTCAACGTGAGCACGCCGTCTTTGAAGGTCGCCTCGATCTTCACCGGGTCGACGCTCAGCGGCAGCTCGAAGCTGCGGTGGAAGATGCCCGACCTGCGCTCCTTGCGGAGGTAGGTC
>DATKCP010000229.1:0-4383 GCA_035513115.1 Candidatus Limnocylindria bacterium | reverse complement strand
GCGGCGATGGCGGCTTCGGCTACGACCCGCTCTTCACCATTGCCGGCGACGGCCGCACGATGGCCGAGCTCCCCGCGCGCGAGAAGCACCGGATCTCGCACCGCGGTCTCGCGGTCGCGAAGCTGCGCGCATTCGTCGGCGCCGAGCCGCGGTGACCCACGTTGGACGCGCCATAGATTCTTCCCAATGATTTTTACCGCCCGCATCCTCCATCACAGCGAGTACCTCGCGCTCTCCCTGCTGCTCATCGGAGCGGCCGTCTGGCAGCAGGATCAGATCACCGCTTGGTTCTGGTTCTGGCTGCTCGCGCCCGACCTCTTTGGCTACGTGCCCGCTTTCCTCTTCGGGCGACCACCGGCCAGGGGACATCTGCCGCCGCGCGGCGTCTGGCTCTACAACCTCTGGCACAACTTCACCCTCCCGGTGGCCCTGTTCGCTGCGCTGCTTCTGCTTGTCGCCGGGAATCCATGGCCGCTGCTCGGCTGGCTCCTGCACATCAGCATCGACCGCGCCGTGGGATTCGGTCTGCGTGGCGAGGATGGCGGACAGGCGCTGCTGTGACGCGCCCTACGGCGCCTTGGTGTAGCTGCCCGTCACGGTCGGCCCGCTGCCCGTTGTCACCGTGAACGTGTACGTGTCGGGCGGCCAGGCGGTGCCCAACCAGCTCCAGTACACGCCGAACGCGTCGAGGGACTGGAATCGGCCGGGGCTGGAGAAGCCGGTGGCGGTCCCGTGGATCGTGAGGGTGATCACCGCGTTCGACGGATAGCCGTAAATGACGAACGTCGGGCCGTTCGCTCCGGCGCCGGCTGTGCTGTCGGCGGCGAAAGCGATGCCCGGCGACGCCGCGTTCGCGCGGAGTCGCGCCGGCACGGACGCGGCGAAGTCGGCCCACGATCGTCCTGTCACCGCGCCGTACGACGTCTCGAAGGTGTGCCCCGCGCCCATGAGCGACAGGATCTGCATCTGCCTGCCGACGCCGATGTCGTCCCGGAGCAGCTGCACGATCTGCGACGCCTGGGCGTACTGATAGATGCCGAGCGGAGCCTCGCGGGAATTCCACGACCCCTGGGAGGTGAGCTCATCGGTGCTCAGCTGCCGGCCGTTGACCGCCATCGAGACGGCACGATGCTTGTCGACGGTCTGCAGCCACAGCGATCCCGGGATCGTGAACTCCTCGAGCCTCGCGGACCCCTCGTTGAGCCAGGCCGGGACGGGGGCGTCGTTCGTGATCTCCTCGATCATCATGTGCGTCAGCTCGTGGCGTGCCGTCGTGAACGGGTTCCCGCCTCCGATGCGCGCGAGGTCCATCGCCACCCGTTTGCGGTAGTACACGCCCGCGCTCTCGAATGGATCGGCCGGGGATTGTGAGGTGACGAACGTCGGCCCGAGCCCAAGGATCTGCGTCTGCGCGACCGCGTAGGACTCGTCGGTCGCGAGGAGGTAGACCTCGGGACGCGCCGCGAAGGTCCTGCCGTAGCTCAGCTGGATGCTCGCGAAATCCGCGTTGACCTGCGTGTTGATCGCGGCCGCGGCGAAGCGCGACACCGTCGCCTCGGCGTAGAAATCGGTCGACCCGGTGGTGCGCAGCAGGAACGAGATACCGCCCCTCGTCACGGATGCGGGCGGGACGATGCTGAGCTGGATGGTCTCCGACGCGTTGCCGGCCGCTGCCGTGATGGTCCCGACGCCTCCCGTGGAGCCGGCGGTGAGAAGACCCCTGCTGCCGACCGTGCCGAGTGCCAGCGGCGCGACGCGCCAGGTCGGAGGCGACTGCGGCATCACCTCGTCGAACTGATCCTTCACCGTTGCGGTGAGCTGCGCGGTCTCGTCGGTGCCGAGCTGCACGACGCCGGGCGTGATCACGACGGCGGTCGGCGCCGGGACGGTGCTGACCGTCGCGGCGAAGCCCTCGTAGATCATCGTCCCGTCGCCGCCCTCGAAGTTCAGCTGGGTGACGAGCGCGGCGATGTTCCCCTCTTTTGCGTCGACGACCACGCCGTACTGCGTGTCGTCGGAGAGGCCGGGCACGGACCGCGGATCCACGCGGACGGATGCGCCGCGCACCAGTGGCCCGATCGACTGCCTGGCGACGAGCGCGCCGTCGGCGAAGCGGTACCAGCGCAGCATCGCGCTCGTCGCTCCGGTGGACTGCACGACGATCGGCGTGGTCCAGCCGCGCGCGCCGCCGAGCGTTCGGGTCACGTTCGGCAGATACGCGCGGTTGCCCTTCCCGCTCGCGCCGACGTACCCCATCGCCGCCCCGTGGACCAGAGTCGCGCCCAGCACGGCGAACGTTCCGCCGGTCACCACCAGCGAGTGCTCGCCCACGGCGAGAGCCGGACTCTGCTCCGGATCGAAGAGCCAGGTCGCGCCCGGCCTGATCGCGGCCGGCGCCGCGACCCGGAGCGGGCCACCGCCGCCCAGATGCTGGAAGGCCAACGTCGGCAGCGCGTCGGTCGCGCCCGCGTTCTGCACGATCACGCCGCTCGGGTGAGTCCGCAGCGCGGGGCCGTCGCGCCGCACGTATGGGAGGAACACGTCGCCCGCGGCCGGCTGCGACACGCCGTTGTAGCTGAAGCCGCGCGGAGCGGGCGACGTCGGCGCGTCGTCGTGGGCGTTGACGACGACGCCGATCGGCTGCGTCGACGTCAGCACGACCGAGTAGTAACGGCCGGCCTGGAGCTGCGCCTCGGCCGTGGGGTCGATGAACCGCGATCGACCTGGGGCGATCGTGCGTGTGAGCGTCGCGGTCGCGCCGCCGTCGTAGCTCGTGAAGCGCGCGCTCACGGTCGTGTCCACCGTGCCGAAGTTCTGCATCACGAACGTCGTGACCCAGACGCGGTTGCAGTTGGCGTCGGTCGGGGGACACGGTCCCGCGTCGGGCTTGCCGACGAACGGGAGATACACGGTGGTCGCGCCACTGGTGAGCCCGTTGTAGGAAAGCGCCTCGGCGCGCGCGGGCACGCCAAGTCCCTGGTGCTCGTTGACGACGGAGACGACCTCCGAGCCGAACGACTTCACGACCACGGAGAACTGCGAGTCGGCGGGAAGGTCCTGGTCGTTGTTCGGGAAGTCCGCGAAGCTGGTCGCCGGCGCGAGATCGTCGATCCTGCGGCAGACGACGAGGCCTCCGTCGCTGAAGCGGTAGAAGGACACCTCGAGCGTCGCCTTCCTGACGCCGACGTTCTGCACGATGAACGGCGTGACCCAACCGGCCGGTCCGCCCAGCATCTTCGTGATGTTCGGGAGGAAGACCGTCGTGGTGGGCACGCCCGGCGTTCCGCACGGAGCCGCGGGTGCGGCCGCGGCGGCTCCCGACAGGGGCGGTGCGGTCCCGGCGAGGGCAGGTCGCGGAACGCTCGCGAGCGTCAGCGCGAGCAGCACCGCGAGCGCGAGCGCTGCCCTTGCCATCTCAGTCGCGAGTATGCGCGAGCCGCTCTCCCGTGAGGTCCTAGCGGCGTAGCAATTCGCGAAGCGCCGCCACGTCGTGTGTGTATGCCTGCTCCGGGATCAGCGGCTCGTCCGGCATATCGGCGCGCATGAAGTGCGCCGGATGGCCCGGCTCGCCGTCGTCCGGGTAGCGCGGCACGACGTGCGTATGCAGGTGCGGTAGCGAGTTTCCGAGCATCTGGAAGTTCATCTTGATCGGACGGTAGTGCCGCTCGATCGCCCGGCCGACGCGGAGAACTTCCTCGAAGTACGCGCCCGCCTCGTCCTGGCTCAGCTCGGTCGGGTCCGAGACGTGGCGCCCGCGCCAGATGACGACCGAGTAGCCCGGCTGCCCGACTTCGCTGCGGATCAGGTAGGCGTCGGAGAGGCGGCCGGCGAAGATGCGCGAGCTACCGTGCGCGATCTCCGCCCTCCCGTCCGCGCACATCGCGCAGTCCTTGCCACGCACACGCTCGCTCCAGTCAGCCGGCCATTCGCGCTTCACCGCGACCGCAACCGTAGCGCCTCGCGTGAACGTCGCGATGTGCTCGAGGTCCGGCGTGTAGCCGTCGGTCGTGTCGACCATGAGTCGCGGCACACCGATGTCGATGAGGAACTCGGCATCGTCCGAGCTCCATTCGGCAAGGATGGCGTCGTCGACGTGTACGCGGTGCCTGCCCTCGACAGCGCGCTCCGTGAAGCGCTCACGCCGCAGCGCGTCTGCGATCCGGCAGACGATGACGACCGTCGGTGCGAGGCGCGCCAGCGCGGAGAGCGGCGCTGCGGACTCGCGACGGAAGTTGCTCTCGAGCACCAGGCCCGATCCGGCGGACAGCAGCCGTTCAGCCACGACGTAGAGCACGCCGTACGCCGCGCGTCCGAGCTGCCGTGACCACTCGCGGTCGCCCGTCGGGAACGGCTCGGCGATCGCCTCCTTCAGATCGTCCTTCG
>DATKCP010000228.1:0-16618 GCA_035513115.1 Candidatus Limnocylindria bacterium | reverse complement strand
GTGACCGTCAGCTGGGTCACCTTCGACTGCTACGGCACGCTCATCGACTGGGAGCGTGGCATCACCGACGCGCTCCTTCCGCTGCTCGCGGCGCCGATCGACCGCGACGAGCTCGCCCGCCGCTACATCCGGGTGGAGGCGCAGGTCGAGGCCGAGGCCTACCGTCCGTATCGCGAGGTGCTGGACGAGGCCGGCGTACGCATGCTCGCGTCGCTGGGCGTCGCCGCGCCGTCGCCCCTTCCCGCTTCGCTCCCGGCGTGGCGGCCGTTCCCTGAGGTCCCACCCGCGCTGGCCGAGCTGCGCCGGCGCGGACGGAGGATCGCGATCCTGTCGAATGTCGACCGCGATCTCCTCGCGTCCTCGATCCGACAGCTCGGGGTCGAGCCGGACCTGGTCGTAACGGCGCAGGACTGCGGCAGCTACAAGCCGGCGCCGCGCCACTGGCGGATGTTCGGCGAACGGAGTGGCGCTGACGTGGCCGTCACCGTTCACGTCGGTGCGAGCCAGTACCACGACATGCGGCCGGCGGCGGCGCTCGGGTACCGCACCGTGTTCGTCGACCGGCACGGGGAGACGCTCGAGACCGCACCGACCCGGGTCATCGGGGACCTCGCGCGGCTTCCCGACGTGATCGACGAGCTGGAATGAAACCTGCGTGGCAACGGGGGCGCGCTACGATGTGGTGACGCCGGGACCGGCCTAGCCGGCCTGGACGGAGGTTCGAATATGGACGCCCAGTTTCCTTCCGCCGGCTCCTCGTACGCCGGCGCGCCCGCGATCAGCAAGAAGGTCACCGTGCCGGACGTCGTGGCCATGAAGCGCGACGGAAAGCGCATCACGATGATGACCGCCTACGACGCCGCATTCGCGCGACTGGTCGAAGCCGCCGGCATCGACGTCATCCTCGTCGGCGACTCGCTGGGCATGGTCGTGCTCGGCTACCCGAACACCGTGCCGGTCACGATGGACGACATGATCCGCCACGCCGCCGCCGTCTCGCGCGGCGCGTCGCGACCGCTGCTCATCGGCGACATGCCCTTCGGCTCGTACCAGACGGGCCCGGCCGACGCGCTTCGGAGCGCCGCTCGCTTCCTGAAGGAGGCCGGCATGGACGCGGTGAAGCTCGAGGGCGGGCACGAGACCGTGCCGCTCGTGAAGGCGCTGGTCGAGAACGGCATCGCCGTCATGGCGCATGTCGGTCTCACGCCGCAGCGCGTCGCGCAGCTCGGCGGCTTCAAGACACAGGCGAAGAGCGCCCGGGCGGCGCGCCGGCTCATCGACGACGCGGTCGCGCTCGAGGACGCGGGCGCGTTCTCCATCGTCCTCGAATCCATTCCGGCGCCGGTCGCCGCGATGGTGACCGAGCGGCTGTCTATCCCGACCATCGGGATCGGCGCCGGCCTCGAGTGCGACGGCCAGGTCCTGGTGCTGCACGACGTGCTCGGCCTGTACGGCGACTTCAAGCCGAAGTTCGCCAAGCGGTACGCCGAGATCGGGACTGCGGTGGTGGACGCGCTTCGCGCGTTCGACGGCGACGTGCGCGAGGGGCGCTTCCCCGACGCCGAGCACAGCTTCACCATGAAGGAGAGCGAGCTCGCCGCGCTCCGGCAGAACGCCGCGCGGCCGAAGGCGGTCTGATCCATCGCCGATCCCGTCCCGCTGAGCGTCGCGATCATCGGCATGGGTGCCATCGGCCACGTCGTCGAGCGCGCCCTCGCGCTACATGTCGCGCGCCTGGTCCGCATCGATCGGACCAGGGCGCCGCTCCGCTCGGACGGGGCGCCGGTCGACGCCGCCGTCGTGTGCGTGAAAACGCACGGCACGGCGTGGGCGGCGGATGTCGCCCGACGCATCCTGGCGCCCGGCGGTATGGCGATCACGATCCAGAACGGACTCGGCAACCACGAGGCGCTCGTGGCGGCCGTCGGCGGGGACCGCGCCGCCGTGGGCGTCATCTACGTCGGCGCGCGGCTCGACGAGAAGGGTGAGCTCCACGCGACCGGCCCCGGACGCGTCGAGCTCGGGCGGCCGCGCGGCGGCGGGCCGCGCCGCGCGTTCGACGCGCTGGCGGCGGCGCTGGGCCGCGGTGGCATGACGGTCGTCGCGACTGATGACGCCTGGCCGTCGGTGTGGCGCAAGGTCGCGACCAACGCCGCCGTGAACCCCACGACCGCGCTGCTCGGCCACACCAATGCGGAGCTTCTCGCCGACGTCGCCGCCTCGCGCGTCGCCGACGGGCTGGCGGCGGAGGTGGCGCGCGTCGCGACCGCCGCCGGCGTCGCGATCGGCGACGAGGAGGCGCGGCGCTGGTGGCGCGAGATGGCGGAGCTGACCGGCGCGAATCGCTCCTCGATGCTGCAGGATGTGCAGGCCGGCCGCCCGACGGAGGTGGACGCGATCTGCGGCGCGGTGCATCGGGAGGGCGAGCGGCGCGGCGTCGCCGCGCCGCTCAATCAGGCGATGACCTTACTCGTCGGAGCGCTCGCGCCGTAGCCGCTACAGCCGGCGGCCGATGAGCAGCACGCCGACCGAAAGCACGACGAACACCACGCCGATCCACGCGAACGCAGTCGCCAGCCCGACCGCCTGCGCGAGCACTCCGAAGAGCGGCGCGCCCAGCCCGCCGATCTCGGCGTTCGCCAGATAGAAGGCGCCGAGCACTGTCGCTCGGCGCCCGGGAGGGGCGCTGTCCATGACGAGCGTCTCCGTCACGGTCGAGCGCATCGACCAGAGCAGGCCGAACGCGACGAGCACGAGGACCAGCGCCTCGTTGGGTACGACGGTGAGCGCGAAGATAGTGGGACCGAGCAGCGTCAGCGCGCCCAGGATCACGGTCCTCCGGCCCAGGTGATCCGAGAGCCAGCCCCCAGCCGGGGAGCCGACGATCCCCACGAGCTGGGGAACGCCGAACAGCACGGCGGCGACCGCGGGCGAGATGCCGCGCACGTCGACGAAGTACAGCGCCAGGAACGCGACCACCGCCGCCAGCCCGAACTGGAACACGATCGACAGCGACACGATCGGGCCGACGACTCGGAACACGTTCGCGATCTCGCGGAAGGCCGCGAAACGATCGCCGGGAGCGGTCCGCTCCTGCACCCGCGGTGCGACGAGCCAGAGCAGCCCGCCGAACACGATCGGCGCGATCGCGAAGGCGAGGTACGGCGTGCGCCAGGTGCCGCTCGCCAGGACGAGGTAGCCCGCGAGCGCCGGCGCCGCGAAGAACGAGAAGTGCCCGCCGGTGATGTGCATCCCCATGACCGCGCCGCGGACCCTCGGCGAGAACGTGCGCGCGATGAGCGCCGCCGCCGGCGCGTGGTACGAGCCCGAGACGATCCCCATGAGCACGAGGAAGCCGAGCAGCTGCCAGTACTCGCCGGACGTCGTCAGCGCCACGCTGACGACGCCCATCAGGAGAAGGCCGAGGACGATGACGGTGCGTGACCCGACCCGGTCGGCGAGCACGCCCCATGGCGCGTTCGCGAGACCCGCCGCGAGGGCGAAGGCCGACACCGCGATACCGCTCTGCGCGTAGCTCAGCGCGAACGCATCGCGGATGGACGGGAGGAGCGGATTCAGCAGCGAGTTGGTGACGTGGTGCGAGAAGTGCGCCGCCGTGAGAGTGCCCAGGATCGTCTGGCCCCGGCGGTCGCGGAGCGAGAGCTCCTCCACGCTGGACTCGCTCG
This sequence comes from Candidatus Limnocylindria bacterium, assembly GCA_035513115.1. Lineage (GTDB taxonomy): Bacteria > Chloroflexota > Limnocylindria > P2-11E > P2-11E > CF-39. Next base: position 12,932 of record DATKCP010000228.1, on the reverse strand, counting down.
GGAGGGTCGTCGTCTCCTCGGAGACCGTCAGCTGACGTCCTCGATGCTCATTCCGAGCAGCACATTGTCGATGAGCCGCGCCCGGCCCACCCGCGCCGCGAGCGAGATGACCGCGGCGCCGGCCGGCGCGTCGAGCTCGGCGAGCGTGAGCGGATCGGCGACCGAAACGTATTCGAGCGCGACGGTCCCACCGCCCGCGAGCTCGCTCACGCATTCGCGCAGCACCCGCGGGTCGCGCTCGCCGCGGTCCCAGAGCCCGCGCGCCGCGAAGAGACCTCGCGACAGCCGGGCGGCGTCGCGCCGCCCTTCCGCCGTCAGGTACGCGTTGCGCGACGACAGCGCGAGCCCGTCGGGCTCCCTGACCGTTGGGCAGCCGACGATGTCCGCGCCGAAACGAAGGTCGCGCGCCATGGTCTGCAGCACGCGCAGCTGCTGGAAGTCCTTCTGTCCGAAGAAGGCGGTGTCGGGGCGCACGATGGCGAGAAGCTTCGCGACCACGGTCGCGACGCCGACGAAGTGGCCAGGTCTGGCGGCTCCCTCCAGCGGTGCGGCGACCGGTCCGGGCGTCACGCGCGTCGCGTCGCCCGGCGGGTAGATCTCCGGTGCGGGCGGCACGAACGCGACCGCGCACGAGTGTTGCTCCAGCAGAGCGATGTCCTCCGGCTCGCGCCGCGGATACGCGGAGAAGTCCTCGTTCGGGCCGAACTGCGTCGGATTGACGAAGATCGACACGATCGACGCGTCGGTGTCGCGCACCGCGCGCTCCACGAGTGACATGTGCCCAGCGTGCAGCGCGCCCATCGTGGGCACGAGACCGACCCGGCCCGCGTCCGCGCGCCACGCGCGGACGAGCGCGGCGGTGCGGAGGACCTTCACCGGCGGCGCGCGGCGATGTACTCGGGGATCGTCGCCATCGGCGGGCGCTCGGTCGCGATGATGTCGTGCATCTCGAGCTGCAGCCGTCCGCCTTCCTGCGGCGTGATGAGCTTGATGGTGGCGTTCGCGTCCTCCCAGAGCCGCTGGCCGTGCGCCTCTCCGACGCGCTTCAGCGCGACCTGGAGGATCTCGAAGCTCATCTTCGAGAGCGCGAGCAGGCTCTGGTTGCGGTGGATGCGCTGCTTCATGTCCACCTGCGCGATGGCGCCCAGACCCGCGCGCTGCAGGATGTCGATGAGCAGGCCGGTCTCGACGCCGTAGCCGGTGAAGAAAGGCAGCTGCTCGAGCGTCGCGCGCCGTCCGCCCTGCTCGCCCGAGAGCGGCTGCACCATCCCCGAAAGCTCCGGGAAGAAGAGGTTGAGGATCGGGCGCGCCGAGAGCTCGGTCACGCGTCCGCCTCCGCTCGCCTGCAGCTCGCCTCCGATCCGCAGCGGCCGCTGGTAGAAAGCCTTCACGAACTGCAGGTCGGGTCGCGCCAGCAGCGGACCGAGGATGCCGTAGACGAACTTCGGGTGGGTGTTCGAGACGTCGGTATCGATCCAGATGACGATGTCGCCGCCGAGCACGTGCAGGCTCTTCCAGAGCGCCTCTCCCTTGCCCACGTACGTCCCCGTACTGGGAAGGATCTGGCTGTGGATGTGGACCGGCACGCCCTCGGCCCGCGCGATCTCGCGCGTCCGATCCTCCGAGTCCGAGTCGATGACGACGATCTCGTCGACGAGGGGGAATCGGTCCACGAGGCGCGTACGGATCGCCCGGATCACGCGGGCGATCGTGGCCTCCTCATTCAGCGTCGGAAGGCCGACGGAGATACGAACACCCTGGCGTTCCTTCGCCTCGACCAGACGGCGCAGGTCCGCGAACTCGCTGGAGCTGAACGTGTTCTGCGCGAACCACTTGTCGACGATCTCGCCGATCACGCGGCTGCGCTCGGCGCGGTCCGCGGGCAGCGAAGGCAGGGGGAGCGTGACGCTCGGGGTGAAGGGCACCGCGGTGCGCACGACGACGGCCGCGCGCGCGTTCGCCACGATGGCCTGACCGACCGGACCGAGCGGATCCTCCTGATCCTTGCGACCGGTCGCGCCGAAGGCGATCGCGTCGTGCTCGGCGAGCTCCTCGTTGATCACTTCGGCGGGATCCCCGGTGCGCGTGATCAGCCTATCCACCCGTTCGTCGAGCGCGCGCTCGCCGATCAGCTGGTACAGCGTCGGCGTGCGCCGGCCCGGAGCGCGCACGTGCAGCAACGTCACGCTGCCGCCCCGCGCGCGGGCCCAGCCGATCGCGATCCTGGCGGCGAGATCCGCATAGCGACCGCCGCGGACCGGGACGAGCATCCGTCGCGCGCGCGACAGCGGACCCTTCACCACGGCGATGTCGCACGGCGGAGCTCGCAGCACGTCTTCGATGGTCGTGCCGAGCAGGTTCCAACCCGGACGCCGCCACGAGAGGAGCAGCAGCTCGGGACGTTCGTTCGCGACGGCCTCCTGGATCGCCTGCCATCCCTGCCGCGCGACCGTCACGAGCGTGCGCACGTGCGCGTCGGCGGGCGCCAGCTGATCGAGCGCGCGACGCAGGCGGCGCGCCTCGGGCTGCACCGACGCCAGCGGATCCCCCTCGGGCACCTCGATGACCGACGCGAGGACGACCTCGTCGCCGGCCGCGAGCGCCAGGGCGAGATCGACGACCGCGCGGTCGCGCTCGGGATCGACGATCGCGACGAGGCACTTCATGCGGTGCGCCCGAGGATGACGGGTAACACGTGGTCGTGCAGGACGCGCGGCCAGGCGCGCCCTCGCGCGCGGGCGCGCATCCTCATCACCGGCGTGTCGAGCGCCCGCTCGATGGCGTCGGCGATGACCTGGCCGCTCGCGTCCGGCGGGACGTAGACCGGGTCGCCGCCGCCGGTCTCTCGCAGCGCCGGGATGTCGCTGCAAACGATCGGCAGGCGGTGCAGCGCGGCCTCGAGAAGGGGGATCCCGAAGCCTTCACTCTGGCTCGGGAACACCAGGACGTCTGCGAGCGAGTAGAGATCGGCGACGAGGCGGTACGGCGCGCGTACGCCGAGCGCGTGGAGGAGATGGACGCCCTCGACGCGCTTCGCGCGCGCGACGAGCTCGTCCAGGTACGCGCGGTTGGCGGCGTTGTGCGGGCCGGGGCCACCGGTCACCACGAGGGCGGCGGCGCGGCCGCGTCTCCGCAGCTCCGCCGTCGCGTCGATGGCGGCCTCGATGCGCTTGCGGCGCGTCAGCCGCGCCGGGAGCAGAAGGAGCGGATCGGCGTCGTGCAGCCCCAGTCGCTCCGCGAGCCGCGCGCCCGCGGCGGACAGACCGAGCGCCTCCGCGATCTCGATGCCGTTCGGGACCACGTCGATCGCACCGCGCGAGAGGCCGGTCAGCTCCGCCAGCTGACGCGCGCGCTCGTCCGAGACTGCGACGTAGCGCACACCGGGGATCGCGCGAGCGATCGTGTCCCATGGCTCGCCCGCGTGCCGCTGTGCCGTGTACTGCGGATCGCACCAGGCGATGTCGTGCGTCCACGCGATCACGCGTCCCGGTCGCTCGCGCGCGAGCCGCGCGACCGCCTGAGCGAGCGCGAGGTTCTTGTGCATGGTGAGCACGTTGTGCGCGACGACGCGGTCCGCGCGTTCGACGTGCGGGCGCAGCCTCGCGACGAGCCGCTCCACCAGCCTGTCGTGCTCGGGGGTGTGCTCGCCGCGGGCCAGGGCCGCGAGGTCGCGCTCCACCGCCGGGTGGCGTGAGTCGGCCTCGGCGACGCGTATGAAGCGCACGCCCCGTGGACCGGCGCCGCCGCGGCCCGCGAGGACGGCGACCTCGGCGGCCGCGGCCTGGAGCGCGGCGGCGTGCGCGGCCATGACCTGCTCCACTCCGCCGAGGACCCGCGGCGTCGTGTAGTGCACGAGGAGGACGCGATGTACGCGACGGGTCACGCCGGCGTGGCCATCCTCGTCTGCGAGAGGCGGCCCTGACCGCCGATGACGTGGTCGCCCTTCACGCCCCGCCGCACGCGGAACGTCATGCGGGCGCCGAATACCTGCATGTCGCGGACGTCGATACGGTCGAGCCACGGTGGCAGCGCCGGGTCGATCTGCAGCTGCTGCGTGGCGAGGTCCGGCACGAGACCAAGCAGCGTGCGCAGGCAGAGGAACACCATCCCCGCCGACCATGCCTGCGGGATGCAGGACACGAGGTAGTCGGCCGGACGCGCGGCGAAGCGCAGGTCGCGCTGGAAGCCGCAGAAGAGCTCGGGCACGCGCGAATCCGGGAAGCGGCGGCCGGCCTCGATGAGCGCGCTGGTGATCTCCGCCGCCTCCTCGCGGAAGCCGTACCGCGCGAAACCGTGCGCGATCAGCGAGTTGTCGTGCGGCCAGACCGAGCCGTTGTGGTAGCTCATCGGGTTGTACGTCGGGTACGTGCTGGAGAGCGTGCGGATGCCCCAGCCCGTGTACATGTCGGGGGTCATGAGCCGGCGCACCAGCGTCGCCGCGCGGTCCGGGCCGGCGATGCCGCACCACAGCGCGTGTCCGGCGTTGCTCGTCACGGCGCGCACCTGCTTCTTGTCGCCGTCGAGCGCCTGTGCGTAGCACCCCTCGTCCGCCATCCAGAAGTCGCGCTCGAAGCGCTCGCGCAGCTCCCGCGCCTCTCCACGCAGCCGGTCCGCGCGCGCCGCGTCGCCGTCGAGCGCGTACAGATCGGCGAGACCCGTCTTCGCGCCGTACACGTAGGCCTGCACCTCGACGAGAGCCGCCGGCAGCTTCGACCACGTGCCGTCGGGATCTGAGAGCGACTGCGCGGAGTCCTTCCAACCTTGACTTCGCAGGTCCGAGACGCCCGTGCCGTATTCGACGTACCCGTCTCGGTCGGGATCCCCGTAGGTGTCGCACCAGGTCAGCGCGCGCTCCGCGGCGGGGAGCAGCTCGCGCCAGAGCTCGCGATCGGCGGTCCATTTGACCGTCTCGGCGACGAGCAGCGCGAAAAGCGGCGTCGCGTCGACCGATCCGTAGTACGGACGGTGCGGGATCTCACCCAGGCGCGCGAGCTCTCCGCGCCGCAGCTCGTGGAAGATCTTGCCCGGCTGCTCCTCCGAGAAGTCGTCCACCTTCTGGCCCTGGTACTTCGCGAGCAGCCGCAGCGTCCCGCGCGCGATGTCGGGGTTCCAGCCCAGCGTCTGGTAGGCGCAGATGAGGCCGTCGCGTCCGAATGGCACGGCGTACCAGGGGATGCCCCCGGTCGGGTACGGGCCACTCTCGTGGAACTCCATCAGCGCGCGGAGATCCAGCGCGCTGCGCGCGATCAGGCCCTCGTCGAGCGTCTCGGAGCTCGTCGCGTAGCGCGCGCACGTGCGAAGGAAGCGTCGATAGCGCGCGTTGAGCGCATCGATCGCGTCGTCGAAGCGATCCGGCGAAGGCGCCGCGCCCGCGCCGTCCTCTCGCGGGATGACCGCCAGCTCGATCGTGAGCACTCCCTGCGGCGGCAGCTCGCGCTCGATGTGGAAGACGTTGCCCTCGATCCGGTCGGGCGCGGGTCGCATCGTGATGTCCGTCGTACGCCGCACCGCATCGCGTCCGACCCGCTCGAAGACGATGCCGCCCTCGCGCGCGCCGCGCTTGATCTCATGCGGCGTTGTCGCGTCGGCGCGGCGGCCGCGCACCGCGAACATGTCGCGGAACGAAGCCTCGAACTCGAGCTCGAGCGCGACCCGCACGGGCCGCGGGTTCGCGTTCAGCACTCCGATGCGCTCGCGCATTCCGTCCGCGAGGAAGCGCGTGCGCCGGATCGAGAGCGCCTCGGAGGCGTGACGCGCCGTGCCGAGCGTGGCGCCCTCCGAGCGCATGAGCTGGAACGTCGCGACGTAGTTCTGCTCGGTGTTCGCCGATAGCAGGATCGGCGGCGCTCCATTGACACGGAGGGCGTAACCCGAGAGGAACTGCGTGTCGTGGTAATAGAGCCCGAACGGGCTCGCGCTGCCGAGCAAGAGGGAGCCGTCGTTCTCGGTGATCAGGACGAGCGCGTCCTCCTTGAGCGAGACGCTCACGCGGAGGACGCACTCCCCGCTCTGCGCTGGCTGCGTCTCTCGATGAAGCGGCGCTTTTCCTCTTCCATGGTGCGCGCGCCATCCTCGACGACCGTCTCGGACTGCGTCGTGGTCATGTCGCTCACCTCTTCGATGAACGAGGCGGTGCGCAGGTGATAGAGCGGCAGCAGCGAGCGCGCGATCTGCTCGCTGGCCCCCCGACGCCGGAGCGCCGCGTCGAAGTGGTCGAAAACGATGCGCGCCCAGGACTCCGCGTCGACCGTGTCCGGGACCCGCGCCGAGAGGATCTCGCGCCAGGCCCCCTCCTGCTCGGGCTTTCCGGCGGCGTATTTCTCGCGCAAGCGCGCGGGATCCGCGGGGATCGCCTCGGGCTCGACCGGCGATACGTCGCCGACGAGCGGCACCTCCCTCGAGCCCTGGACCGCGGACCACGCGGTCTCGTTCTCGGACGCGAGGCGGAACAGTGTGCCCACGACCTGTGTGAACATCGGCCCGAGGTCCGCGGCGGGATCCTTCGGGTCGTGCACCTTCGCCCCCAGGAATGCCTGCGCCACCTTCGAGCCGCGCGTGATCGCCGTCGTCGTCATGAAGATGTCGATGCCGAAGCGCGCGACGTCCGTATCCCAGACCGGCTGGTCGAGAAACGCGCGAGCGAGGTCGGCGCGGAAGCCGAACTCGCCGCCAATGGGCTGACGCACGCGCAGGCCGTAGAGAGCGCGGGTCAGTGGATACGCGACCGAGTTGGTGATCGTGCCGTCGTGCTTGTGCCGCGCGTAGAGCGGAGTGATGTAGTCGGAGTCGCCCTTCGTGACCGGCGTCAGGAGTCGTCCGATCCACTCCGGTGTGATGCTCCGCAGGTCGCTGTCGACGACGGCGCACGCGCGAGCGCCGAGCATGCCGACGGCGGTGAAGATCGCGCGGAACGCGGAGCCCTTTCCCGGCGGCCCGATGTAACGGCCCACGGCGACTGGCACGCCGGATGCGCCCTCGACCACGCGGTCGGGTGTGCCGTCCTCGGAGCCACCGTCCGCGTTCACGATCGCGACGCGGGCGTCCGGGAAGTGCTGGCGCAGTCCCTTGGCCGCGGTGGCCGCGACGTACCCGATCGTCGCCGCATTGCGGAAGCTGGGGATGCCCACGACGACATCGGCCGATCCGACCTGGCGGATCCCGTCTTTCAGGCGCTCGTCGAGTGCGGGGTGATCGTCAGGCATGCGTCCCTCCAGGTGAGCCCACGCACCCTTCCCCCTGTGAAGGCCATCATACCGACGTGCTCTGTGGCGCCGTCATCGGCGGAAACGTCGGCAATACGCTCGGTTCGCAGGCCGGCTACGCGGTCGAGCATACGGCGGCAGGCCGCTGGTCGTACGTCGGCCTCTTCGTCTGGCGGCACGTGCGCGGTCGCTGATGGAGGGGCTCCTCGCCCTCGACGGCCAGCTGTTCAGCGCGACCACGACCGCGGTCGCGAACAACGTCCTGCTCGCCGGGCTCGCCGTCGCCGTGGCGTACCTGAACTGGAACGGACTGATCTGGTGGGTCGCCGGTGTGCTCGTCGCGCGGGCGCGGGGCTGGGGCCGCCGCGGGCTGTGGGGCGCGCTGACGGTGTACCTGGGTCTGTGCGACGGGTGGCTCGTCGCCGAGCTGCTGAAGCTTCTGGTCCGCCGTCCGCGCCCGTTCTCCGTCGTCCTGGACCTCCCGCCCACGCTGATCACGGAGCCATCCACCTTCTCGTTCCCGTCCGGGGACGCCGCGTTCGCGTTCGGCGCCGCGGTGGCGGTCGGTCGCGTGGCGCCCACTTGGCGCATCCCCGCGCTTCTGTTCGCGGTCGCCGTCGCCTTCAGTCGCGTCGCGGTCGGCGTGCACTACCCGCTCGACGTCATCGCCGGCGCCCTCATCGGCACGGTTTCCGGGCTGACGGCGCCGTTCGCCGTCGCCCTGCTGCGCCGCCGCGCGCGCTGGCAGGCCTTCGTCGTGCCGCACACGCACTGGGACCGCGAGTGGTACGAGCGCTTCGAGGGCTATCGCGCGCGACTCGTGCCGATGGTCTCGAAGCTGCTCGACGTGCTGGAACGCGACAGCGCGTTCCGCTCGTTCACGTTCGACGGCCACATCATCTGGGCCGAGGACTACCTCGAGAAGCGCCCCGCGGACAGGGCGCGCATCGAAACGCTCGTGCGCGCCGACCGACTGCTCATCGGTCCCTGGTACGTGCTCGCCGACAACCTGCTGGTGTCGGGCGAGTCGCTCGTTCGGAACTTCCAGGAGGGGCTGCGGGTCTCCGCCTCGTTCGGGCGCGCGATGCGCGTCGGTTACGTGGCGGATCCGTTCGGCCATCCGGCGCAGATGCCTCAGCTCCTTCGCGGCTTCGGATACAGCTCGTACGTCTTCTCGCGCGGCGTCGGCGACGAGGGCGAGCGCGTCGGCGCCGAGTTCCGCTGGCAGGCGCCCTCGGGCGACCGCGTTCTCGCGACGCACCTCGTCGATCACTACTCGGGCGGGCTCCAGCTCGTGGGCGATGTCGCCGAGACGCCGCGGCAGCTCCGCGCGCGGGTGCGTCGTCGGCTCGGCCGGATGCTCGACGTCACGACGGCGTATGCGAACGGCAGGGCGCTCCTCCTGATGGTGGGTGACGATCACGTGGATGCGTACGCGCGCCTGCCCGAGGCGGTCGCGATGCTGCATGAGGCCGCGCCGAGCATCGACGCGCGGATCGCGAGCCTCGAGGAGTACGAGGCGGCCATGGCGCGGCCGAGCGGTGTGGTCGCGGGCGAGATGGTGCGGGGCCGCTACCGGCCGATCCTCCGCGGCGTGAACTCGGCGCGCGTGTGGATCAAACAGGAGAACGCGGCGTGCGAGCGGCTCCTCCTGGAGCGGTGCGAGCCGCTCGACGCGCTCGCGGGCGGCGTCGCGCGCGAAGAGGTGCGTTCGCTCTGGCGCACGCTGCTGCAGAACCATCCGCACGACTCGGTGTGCGGCTGCTCGATCGACGACGTACACGACATCGACATGGCGCCGCGCTTCGAGCGCGTCCGCCGCGAGGGCGCGGCGCTCGCGGGACGCCTCGAGCGCGAGCTCGGTGGCACCGGGAACGCGCCGATCGTGTGGAGCGCGGTGCCCTGGGAGCGCGACGCGGTCGTAACGCTGCATGGGCGGCCGACGCGCGTTCGCTGCGCCGCGCTCGGCACGGCGCCCGCGCGCCGGGTCGACGGCGCGGGCGTGTCATCGCCGGAGGACGCCGTCATCGAGAACGAGGCGTTCCGGGTCGAGGTCGCGCCGGACGGCTCGTTCGCCGTCATCGACCGGGCCACCGGCGCGCGCTCCGGTCCCCACGGCGCCCTGATCGACGAGGGGGATCGAGGAGACGAGTACACCTATTCATATGCGGGCCCCACCGTCGGGTTGCGCGACCTCGCGGGGACGCTGCGCACGACGGTCGCGGGCGACCGCGCCACGGTGACGGTCGAGCTCGAGCTGCAGCTCCCCTCCGGTCTCCGCGAGGACCGCCTCGCCCGGACGCCCGAGCTGGTCCGGTGCGCCGTACGCGCCGAGATCTCGCTGGATGCCGGCGCGCGCCGCGTCGACGTCCGGCTCGTCGTCGACAACCAGGCACGCGATCACCGGCTGCGCGTCCTGTGCGAGACGGGCACGCGCTCGCTGACGCACCGCGCGGGCGCCGCGTTCGCCTGGCTCGACCGCGACACGCGGGTCGCGCCGCGGCCGGGTTGGATCGAGCAGCCGACCGCGGAGCGCGCCGTCCACGATCTCGTCGCGGTCGAGGGCGCGACCGGCGGCCTCGCCGTCGGTGTCGATGGACTACGCGAGTACGCGGTGCTGCACGACGGGCGGACCATCGCGATCACGCTGCTCCGCGCGGTCGGCTGGCTCTCGCGGGGCGATCTGCCGGAGCGGAGAGGGCACGCCGGACCGGCGCTCGCGACGCCCAGCGCGCAATGCCCCGGCGAGCGCGAGTACCGCTACTGCGTCGTGCCGCTCGGAGGCGACATGACGCTGCCGAGCGCCGCGCGCGAGATCCGCGAGTGGCTGTCGCCGCCATGGAGTGCTCGCGGGGACGAGATACCCCGCTCCTTCTATTCGCTCGACGGCGATCCCGCGGTCCAGCCCTCGGCGCTGCGCGCCGGTCCGGACGGCGCGATCGTGGCCCGGGTCTTCAATGCCTCGCGGGAGCCTGCGTCTGCGACGCTCCGCTTCGCGCGCGGCGTGCGCGAGGCGAGTGCCGTAGATCTCCGTGAGGGCGATCTTGCGCTCGGCAATACCGGACTCGACGTCGTCCGGACCGCGCGACCACCAGAGGTCGTCGACGGCCAGGTGGAGATACGCCTCGCACCGTACGAGATCGGAACGTATCTGGTGCGCCTCACCTGAATCACGGACCTCATTCGTGTCCCTCACCGTCGCGCGAACGTGTGACGTGCGAGGGACAGACACGAGGCGACGCGCGGCCTAACGTCGCCGCATGCGCCAGGTCACCGCGCTCGCGCTCGTTCTTCTCGCGGTCGTCGCCGCACCCGCGGCGGCCGATGACGATCGTACGCAGTTCCGCCGCACCACGCCGCGCGCGTCGCTGCAGGAAAGCGCCGGTGCGTTCACGCTCGGCGTTCCCTCCGGCCGCGCGTGGGGCATCGAGAGCGAGCTCCGCCCGCTGCCGCCCGAGGGTGCGCTCGCGGTTCGACTGAGCGTTTCCGACGATGACGTCCGCGAGGCCTTCGCGCGGATCGCCTATTACGCGAGGGCGACGGGACGACCACGACAGATCGCCGTCACGGACAGCGAGGCGGTCGCCCCAGGCGAAGCCCGCGTCCTGTTCGTGCCGCTCGATCCGCCGCCCGGTGCCGTGGCGTACCGGGTCCGAGTTCTGGCGCGCCTGCGCCTCGGCGCCGAACGCTCGCGTGACGACGCGATCCACGCGCGGCTGACCGTGGTCGATCGGGGGGCGACGCGTTTCGGCTCGCTCTTCTCGCGGCTGCTGCCGGACGGACGGTGACCTTAGACTCAATCGCCAATGGCGACTGTCACGTACGAGCACGTTACGAAGAAGTTCGGCGACGTGAGCGCGGTCAAAGACCTCAACCTGCAGGTCCGCGACGAGGAGTTCCTGGTCCTCGTCGGCCCATCGGGTTGTGGCAAGACGACCGCGCTCCGCATGCTCGCGGGACTCGAGGAGCAGACCTCGGGTGACATCTTCATCGGCGAACGGCGAGTCAACGACGTCGCCCCGAAGGATCGCGACATCGCCATGGTCTTCCAGAACTACGCGCTGTACCCGCACATGAGCGTGTACGACAACATCGCCTTCGGCCTGAAGCTCCGCGGCGTCGCACGCAATGAGATCGAGCGGCGCGTGACCGAAGTCGCCGAGATGCTGTCGATCGGGCAGCTGCTCAAGCGCAAACCGAAGGAGCTCTCCGGCGGCCAGCGGCAGCGCGTCGCGGTCGGCCGCGCGATCGCGCGTGAGCCCGCGGTCTTCCTGATGGACGAGCCGCTCTCCAACCTCGACGCGAAGCTGCGCATCCAGACGCGCGCGATGCTGCAGAAGCTGCATCAGCGTCTGCTGCGAACGACGATCTACGTCACGCACGACCAGGTCGAGGCGATGACGATGGGGGACCGTATCGCCGTGATGAACGAGGGAGTGCTTCAACAGCTCGACACGCCCGAGAACCTGCACGAGCGCCCGGTGAATCTCTTCGTCGCGGGTTTCATCGGCTCACCGTCGATGAACTTCTTCGACGCCAAGATCCTGGCGGACGCCGGCGGCGCTGTCGCCGACGCGGGCTTCTTCCGCGCGCCAGTAAGGGGGAAAGCGGCCGAGGCGGTGGGGCACGACGTCGTCCTCGGCGTACGGCCAGAGGACATCGTCGACCTCGCGAACGCGCAGCAGAACGGTCACTTGCCCGTTGAGACCCAGGTGGAAGTGGTGGAATTCCTCGGCAACGAGCTGCAGCTCGAGCTGTCGGCCGACGGAAAGACCTTCGTCGCGCGCGTCTCCACGGCCACGCAGACGCGCCCGGGCGCGAAGCTGCGGGTAGGCTTCAACCTGAGGAAGCTGCATATCTTCGACAAGGCCACCGAGGTCGCGCTCCGATGACGCTCCGCGGAAATATCCAGGACTTTCCGCTGCGGTCGGTGCTGGATCTGCTCGCGCAGACGCAGAAGACCGGCGAGCTGCAGGTGCGCGCCGGAGAGAGTGTCGGCGCGCTCGGCATCGCCGGCGGTCGCGTCGTCACCGCTGTCTTCGGCGAAGAGGAGCCGCTCATCGCGCTCGGCGCGATCTTCGCTCTGGACGGAGCCGAGTTCGAATTCACACCCTGGGATGACGCACCGCCTGCGAATCTCGATGCGGGAACTCTCGACGAGCTGCTGCTCAAGGCCGAAGAGGCGAAGAAGCAGGCCGAGGAAGCGCGCCGGAAAGCGGAGGGGGAGCGAGAGGCTGCGCGCAAGAAGGCGGAGGAGGAGCGCGAGGCGGAGCGTCAGCGCATCGCGGCGCTGCGCGCGCTCGTCCCCAGCGACGACCTGCCATTCCGCCTCTCCGAGCGCGCCGTGGAACAGGGGGCGGTCACGTTCACCTCGGAACGCTGGCGGCTCGTGCTCGCCGTGAACGGCGAACGCGACCTGAACGCGATCGCGTCGCTGCTCCACATGGACAGCGACGCCGCGCTCACCGCGTTGGCGGATCTGGTGCGCGACGGCGTCATCGAGACGACGGCCCCGAGCGCGCCGCCCGTTCACGAGGCGCCCGCGCCCGCCTCCGCGCCGGCTGTCCCCGAGCCCGCGCCCGAGTTCACCTCTCCGGCCGAGACCGAATCCGCTGCGGGCGTCCCGGCGGCGACGCAGGACTGGATCACACCCGATCAGGCGGCGCCCGCGCAGGACTGGACGGCCGCCGATCGGCCCGCGCCCGCGCAGGATTGGACCGCCGCCGATCG
>DATKCP010000227.1:0-20555 GCA_035513115.1 Candidatus Limnocylindria bacterium | reverse complement strand
CTTCGCGTCGATGGCCTGCGAGAGCGCCGACACCGTCCCGTAGAAGAGATCGCGCGTCTCGGTGTATCTGCTGAACGAATAGCGCGCGAGCAGCAGCGGGACCATGAAGAGCACCGCGGCCCACAGACCGACTTTGTTCGCTACTTCCGACATCAGCCAGCCCAGGGGAACCTGTGAGACGAGCCCGATGGCGATGTTGCTCACGGACAGTGCCCACACGCGCGACAGCGCAGTCCCGGTGTTGAGGCTGTTCGCCAACATCGAGAGACCGTTGTTGACTATTGCGAACGCACCACCCACTGCGACGATTTGGGCGATCACGCTGAATGGGTCGCTAGGTCGTACGAGAGGGGCCGTGAGCGTGAGGACGGTCCAACCGGCGAACGCTGAAACTACGAAGTCGGCTTTGTTGAAAAGCGTGCCGTACCACTTTGGCTCGCCGCGAAGATCACGCGGTTCGAATGTTCCGATGAACGCCACCCAACACACGCCGAACGGATTTGACATGCCCGGATCGAACATCGCCGCGAGCAACGGGGCGGTCGTGATCGTCGCATGAACGCCACCGGGCAGCCGCACCGGTAGTGCGGCAGCAACCAAGGTCACGAGAGTCCAAAAGAAGACTCGGCCGAGATCGAAATCGTCGGGTAGCGGCAGTGAGATACGCACGAGGATCAGTGCCGCGAGGGCGACGACAGGAACGAACAGCCACCGTAGCGACGCTGGGAGAGGGGCAAACCAGGAGGTCACCTGCGGGAGGATATGCGAGGCTCGCTCGCAAGCCGCATCTAACCGGATACATACGGAAACAAAAGAAGGGCCTTGACGGCCCTTCCCTTGCGCGCTTTTACACGCCTCTAGAGGACGGAAATGACTTTTAGAGTCCCGTCGTGCCAGCGCCGCCGGCCAGAACGAGTGCGGCCAGCATGGCCAACGATGCAAGAATCCGGCGCATCAGAAGCCTCCCTTCGCCCAGCTCTCACGTCTCCCGCCGGGCTTCTACGTCTGTTCATCGGGCGGCTTGCTCGGCGACTTAAGGGTCTACCTAGGCCGATACCTTCCAGAAACGTGAACAACAGGCCGTAATCGGTCGAAATCCGGGCAAACTCGCTAGAGGCGCTCGTAACGGGCGACGTCGAGGACGAAGACCGTCGCCCCACCGAAGGTCACCTCTACCGGGTAGGGCATGTAGAACTCCCCGGGCTCCATGATCGGCGGCATCGGGCTGATGTGCTGGGTCCGGGCGTGGCAGGTCTCGCGGATGGTCCCGATCACATCCTCGACCTGGGCCTCCTCGACACCGACGATGATCGAAGCGTTGCTCGTCTTGAGGAACCCGCCCTGTGACTGAAGACGGGTCACGCGGTACTCCTTGTCGGTCAGGGCGTCGACAAGAGCACCGGCGTCCTCCGGGTGGACGATCGCGACCACGAGCTTCATCCCGGCGGGACTATACCCTCGCGCTTCCCGCTGACGGAGCCTAGGCCGGAGCCCCGAGCAGCGCGTCCACCTCGCGCCGGATGTCGCCGGCCACCGCAGCCTCGTCGCGGTCGGCCCGGATGACGACGAACCGCCGCGGCTCGGCGGCCGCCAGGCTCAGGTAGGCGTCCCGGACGCGAACGTGAAAATCCGCCGCATCGGCCTCGAACCGGTCCCACCGGGCCTCGACGCGCCAACCCGACCGCGCGAGGCCCACGTCGACCGGCACGTCGAGGAGGAAGGTGCGATCGGGCACCAGCGCGCCGACCGCGAGCGCGGTCACCTCGCGGATCGCCTGGAGGGAAACGCCGTGGCCGTGACCCTGGTACACGACGGTCGAGTCGAAGAACCGGTCGGCGATCACGATCTTTCCCTCATCGAGCGCCGGGCGGATGATCTCGCGCACCAGCTGCGCGCGCGCGCTGCTGAACAGCAGGACCTGCGCCTCCGGGCTGAGCGGGATCTCGCGCGCGTGCAGAAGGATGTCGCGGATGCGCTCGCCCGCCGCCGTGCCCCCGGGCTCCCGGGTGAGGACCACCTCGCGACCGCGCTCGGTCAGAGTCCGGGCAAGCCCGCGCGCCTGGAGCGACTTCCCGGAACCCTCGCCCCCTTCAAAGGAGAGGAAAAGGCCCCGCTTCACCGAAAGATCTGCACGCGACGCACGGGCTCGTGACCGGTGGATCGCGACGAGAGGCTGGCGCGCTCCGCTAGCTCGTGCTGCAGCCGGCGCACGTACGCGTTCTGCGGCGCGAGCTCGATCTCGTCGCTCTGCCCGCCGGCCACCGCCTCGATCGCCTCGCGCGCCTCCTCGAGCGCCTGGTCCTCGGGACCGCGGCGCAGGTCGATGACGCTCGCGAGCGCGCTCGCGATCTGGACCTGCGAGTTGCTCCGCGCGATGTAGATCGGGATCCCCGCGGACTCGGCGTTGCGCAGGCGCGGCGTCTTGCGCCGGTAGTAGTTCTTCAGGGTCAGCACCACGTCCGCATCCTCCGGCTCGCGGACGATCGCTACGGGCATCCCGAGACCGCGGGCCGCGTCCTCGACGCGGGCCCACGACAGTCCGAACGGGTACACCTTGATCGTCTCGCGCATGCCGTCATCCACGGGAAGGCGAGGCGTGCTGCGGCGCTCGACAGCATCCGCGGGCGCGCGCGAAGGGGCCAACGTCTTTCGCGCGATCTCGCCGGTGTCGGTGCGTTCGCGGATCTCCGGCGACACCGGCATGCCGAGGAGGATCGCGTCCACCGTCTGCGATACGTCGTTGTAGATGGCGACGCGCTGATACGCCTGGATCTCCACCAGCACCTGGAAGGTCGGCGGCGCCTTGCGCTCGAGCACCGACTTCTGCGTCCCGCGGCGCCGCGCTTCCTCGTCCGAAAGCGTCACGGTCTGGATGCCGCCTACGAGGTCCGTCAGTGTCGGGTTCAGCATGAGATTCTCGAGCGTGTTGCCGTGCGCGGTGGCGATGAGCTGAACGCCGCGCTCGGCGATGGTGCGCGCGGCGGCGGCTTCCTGCTCCGTGCCGATCTCGTCGATGACGACGACCTCGGGCATGTGGTTCTCGACGGCTTCGATCATCACCGCGTGCTGCAGCGACGGGGTGGGCACCTGCATCCGCCTCGCGCGGCCGATGCCGGGATGCGGGATGTCGCCGTCCCCGGCGATCTCGTTCGAGGTGTCGACGATGACCACGCGCTTCGCGAGGTCGTCGGCGAGGACGCGCGCGACCTCACGGAGCATCGTCGTCTTGCCGACGCCCGGTCGGCCAAGAAGCAAGATGCTCCGGCCCGACTCGACGATGTCGCGGATGATCTCCACGGTGCCGTAGACGGCGCGGCCGACGCGGAGCGTGAGGCCCACGACCTTGCCGGCGCGGTTCCGCAGCGCGCTGATGCGATGCAGCGTGCGTTCGATGCCCGCGCGGTTGTCCCCTCCGAACTGGCCGATGTGCGAGATCACGTACGCGAGGTCCTCCGCGGACACCTCGCGCTGCGACAACATCGCCTCACGGCCGGCGAAGCGCGCTTCAGGGAGGCGACCGAGATCCATCACGATCTCGAGAAGGCCTTCCAGACCGTCCAGCGCGCGCACGCGCTGCGCGAGGTCGGGTGGGAGTCCCCGGAGCAGCGCCTCGAGCTCGTCGCTCTGCTGCATTCAGCAAAGAGCATATCGAGGCCGCCGTAGGCGCGAAGCCTCACGCACGCCGCGGTAACAGCTAGCGCACCACCGCCGGCGCGAGCGCGGGCTCCTCCACGCGGACGGCGAGCTCTTTCACGAAGAGCATCGCCGTCGCAGCTTCACGGAAGCCCTCGGACAGCAGCGCGCGCGCGACGTGCTCCTCGTACGAGCGGACCGGCGACATGATCGGCCTCCCCGGTGGCAGCGCGCCGACCGCCGCGCGCACCAGATCGCGTGCCAGGTCGACATCCCCCGCGTCCGTCCGCACTTTGAGCACGTTCGGGTGGCGGTCGAGACCCGCGAATGCCAGCGCGACGGCGCACGGCTTCGTCTGATCGTGATCGATGAGAGCCAGGCGCCGGGCCATGGCGAGCGGATTGCCGCCGATGAGGTGCGGCGGGTCGTAGGCGCCGCCGCGCCGTCCGACGTCGAAGTCGCGCACGGAGAGCTGTTCGGCACGCTGCACGGCGTGCGGCGTCGTCATCGCGTAGAAGCGGAAGAGGTCGTGCGCGTCGACTGACGTCGCTTTGCGGGCGCGCAGCCGCGCGGAGGGCGCCGGCAGCGCGGGGCGCGCGGCCGCGTACCAGGTCTCCCGGGTGTACGAGTAGAAGCCGGCCTGGAAGAACGTTTCCCGCGGCCGCGCCTCGTCGGGCACGGCGGCAAAGAGGCGGTGCATCCCCGAGCGCGCCGCGGCGGCGCTGATGCCCGAGAGCAGGCGGAAGGCGCTGTCCGTGCCGCCCGGCTCCGGCAGCGCGGCGAGCACCAGGACGACCCACTCGGGCCGTCGTCCGTCGTAGACGAGAGCGGTGCTGCGCAGCTGTCCGCGGTGTTCATCGAGGTAGATGCGAAGGCGACCGCCGAGACCGAAGAGTCCACCCACGAGACCGCGCCAGCCGCTCACCGCACCGGCGGCCAGCGGCGCGGGCAGTGCGGACGCGACGATGCCCTCACGGGTCCGGAGCGTGGACTCGAGCAGCGCCGAGATCCGGCGCAAGTCGAACGGGGTGGCCGCGCGCGCGGGCACGCGGGCTCAGCGCTCCCCGAGCGAAAGGAAGAGACGATGGAAGCGCTCGTCGCGCGTGAGCTCCGGATGGAAGGACGTCGCGAGCAGATGTCCGTCGCGGACGGCGACCACGGTCCCGTCCGCGAGCCGCGCGATCACGTGGACGCCGGATCCGACACGCGTGATCTTCGGCGCGCGGATGAAGACGGCGTGGAAGGGTCCGCCGGACATCCCGTCCACGTCGATGTCCGCCTCGAACGAGTCGATCTGGCGACCGTACGCGTTGCGCTCGACCGTGATATCCATCAGCTCCGCGAGCGGATGCGGATGACCGGGAACGTCCTTCGCGAGGAAGATCGCACCGGCACAGGTGCCCCACACCGGCATGCCCGCCTCGGCGCGCTCGCGCAGCTTCGGGATGAAGCCGTAGTTCTGCGCGAGCTTGCCGATCGTCGTGCTCTCCCCGCCGGGGATGATGAGCGCGTCCAGCTCGTCGAGCTGCTCAGGCCGGCGCACGTCGACGGCGTCGGCGCCGATACCACGCAGCGTCGTGAGGTGCTCGCTGAAGTCCCCCTGGAGGCCGAGGACGCCGACGCGCGCCGTCAGGGTTTGGCGATCACCAGCCGCGGACGGCAAGGCGCTCGCCGGCGGGGATCGTCTCGAGCGAGACACCGCGCATCGGCTCTCCGAGACCGCGGGACACCTCGGCGAGGAGCTTTGCGTCGTTGAAGTGCGTCGTCGCCTCGACGATGGCCTTCGCGCGCCGCACCGGATCCTCAGACTTGTAGATCCCGGAGCCGACGAAGTTGCCTTCGGCGCCGAGCTGCATCATGAGCGCGGCGTCCGCCGGCGTCGCGATGCCGCCGGCGCAGAAGAGAACGACCGGAAGCCGCTGGCTCGTCGCGACGTCGCGCACGAGCTCGACCGGAACGCGGTACTCCTCAGCCTTCGCGTCGAGCCCGGTGTCTTTCAGTGCGGCGAGCAGGTGGATCTCCGAAAGGATCGCCCGGAGGTGGCGCACGGCCTCGACGACGTTGCCGGTGCCCGCCTCGCCCTTGCTACGGATCATGGCGGCGCCTTCGTGGATGCGGCGCAGCGCCTCACCGAGGTCGCGCGCGCCGCAAACGAACGGCACCTTGAAGGAATGCTTCTGGACGTGGAACTGCTCGTCGGCGGGCGTGAGGACCTCGCTCTCGTCGACATAGTCGACTCCCAGCGCTTCCAGCACCTGCGCCTCGGCGAAGTGTCCGATGCGGCACTTCGCCATGACCGGAATGCTGACGGCGCCCATGATCTCGATGATCTTCTGGGGATCGCTCATGCGCGCGACGCCGCCCGCGGCGCGGATGTCCGCCGGAACGCGCTCGAGCGCCATGACCGCGACGGCGCCCGCGTCCTCGGCGATCCGCGCCTGCTCCGCGGTGACCACGTCCATGATCACGCCGCCCTTGAGCATGCGCGCGAGCCCGCTCTTCAGCGTCCATGCGCTCGTCGAAGGGGACTCGCCCGCCGGCGGAGCCGACCCCGCGCGCACGTTGCCGCGAACGCTCGTAGTCATCGATGTGTACGCAATCGTAACGCCCTGCCCGTAGAATCGGAACATGGCGGTCGTCGATGCCAACGTGCTCGTGCTCAATCTCGACTTCCAGCCGCTGAACGTGTGCAACGTGCGGCGCGCTGTCGTGCTGCTGTCCAAGCAGAAGGCGACGGTGATCGAGCAGAACGGTCACGTCGTTACGAGCGAGCGCCTGCAGCTCCAGTCGCCGTCGGTGATCCGCCTCGTCTACCACATCAAGCGGCCGCGGCCGGTGGTGAAGCTCACCCGCAAGGAGATCCTTCAGCGCGACGACCACACCTGCCAGTACTGCGGCAAGCGAGGGCACGACCTGACGCTGGATCACGTGATACCGCGTCATCGGGGCGGCCAGCACATCTGGGACAACGTCGTGGCGGCGTGCCGCGCCTGCAATCACCGCAAAGGCGGCCGAACGCTGTCGGAATCGCACATGACGCTGCTTCGTCAACCGCGGCGCCCCCCGGCCACGCCGACGTACCTTTATTCCTCGTATGTCCGCGCCGGCGAGCGCGCGTGGGCCAAGTTCATCGGTATGGACGAGTCCGCGGCCGCATCCTGACGCGCGGCGCGGCAGCGACTTTGCATGGGAGCGCATCCGGATGAAGATCCTCTTCACGAAACGTAACTACTCGCCGATGGGCGGATCGGAGAGCCTCACCTATCAGTGGGCGACGCGGCTGGCGGCCCGCGGGCACGACGTGCGCGTCGTATGCGGACGGGCCTTCGACGAGCGGCCGCGCTTCGAGGACCGCGGCGTCGACGTCATCCAGGTGAAGCCCCGCGGCGGCCTTCTCGGACAGGTGGCCGACGCGTCGATGATGCTGGACATGATGCCCATCGACGAGCTCGAGCGCTACGCGGAGGACCGCGATCTCATCCACAACGTCGGCCGCGAGTACTTCGACAGCTCGCTCAACGTGGCGCACGAGCTCGACCTGCCGATCGTGTTGACCCCACTCGCTCATCCGGGCCAGTTCCATGGCGGCGACACGCCCGGCGACTTCACGCGCTACCGGCGCGCGACGGTCATCACGACCATGACGGAGTGGGAGCGCGGCTGGTTCGGCGAGCGGGGCATCGACCTCTATCGCGTGATCACGACGGGCATGGGCGCCAACGCGGTGCGCTCGCACGATGGCGCCGCCTTCCGGGCGCGCCACGGCATCCCTGCCGACGCGCCGGTGATCCTCTACGTCGGTCGGCGCGAGCGGTACAAGGGCTACATCCATCTGCTCGACGCCGCCGAGCTGGTGTGGCAGCGCTACGACGAGGCGCGCTTCGTCTTCATCGGCGTCCCGGGCTTCTACGGGTCGATGGTCGACGAGTTCGCTCGGTACACCGACGAGCGCATCATCCAGATCGAGCGTGCGGGCGCCGCCGAGAAGGCGGCGGCCTTTGACGCCTGCGACGTGTACGCCATGCCATCGGCGCACGAGACGTTCGGGATCGGCTACCTCGAGGCGTGGCTGCACGAGAAGCCCGTGATCGGCGGCGACATCCCGCCGCTGCGCGAGGTCATCGCGCACGGCATCGACGGCCTGCTCGTGCCGCAGAAGGTCGATGACATCGTGCGCGCGCTGACCCGCCTTCTCGACGCTCCCGAGCTGCGACGCGAAATGGGCCGCGCCGGCAACGCGAAGCTGCACGAGCGGTGGGACTGGGAGCGCGTCATGGACCGCGTCGAGGAAGCGCACCGGCGCGCCATCGGCGCGTATCTCCCCGCGGACGAGGCGCTCGCCTAGCCTTCGCGCGTGCGCGTCGTCATCGCGAAAAAGCTTCTTTCAACGGTCGGCGGCTCCGAGGCGCTCGCGCGCGCGCTCGACCGCGAGCTCCGGGCACTCGGCCACGACGTCACGCTCGTCGGGCTGCGGCCGGCGTGGCCGCGGCCGGGCGTGCCGCGTGAAGCGCTGGCCGCGCCGCCGGGGCCTGTCACGATCGGTGCCGACGGAACGCGCTTTGTCTTCCTACCCGCGCGCGGTGGACGCGTGGGCGCCGCGATCGACGGTCTGTGGCCCACGTCGCTGGTCCGCGCGGACGACCTGCGACACGCGGTCGCCGGCGCGGATGTGGTGCATTCGATCGCGCGCGAGTGGGCCGGGCCGCTGGAGCACGCCGCGCGGGAGACCGGGGCCGCGTTCGTGGAGACGCCGCTGGTCCATCCGGGGCAGCCGTTCTCCGGCGCCGGCGACGCGGACCTGCGCCGCTACCGGAGGGACGACGCGGTCATCGCGCTGACCGAGTGGGAGGCCGCCTGGTACCGCGAGCGCGGCGTGCGGAACGTGCACGTCACCGGCGTCGGTCCCAACCTGCGCGCGCTCCCCGAGGTCGCGCGGGAGGCGGCGACGGTGCTCTTCGTCGGGCGACGAGAGCGGTACAAGGGCTACCACGCGCTTCGTGCCGCGGCTCGACTGGTGTGGGCGGAGCGGCCCGACGCGCACTTCGTCACGATCGGGCAGGCCGCGTGGAACGCGGTCCTTGACCGGGGCGCGCGCGACCCGCGCTGGGTCGATCGCGGGGTGGTGTCCGAAGAGGAGAAGGCGGAGGCATACGCGCGCGCCACGATCTTCGCGATGCCCTCGGAGCACGAGACATTCGGTCACACGTACCTCGAGGCGTGGAGCGCGGGCCTACCAGTGATCGCGGGCGACATCGCGCCGCTGCGCGAGGTCGTGCGCGAAGGCGTCGATGGACTGCACGTCGCGAACGAGCCGCGCGCGATCGCCCGCACGATCCTCGCGCTGCTGCGCGATCCGGACCGCGCCCGCCGGATGGGCGCCGCGGGACGCGAGCGCCTGGAGCGCGAGTTCTCCTGGCCGGCGGTCGCAAGACGGACGGAGGCGGCCTATCTTGCCGCGGTCTCCACGCGCGACGGGCGGCGCGCGCGGATGTAGGCGCTCGCGATCCGTCCTTCGACGCCTTCGAGCTTCACCTCGCGCGTCACCTCGATATCGACCGCGTCGAACCCCGCCGCACGCAGCTCCTGGGTGTAGGCGTCGAGCGAGATCGTGCCCGCGACGCAGCCGGCCCAGAGGTCGAGCCGCTTCTTCGCATCGGGCGCCAGCTCCTCGAGCGCGACCATGTCGGCGACGGCGAAGCGGCCATCGGGCCGCAGGACTCGGAAAGCCTCGCGCAGTACGGCGCCCTTGTCCGCGGCGAGATTGATGACGCAGTTGGAGATCACGACGTCCACCGACGAATCCGGCAGCGGAACCGCCTCGATCGTTCCCTTGAGGAACGTCGCGTTGGCAACGTCGGCCCGCGCCTTGTTGGCGCGCGCGACGTCGAGCATCTCGTCGGTCATGTCCACGCCGTACGCGTGACCGCCCGGCGCGACGCGCCGCGCGGAGAGCAGGACGTCGAGGCCCGCGCCCGATCCCAGGTCCAGGACGATCTCGCCCGGCCGGAGGTCGGCCAGCAGCGTTGGATTGCCGCAGCCGAGGCTCGCGCCGGGTTCGATGCCGACGCTCGCGAGGTCCGCGGCCGAGTAGGCGTCGCCGCAGCTTCCCTCGCCGCAACTGTCATCGCAGCACGACGACGCGCCCTTCGCCATCTCGAGCGCTCGCTCCGCGTACTTCGCTCTTACGGCCTCTTGCGTGGGGATCGTGTCAACCCCGATCCGTGAACTCATCTCGTTCATCTCAACCTCCGCGACCGCGAAGGTCGCGCAGGACACGCTGGACTACCCATTGATGTTTGTCAATGGGTTGTCTAACATCGGGTCGATGGTGAAGCTGGAGGTCCTGCCCGAACGGGAGCGCGGCGTGTGCTGCGTCGTCGAGCTGGAAGTGCCGCCGGTGCGTGCGACGGAGCTTGCGGACGTCCTGAAGGCGCTCTCCGATCCCACGCGACTGCAGATGATCCTGACGCTCCGCGCATCGAAGGATCCGGTGTGCATCTGCGACTTCGCAACCACGTTCGAACTGTCGCAGCCGACGCTCTCGCATCACATGGCGAGGCTTCGCGAGGCGGGACTCGTGGAGGCCACCCGGCAGGGGATCTGGGCCTACTACCGCCTGAAGCCGCATCTGCCAGCGCACGTTCAAAGGATCATCGACGCCTTGTGAGAGGAGGTGCGACGTGAGCGAGCCCTGCTGCCCGGAGCCGTGCTGCCCCTCGGCTGACTGCTGCCCGCCGGCCGACGACGGCTGCTGCTGAGCAACGAGAGCTGACGACGCTGCCCGACCACTAGAATCGCGAAGGACTTGCGCGATGTGATCGGGCAGCGTCGTCTGCTCGCCAGGCTTGGCGAGCGAGCGGCCCGGGGCGACGTGGCCCATGGATACGAGCTCAGCGGTCCACGGTCGATCGGGAAGCACACGCTGGCATTGCGGTTGGCGCAGACGCTCAACTGCGCGACCCAGCCGGCGGTGCCGGGCGGATGCGGGGTGTGCCTCGCCTGCCGGAAGATCGAGCGCGGCCTGCACCCGGACGTCCGCGAGATTACGCGACTCGTCGATCAGGTCAAGCGCGACGACCGCAAGAACATCACGATCGAGCAGATCCGCGAGATGCAGCAGGACCTCGCGCTGCGGCCGCTCGAGGGCCGGAGGCGGATCGTGATCATCGACGACGCGGCCGACCTGTCCGAGCACGCCGAGGTCGCGCTGCTGAAGACGCTCGAGGAGCCGCCGTCACATGCCGTGCTCCTGTTGATCACGCCGACGCCGTCCCGTCTCCTCGAGACGATCCGGTCACGCCTGCAGCCGCTGCCGTTCCGGTCGGTCGCGCGACCGGAGATCGAGCGCGCGCTGGTCGACAGGTTCGGTCAGAGCGCCGCGCGCTTCGCCGCTCCGGCCGCCGGCAAGCCGGGTATCGCCATCGCGCTCGCGACGGACGATGGCGCGCGCGCCGCCCGCAGGCAATCCGAGGCCGAGTTCTACCACCTCGTCGGCAGCAAGCTGACCGAGCGCTTCGCGTGGGCCGCTGCCCTGGCTGACGAGCGCGACACGCAGAAGCGGAGCGAGCTGATCGAGACGCGTCTGGTGGATTGGAGCGAGCTCGTTCGCGACGCGGCCGTCGCCGGGACCGGAGTCGCGGACCGCGCGATGCGGCCGGACCGCGAAGCTGAGAGCCGGCGTCTCGCGGCGAAGGTGACGACCCGCGATCTGGTCGACCTCGCGCAGCGCATGGAGCGCTGGCGGCGCGACGTTGTCGAGACGACCGTCAGCGCGCGCATGCTGCTCGAGCTGTTCGTGCTGAGGCTTCCCTACGACGACACGTTCGTGGCGGCCGCCTGATGCGCATGGTCGTTGGCGCCCGTTTCATGAAGGCCGGACGCATGTACTTCTTCGATCCCGGAGCGGTGACCGACTACCGGGTCAACGACTGGATCATCGTCCGCACCGAGCTCGGCGTCGACGCCGCCCGCGTGCAGATCCTGCCGACCGACTCGCCGCTGGTGCAGGTGGATCCGCCGCTCGGCAACGTCGTCCGGAAGGCGAGCGTCGCCGACGTCCTCGAGATCAACAAGCGCGAGCGTATGGACGCCGACGCGACGCTGGTGGCCGCCGAGATGGTCCGTTCCGGGAACCTGCCGATCAAGATCCTCGGCGCCGACTGGCAGTTCGACGGCTCGGCGCTCACGATCTTCTACTCGGCCGATCCGTCGGGCCGCGCGCACGTGGACGCGGACCTGGCCGAGCTCAACGCCGCCTTCGCCGCGCATTTCGGCACGCGGGTCGAGCTGCGCCGTCTGGGGGCGCGCGACGAGACCAAGGTGATGACCGGGGTCGGGACCTGCGGCCGCGAGCTCTGCTGCTCGAGCTGGCTCGACAAGTTCTCGAACATCTCGATCCGGATGGCCAAGGAGCAGGACCTTCCGCTCAATCAGTCCAAGCTCACCGGCGTGTGCGGCCGCCTCAAGTGTTGCCTCATCTACGAGCTCGAGACGTACCAAGAGGTGAAGGGCAAGCTGCCGAAGCTCGGGGAGACCTTCCACATTCCCGCCTGCGTGAGCGGATCGTGCGGGACGTCGGGCTGCGCGACGGCACAGGGCGTGAACGTGGTGAAGGAGTCGATCGTCGTCGGTCTGATGGACGGCGGTCGCGCGGAGTTCACGGCCGAAGAGCTCGGCGTCACGTTCGGCCCGGTGCCGGCGCACACGCGCGGCGTCGGCTCGTACGGGGGCGACGAGGTCCCGCGGCAAGAGCGAGCGACGCCGGTGCAAGAGGGCGGTGCGAAGCGCAAGCGCCGCCGTCGCGGTCGGCGCGGCGGTCGCGATCGCGGAGCGCCGCCGCCGGCGTAGTGGCTTAGCGCCGCGGGTCCTGCCGCGGGCTACCTCGCCGCGTCGCGTTCCTTCACGAGATCGCGCGTGAGCTCGGCTTGCCCGGCGTGCTCGGCGGCGTGCGCGATCGCGTGGACGATCATCGCCTGCACCGAACGGACCGCCACCGGGCCCGGCAGGTCATCATCGAGACGACCCGGTGGCAAGCTGTCGAGCACCTCGACGATGCCGCGCTTCACGGCGTCCCACCGCGCGCGGACGCGCGCGATGTCCGCTTTAGCGGCGAACTCCTCGTCGCGTGTGCCACCGGGCTTGCGCCCTGCGATGCTCACGAGGATGTGGCGTTCGGCCGCGCCGACGGTGTGGGCCGCAAGGACGAGCAGGCTGTTCGCGCCCTTGGCGGCGGGCGTCCAGGCGACCTGCGCCGCATCCATCCCGTCGGTCGCGCCGATGACGCGGTCGACCTCACGCACGAGCCGGTCGCGCATCTCCGCGAGCGCGCGTTTCGGAGCGGGACTCACCGCACGCGGCTGATGACGAAGTCGGCGACGTCTCTGAGCGCCTCACGCTCTCCACGCGCGGGCAGGCCGTCCAGCGCGCGAAGCGCTGCGTCATGGAACGCGAGGGCACGTGTGCGCGCGCGCTCTGGCCCGCCGCTCGCGCGGATGATCCTCAGGAGCTCGATCACCTCGCTGCCCGACTTGCCCGGCGCGACGATGCGTCGCGCGAGCTCGCCGTCCCGGCCACCCGACTCCGCCGCGGCATAGATCATCGGGAGCGTCGCCATCCCCTCCTCCAGATCGCGGCCGACGGCCTTGCCGAACTCCGCCTCGTCGCCGACGAGATCGAGGATGTCGTCGGTCATCTGGAACGCGAGCCCGAGATTCGTGCCGAAGGCGCCGAGCGCCGCGACGTGCTCGGGATCCGCCTCCGTGAGGAGCGCGGCGCCCTGGCAGCACGCCGCGTACAGGGACGCGGTCTTGAGCTCGATGCGCTCGAGGTACTCGGTCTCGGTCGGCAGCGTGGCCGGCGAGGTGACCTCGTTGAGCTCGCCGTCGCAGAGGGCGAACACGGTCTGCGCGACGATGGCGATCACCTCGGGCTTGGGAAGGACGGCCGCGAGCGCGTAGGCCTTGGCGAAGAGGTAATCGCCCACGATGAGCGCGACGTCGCCGTCCCACATCGCGTTCACGGTGGGGATGTTCCGGCGGACGTCGGCACGGTCGACGATGTCATCATGCACGAGCGACGCGGTGTGTACGAGCTCGAGCGACTGCGCGAGGTTCAGGACCGTCTCAGGATCGTCGCGTGTCCCGAAACGCGCCGAGAGGAACACGAGTGTCGGACGCAGAAGCTTGCCGGGTGTCTGGAAGACATGCTCGACCGCGGCCTGGAAGGTTGGATGTCCACCGCGGCCGACAGCGAGGAGCCGGCGCTCGAGTTCCTTGAGCTCAGCCTCGACGGGCGCGTAGAACGCCGCGCTCGACACCGCTCCCACTACTTCAGTTTAGGTGCGCGCCTCGCGCGTGCTGCTACGGCCTTCGCGGTCGTGGAGTGGCCGTCGGCCGCGGCTTGTTGGTGGCGCCCGGTGGCTGCGTCGATCGATCACCGGGGCCTGGGGTGGCCGAGGGTGCCTCCGTCGGCTTCGGCGCGAAGCCGCAGATGCGCCAGCTGAAGCGGCCGTAGCTGTACGCCCCCGAGACCGCTCCTGCCGCCCACTGGTTGTAGAAGCCCTGCCAATCGCCGAACGGCGCGACGAGGCGGATGCCGCAGCCGGTGTAGAAGTCGGCGTCGTTGGTCTTCGGCTCGGTGCCCTCGACGAAGTTCTCGGCCATGCGGAAGTTCGACGGGCAGGACGGTCCGGGCAGCATCCCCGAGCCGTTGCCGCCCATGACCGACGGATTCACGCACACCGTGCGCGTCACGATCCCAGCCGGCTTCTCGTACCAGGTGGCCGGCAGGTGACCGACGACGGTCCTCATGTAGTCCTGCCACAGGACGCCGGGTCCCATCGCGGATGTGATGCCGCGCATCTCGGTGTTGTCGGAGTTGCCCATCCACACCGCCGTGAGCCGCTGTGGCACCCAGCCGATCGCGAGCACGTCCTTCTGGTCGTCGGTCGTTCCGGTCTTGAGCGCGGCGGTCCGGCCGATGTTGGTCCACGGACCGAACACAAAGGAAGCCTGCGGGTCGGTCATGTCCTTGAGGATGTCGGCCAGGATCCACGCCTGCCGCGGATCGAGGACCTCTCTGCCCTCGGGCTTGGACCAATCGCGCACCACTTTGCCTTGCGGATCGACGATCTTGTAGATCATCGTCGGCTCGATGCGCACGCCCATGTTCGCGATGACCTGGTACGCGCTCGCCATGTCCATGAGGCGCATCTCGCCCGCACCGAGTCCGAACGAGAGGCCCAGCCTCTCGCGGTCGAACTGCCGATCGATGCCGAGCTGGTGGATCGTGTCGATGATCGCGTCGATCCCGACCGTACGGGTGACCTGCAGCGCGGGGAGGTTCACCGACTCCCGCAGCGCCTGGCGCAGCGTGAGTGGTCCGTGCTGTTCCCTCGTCGCGTTCTGCGGCTTGTAGACGGTGCCGCTCCCGTCGGGCACCGACCACCCGATGTCATAGAGCCGCGTGGACGGTGTCATGCCGGCCTTGAGCATCCCGGTGAGATACGTGAACAGCTTGAACGTCGAACCCGGTTGCCGGTACGCGATGCCGGCGTGGTCGTAGTCGCCCTGCATCTTCGGCGTGTTCCCGTAGTAGTCGTAGCTGCCCACGTACGCAAGCACCTCGCCCGTGGTCGGATCCAACGTGATGAGCGCCGCGTTGTTCACGTTGAGACCCTTGAGGCGGTCGACGTGCTCGCGGACCTCTCGCTCGGCGAGCTGCTGCATGTTCCAGTCGAGGGTCGTGAAGACGGTGTACCCGCCGCGGTAGGCGGCCTTCTCGCCCATCTCGCGGATCAGCTGCTCCCGCACCCGGAACGTGAAGTGGGCCGCGTACAGCGACGTGGTCGCGGGCTGCACGACGATGGGCTCGGCCTTCGCGATCTCGGCCTCCTCGACCGTGACGAACTTGCTCTCGACCATCGCGGCGAGCACGTCCGCGCGTCGCGCTTGCGCCGCGGCGGGGTTCTGCACCGGGTCGTAATCGGACGGACGCTGTGCGAGTCCGGCGAGCATCGCCATCTGCCCGAGCGTGAGTTTTGCGAGGTCGGGCTGGTTGAAGTACGTCTTCGCCGCGGCCTGGATGCCGTACGCCTGGTTCCCGTAGTAGATCTGGTTCAGATACATCTCGAGGATCTGTTCCTTGCTGAAGGTGCGCGTCGCCTCGAGCGCGAGGATGGCCTCCTTGATCTTGCGCGTGAGGGTCGGCTCGTCGGTCAGAAGGCGCGTCTTGATGAGCTGCTGCGTGATCGTCGAGCCACCCTGCGAGATCGTGCCACTCGTGGCGTTCGCGTTCATCGCTCGGATGATCCCGCCGACGTCGATGCCCGGATTCGTCCAGAAGGTCTGGTCCTCGATGGCGATCGTCGCCTCCTGCATCTTCTGCGGGACCGTGGCGAGACTCACGAGCTCGCGGCGCTCGTCTTCGAGCGTGTACAGGAGGTGCTCCCCCGACCGGTCGTAGATCTTCGTCGTCAGGGAGACCGGGACGGTCGCAAGGTCGTGGGCGGCCGGCAGGTCCGACGCGAAGTACCCGAACACCGCGGCTGCGGCCACTCCGCCCATCGCGAGCATCGCGAGGAAGAAAGCGCTGATGCCTCCGGCGAGCGGGCCGAGGCCTCCGGGGCGACGCGAAAGGCGCCCGCCCTTCCTCTGCGGGAAGCGATGCGAGCGGTAGGCACGTCCCAGGGTGGACCGGGCGTTTGCTGCCATGCGCAATGTGTAACGGATGCACGCCCTGTGCCAGTAGGGCGCTCTATCACCGCCTGCTCGGCAGTACCCCACGCAGGCGCCTGAGCAGGACCTGGAGTGGAGCGGGCCGCGGCGCGACCAGAGCGGCCCGGAGACCGCGCTGGGCCGCGCGCGCATCGCCCTCCCACGTCTCGATCAGCACGCGATCGGCGTCGCGAAGCGTGTTCGCCGGGCCGCGCCGCTCCATCGCCGACTCGGTGTCGGGGATCCGCGCATAGAGGTCCGCGAGCGGGCCAAAGGCAGCGGCGAGGCCAGCCTCGATCGTCGCGCGGTGTCGCGTGAACTCACCGTTCTCGAGCACGACCGCCTGATGCGTCTGGTCGAACATGGAGGTCAGCTCGAGGTTCCCGGCCAGCTCGCGGTCGACATCCGCGGCCGCGCGCTCGAGCTGCCGGCGCTCTTCCGGAACCGGCTTTCTGACAAAGAGCCGGAGGATGGCATCCACGACGCCGATGCTCCCACAGGCTGCGTGGATGCATCGCACGATGCCTATTGATACATCAGATGTATACTCGTGCCCATTGCCAGGACCGTTCGGCCGCGTGAGCGCTCCCCCGCCCCACTTTCCCGTCGGTGGGCCGGTGCCCGCCTCCGACCTCGTCGGGCGCGAGACGTACATCCGCCGACTGGTCGAGCGTCTGGGCGATGGCAATCACGTGTTGGTCGCCGGTCCGCGCCGCATCGGCAAGACGTCGATCATCCTCGAGGTCCTCCGGCGTCTCCGGCGGCGTGGCGCGATGACGGCGTACGTCGACTGTCTCGGCGCGACGGACATCCGTGGTCTGGGCGAGCGCCTCATCGATGCCGTGCTCGAGAACGTTTCGGGCGTGGAGCGCACCTTCGAACAGGCGAAGGCGATCGCCGCGGGCATGCGCCCCGCGGTGAAAGTCCGCTACGAGCACGTCGAGCTGGCGCTGCAGCTCGCGCGCGAGACCAACGCCCAGCGCTTCTTCGATGGCGCGCTCGATCTGCCGCGGACGCTCGCGTCGCGGACGGGCAAGCGCGTGATCATCGCGCTCGACGAGTTCCAGGCCGCGGGCCGCCTCGGACCGCGCGTGTTCGACGTGATGCGCACGCGGTTCCAGGCCCAGAAGGGCGTCGCCTACGCGTTCCTTGGCTCGGAGGAGGGGATCCTCGAGCAGCTGTTCAGCGAGAAGGGCCGCGCGTTCTACCGGTTCGCGGTCCCGATCGATCTCGCGGAGGCCGGCGGGCACCGCTTCGGGATCGCGCCCGACGACTGGCTCACCTATCTGCGCGAGAAGTTCGCGCAGAAGAAGATCGCCATCGACGACACCAGCGTGGACAGGCTGCTCGATGCGACGGGCGGGCACCCGCAGGACACGATGCAGGTGTGCGCCGCGCTGTACTACCTCATGCGCGACGCCGCGCAGCGCGTGGTGACCGCGGAGCTCCTCGCGATCGCCTACGAGCAGGCGCTGCGCGAGCTCGAGCGGCCGTTCGCGCTCCACTGGTCGGAGCTCGGGAAGCAGAAGTACCTGCAACTCGTCGCGACTCGCGTGGCGCAGGGTGCCGTGCTCTTCGCGTCGGATACGACGCCGGCCGTGCCGCGTCCGGAGGTGCTGCGCGCGCTCGAGTCGCTGGGGGCGCGGGGGCTCGTGACGCGGCTCGGCCGCGGGCGCTATGAGTTCGTCGAGCCGATGTTCGGCGAATACGTGCGCCGTGTGGCGGGGAGCGAAGCGGCTATCGTTCCGAAGCGTTGATGGCGGCGGCACTCGACCTACGAAAGGGCGCGCGGGTCCTCTACAGATCTCCCGTGGCGGATATGTGGCAGGAGGGTGTGCTCGTCCGCGGCTCGACGACCGGCGAAGAGTGGCTGGTCAGGGATCGCTTCGGTCAGCACTGGGTGGCCGTGACCCGGCTGCGACCCGCGCTGGAGTCGCAGCCAGGCTAGCGCTAGACCGTGGTGTGGGCGCGTCCGCCGACCTGTCGCCAGATCAGCAGCACGATGATCGCGCCGATGATCGAGCCGATGATGCCGGCCGGCGTGACATCGAGGGTGCCGCCGAACAGCAGCGCCGCGAGCGTGCCTCCGACGAACGATCCGACGATGCCCAGGACCATCGTCCCGAGCCAGCCCATGGGGTCCGGACCGGGCACGAGCGCGCGAGCGATGAACCCCGCGAGCAGGCCGATGAGCAGGAATCCAATAAGACCCACGTGAACACCTCCGTGAAATATCGAAGATGTCGGGTGCAGGAGCCGTGCCGCGCGACTCATCTGTACCCCCGAGGCGGATCGAACGCCTGTCTACGGCTTCGGAGGCCGCCGCTCTATCCACTGAGCTACGGGGGCGTACGGGCCAAGTGTACCTGCGGTAGCGTGGCGTCCGATGTCCCAACGCGACAAGGAACTGTCTCTCGTCCAGCATCTGGGGGAGCTCCGCGACCGGGTGATGGCCGCGGCGATCGCCATCGTGGCCACGTCGCTGATCTCGTTCTTCTTCGCCACCAACATCATCCAGATCCTGCTCATCCCCTCGGGCCAGGAGAGCCTCATCGCGCTGAACCCCACGGAGAACTTCACGACGTATATGCGCGTCGCGCTGTTCTCGGGCATCGCGCTGTCGATGCCGGTCATCCTCTACGAGCTCTACGCCTACATCGACCCGGCGCTTCACCCGAACGAAAGGCGATTCGCACTGACGCTCGGACCCTTCGTCCTGGCCCTCTTCGTCGGCGGCATGCTGTTCTGCTACTTCCTCCTCCTGCCGAATGCCCTGCACTTCCTCATCAACTTCGGCGCACCGGTGATCAAGAACGAGCTTCGCGCCGCGGAGTACCTGTCGTTCGTGACGACCTTCATCCTCGGGATGGGCCTCGTGTTCGAGGTTCCCGTCATCATCTTCGCGCTCATCCGTCTCCATGTGGTGAGCCGCGCGTGGCTCGCGAAGCAGCGCCGCTACGTGTTCCTGCTGTGCTTCGTGCTCGGGGCGATCATCACGCCGACTCCCGACCCGTTCAACCAGGCGTTCGTCGCGGTTCCGATGTATCTCCTCTTCGAGCTGGGCCTGCTCCTCGGGCGGCTCGTCGGACAGCCTCGAGTCGCTCCTTCAACCTAGCCTCGGCGCCGAGATCCGTCGGCACGTAGTAGCGGCGGCCCTGCAGCGAGTCCGGCAGGTAGGTCGTGTCGGGCGCGACGTGGTCCGCGTAGTCGTGCGCGTACTTGTAATCCTTGCCGTATCCGAGCTTCGACATGAGGGGCGTCGGAGCGTTGCGCAGGTGCAGCGGCACCGGATCCGCCCGGGTCTCGGCGAGGTCCTGCTGCAGCTCCCCAAGACCGCGCTTCAGCGAATCCGACTTCGGCGCGAGCGCCAGGTACACGGTCGCCTCGGCCAGCGGGAACCATCCCTCCGGGAGTCCGATGAGATGCGTCGCCTGCTGCGCCGCCGACGCGATCACGAGCGCCTGCGGATCGGCGAGCCCAACGTCCTCGCCGGCGAGGATCACGATGCGTCGCGCGATGAACATGGGATCCTCGCCGGCGTCGATCATTCGCATCAGCCAGTAGAGCGCGGCATCCGGATCCGACCCCCGCACGCTCTTGATGAACGCGCTGATCGTGTCGTAGTGCATGTCGCCGGCGCGGTCGTAGAGCGGACTTCGGCGCTGCATCGCCTCGCGGATGTCGGGCAGTCCGATGACACGCTCACCTTCGGCGTTCGGGGTGATCGCGTCGGAAGCGAGCTCGAGCGCGTTGAGCGCCACGCGCGCGTCGCCGCTGGAGACGGCGACGAGCGCGTCCTCGGCTTCCGTCGTGAGGGAGACCGTGCCGGCCAGCCCTCTCGCGTCGGTCATGGCGCGGCGCACGATCGTGCGTACGTCGTCTTCCGAGAGCGGATGCAGCACGTAGACGCGCGAGCGGGACAGGAGCGCGGAGTTCACCTCGAACGACGGGTTCTCGGTCGTGGCTCCGAGGAAGGTGACGTCGCCGTTCTCGACGTACGGCAGGACGACGTCCTGCTGCGCCTTGTTGAAGCGGTGGATCTCGTCGATGAACAGCACCGTGCCCTGGTTCGTCAGCTGCCGGAGCCTCCGTGACTCTTCGATGATCTTGCGCAGCTCGGCGACCCCGCTCGACACGGCTGAGATCGCCACGAAGCGCGCCTCGGCCTTCTTCGCGGCGATCGCGGCCAGCGTCGTCTTCCCGGTGCCG
>DATKCP010000226.1:0-2126 GCA_035513115.1 Candidatus Limnocylindria bacterium | reverse complement strand
CCCTCGTTCATGAAGCGGAACCGGATGCGCTGCCCGAGCCTCGCGGTAAAGGGCGAAGTGGCGGGGAAACCCTTGCCGTTGATCGTGAGACCACCGAGCTGGTCGTTGAAGATGAAGAGCTCGTCCTTGTCGTACGCCGGGTCGACGTTCGCGCTCTTCGGCATCACCAGAAGCGGGCCGAGCATCCCGCGCCCAACCTGTTCGGTCGCGTTGTGGTGTGAGTGGTACATGTGGCTGCCGAAGGGCCGCGCGACGAAGTCGTAAATGAACGTCTCGCCCGGCTTGATCACCGGCTGCGTGATGAACGGGACGCCGTCCATCTTGTTCACGATCCGCTGTCCGTGCCAGTGCACGCCGGTCGTCTGGTCCGTCTTGTTGGTGACCCTGACGCGGACCCGCTCGTCCTCGACGACGCGGATGATCGGTCCCGGGACCTGTCCGTTGTAGGACAGTGCGTCCACGACCACGCCGGGAGTGACCTCCCAGCGGATCTTCTCGCACGTGAGCTCGAACTCGCGCGCGCCGTCGACGACCCGCGATGCGAGCGGCTGCAGGCCGGCGCCGGCGGTCTTGGCCGGGAACGCCTTGACGACCGACTCCGCGTGCGCGTCGTGATCCATCGTCGCCGTGGGCGCAGGGGTTCGCCGCGGCGTCGGAGAGAGAATCGGGGTCGACGTCGCCGCGGCCACGCGCGCCGGCGCGGCCCCGCGTCCGGTCAGGCCGAGCGCTCCCGCGGCGATGCCACCGAGTGTCGCGAACCCGACCGCACCGATCAGCGTTCGGCGCGCGAAGGTCGCCTTGGAGTCGGCTGTCGCCTCCTCCCCCGGTGGGTCGTCGCCCGGATCGGTCATGCCAGGACCCTACGGAGAGTGGAACGAGCCCTCCACGGCCAAGAGGCACGTCTTGACGGGACTTTCGTCCCTGCCAAGGCCGAGCTGGTGAGCTCCGGCTAGTAGCGCGGTCGGCGCTTCGCCATGTACGCGGCGGCCTCGGCGCGGCGGGCGAGCCCGAGCTTGTCGAGGATCCGGCTGACGTAGTTCTTCACGGTCTTCTCGGACAGGAACAGGACCTCGCCGATCTCGCGGTTCGTCTTTCCCTCCGCCAGCTGCTCGAGGACCTTGCGCTCCTGCTCCGTCAACGACGCGAACGCGGGGTCCTTCTCGTCGCCTCCCCGCCGGACGCGCTCGAGGACCTTTCCGGTCACGTCGGGGTCGAGCAGGGAACGTCCGGCGGCGACCGAGGTGATCGCGTCGATCACGGCCTGGCCCCGCGTCTGCTTCAACAGGTATCCAGCCGCGCCGGCGACGATCGATGCGAAGAGCGCCTCGTCATCCGCGTATGAGGTGAGCATGATGACCCTGGTCTCGGGCTGAGCCTCGCGGATCGTCCGGCAGGCCTCGACCCCGCTGCCGTCGGGCAGCCGAACGTCCATCACGATCACGTCCGGCTTGGCTCGCGCCGCCACGTCGATGGCGTCCTTCATCGTGGCTGCCTCTCCCACGACGATCATGCTCTTATGTCGGCCGAGGAGCGTGCGCAAGCCTTCGCGGACGACCTCGTGGTCATCGACGAGCATCACGCGGACCTGCGACTCGCTCATCTCAGCCCTCCAGCGGGTCCGGCTAGGCCAAGCCTAGCGTCAGTCGGCCGCGTCACTCGGCCGCGCGCTGCGGCACGACGAGCACGGAGCACGGAGCCTGGAACAGCACGCTCCGCGCGACGCTGCCCAGCAGCAGGCGCGTGATGCCCGTCCGGCCGCGGGAGCCGATGACGATCAGATCCGCGCCGCTGCCGGCGACCTCGCGGACGATCTCATTCGGCGCGTACCCTTCGCGGACCGTGGCCGTGGCCTTGACCTGCCGCGCCACCAGTCGCTCGGCGCTCTCCCTGGCCGCCCGCTCGTGCTCCGCCCGCACGTCGTCGACCAGCAGCTGGTAGGTATCCGCCGCCATCATGCCCGCGCCCATCGGGTCGGCCGCCGCGAAGGGCAGCGTCGTGCTCGCGACGCTCACCACGCGCACCGGCAGCGCGGCGAGGAACGGCCAGCGCGCGACCAGCTCCTCGGCCTGCCGCGCGCCGTCGGAGCCGTCGGTGGCGAGCACGACCTTGGTGAGCGTCGTCTGCCG
>DATKCP010000225.1:0-2391 GCA_035513115.1 Candidatus Limnocylindria bacterium | reverse complement strand
GCGGCGCGCAACGAGCTGCAGGCGGTGCAGTTCGTTCCGATCGTCCTGCTCCCGCAGGTCTTCCTCTCAGGACTCCTCATACCGGTGGACCAGCTGCCCGACTACCTGCGACCGATCTCCGCGCTTCTGCCGCTCACCTACGCGAACGAGGCGCTGCGTGCGGTGATGATCAAGGGCTACGAGCTCGCCGATCCCCTGGTGCTTCGCGACATCGGCATCCTCTTCGCTTTCGGACTGGTCATGGCCGCGGGCGCCGTCGCATCGATCCGGCGGGAGGTCGCGTAGCGCGGAGCGCGTCGCGGTCCGTCACTTTCTAATCCGGCGGTACGACGCCTCTCATCAATTCGCAGTAGAGGAGCGAGTTGCGCGTCTCAGACGCGTATCGCTCCCCCATTTGGGTCCACCTAGTCATTGCCCCTAAGGGACTACGTCCCCCTTACTAACGCCGACTTGAGCACGGCTCGAGCCATGGTGGGGAGTAAAGCGAGAAACGTGAGACGTATAGCGATGCGCTGGCTGGCAGCGACGATCGTCGTCGCACTGCTGCTCGGCAACACATCGGGCCAAGCCGCAGCGTCATCGTTCGATCCGACGAAGATCGACGCCTCCTTCCTCAGCGAGGTCCTTGCGTCCCCGACGACCGACTTCGACGTGATCGTGCGCTCCGTGCCCGTGGAATCCCAGGGACGGGCCGACCGCGCGGCAGCGCGGCGGATCGAGAACGCCGCGAAGGCGGTCACCAAGCTGGGCGGCGGCCTCCGGCACGTTCTCTCGATCGTCGGCGGCGTCTCGGCGCGCCTCAAGGGCGTGCACATCCTCAAGCTCACGCGTGACCGCGACATCGATTACGTCGTCAAGGACCAGAAGCTCAGGGCGCTGTTCGACCCAGTGCTGGACAGCGCGAAGGCCGGGTCGCCGGGGATCCTCGCGGTGGACGCGCCGCGCGCCTGGTCACAGCTCGGCGTCACCGGGCGCGGCGTCGGCGTGGCGGTGGTGGACAGCGGCGTGCACCCGCACCCGGATCTCGCCGGCCGCATCGTCGCGGCGATCGACTTCACGTCCGAGAGCCCGACGGTCTCGAACATCCCCTTGACCGATCTCGGCGGACACGGCACGCACGTCGCCGGACTCATCGCCGGCGACGGCACACTGTCGGGCGGCCTGTACACCGGCGTCGCGCCGAACGCGAACATCATCGACGTCCGCGTCATCGACGCGACCGGCGGCTCGAACGTCTCGATCATCCTGCGCGGGCTCCAGTGGGTCCTCGCGAACCGCCTCACCTACAACATCAAGGTAGTCAACATGTCGCTCGGCGCCACACCGACGGGCAGCTACAAGTCGGACCTCATGGCGACGGCGGCGGAGATCCTGAACTTCGCGGGTGTGGCCGTGGTCGTGTCGGCCGGCAACAGCGGCCCGCTCGCGGGCACGATCACGACACCGGGAACCGACCCCTACGTCATCACGGTCGGCGCGCTGGACGACAACGCGACGCCGCTGCTGGGCGACGACCTGATGGCCACGTTCTCCTCTCGCGGCCGTACCCTGTTCGACAACCTCGCGAAGCCGGACCTCGTCGCCCCCGGTCGCAAGATGGTCAGCCTGCGAGCGCCGGGGAGCACGCTCGACACGCTGTTTCCGGACCGACAGGTCACCGTCTTCGGCGCGCTGTCGGCGGACTATTACCGGCTCTCCGGCACGTCGATGGCCGCACCGGTCGTCGCCGGGACCATCGCGCTGATGTTCGAGCGCAATCCCACGCTGTCGACGTCGCAGATCAAGAAGCGGCTCAAGTCCAGCGTCACGGCGCTCTCGTTCGGCACGGTGCTCGACCGCGGTGCGGGGCTCGTGAATGCGTACCGCGCCGCCGCGTCGATCGACACCACCAAGGAGTACGCGACCGACCGCGTGAGCGATGCGTTCGCGAAGGACATGCGCCGCTTCATCCAGGGCCAGGCCTTCAGCTGGCGTGACCTTTCCTACAACGGCGGCGTCGACTCGGGCGGCACGTCCTGGGGGGGCGTGACGTGGGAGAACGTCCGCTGGGACGGCGTCACGTGGGAGAACGTCACCTGGGAGGGTTTCACCTGGGAGGGGGTCACCTGGGAAGGCGTGACCTGGGAGACGGTCAGCTGGCAAACAACGGATCAGCAGTCCGCGGGCGCGCAGTCGGGCACCGGCGCGACCTGGGACCCGGTCGATTAAAGGGGGGTCGCGATGGATCGTAAGCAGCTCGTGAGAACGCTCGTCCTCTTCGTAGCCGCGCTCGGTGCGGTGGCGCTGGCGCAGTCGCTGCGCACGCTGAGCTTCGAGCGCGTGGATCCGCTGATGCTGGCGATCCTGATCGGCCTGGCCGCCGTCGCGCAGCGCATGCCGGTGTTCCTGTTC
>DATKCP010000224.1:0-2874 GCA_035513115.1 Candidatus Limnocylindria bacterium | reverse complement strand
AGAACCTGCAGCGCCGCCGTGTGATCGACCTCCTCTCCTAACTCCGCATGCGCGCGCTCGAACAACCTGTGCGCCAGCTCGATGAACCCCGCCGGCGTCCCCGCCTCGTGCGCCACCGCCTCGGCGATCCGCACGTCCTTGTCCAGCAGCGCCAGCCGGAACGTGCTCGGAAACTCGCGCGTGAGCACCCGTTGCGGGATCAGATTCTCCGAGGAGTTCGACCGCCCGGCTGACCCGTTGATCACGTCGAGCGCGATCGCCGGCGCGACGCCTGCCTTCGCCGCCGCGACGAGCGCTTCGCCGGTGGACCAGAGGTGAATCGCGAGCAGCGCGTTGCTCAACGCCTTGATCGCGTGACCGGCGCCGGTCGGGCCGCAGAGGATGATCTTCGCGCCGAACGCCTGCAGCACGGGCCGCGCGCGCTCCAGCACGGCGGCGTCGCCGCCGCACATCACCGTGAGCTTCCCCGCTTCGGCGCCGACGACTCCGCCGCTCACGGGCGCGTCGAGAAAATCGACGCCCTGCTCCGCGAGGCGCCGCGCGATGAAGCGGCTCACGTGCGGATCGCCCGACGTGCAATCCACGAGAAGCGCGCCGCTCGCAATCGCTGACGCGATCCCGTCACTCCCGAACGTGACGGCCTCCACTTCCTCGGACGTTGGCAGGCAGGTGACGACCACCATCATGCCGCGCACGGCATCGGCCGGCGTGGACGCCGCGCGGGCTGACGTGATGCGCGCCAGCTCGGCGGATTTCTCCGCGGACCGGTTCCAGACAGCGAGCCCGAATCCGGCTTCCGCGACGCGTCGGGCCATCGGATACCCGATCGCGCCGAGTCCGAGGAAAGCGACGTTCATCTTGTTCTCCTGGGGAGAGCCGACAACAGGTTTGGGTGGACGGTTGTAGGTTGTTGGTTCCGGGCTGACTGACTGGCCATGGGTAGATGGTTGACGGCCCTTGGCTCTCCGTATTCACCGCCGACCGCCAACCGTACACCGAAACCAGTCGGTTCACCCGCAACCCACAACCTACAACCGTCTACCCGAACCTGTTTTTTTGGTTTTTCGGACCTCGTAACCCACCGGAGTCGGAATGAACGCCACCCGTTACTACCTCCCCGAATTCGACCAGGAGATGGCCACCACCCACCGCGTCCTCGAGCGAGTCCCCGAGGACAAGCTCGACTGGAAGCCCCACGCCAAATCCATGTCGCTGGGCCAGCTCGCGTCGCATGTGGCCCAGCTACCCGACTGGGTGTCGAACATCTTCAGCGCGGACGAGTTCGATTTCCGCCCGCCCGACGGTCCAGCGTACGCACAGGCGGACTGCAAGACCAGCCAGGAGCTGCTCGCGCTGTTCGACCGGAGCGTGCTGACCGCGCGCAAGGCGATCGCCGCTGCGACGGAGGCCGGGCTCGACGCTCCGTGGACGTTGAAGGCCGGCGACTTCACCGCCTTCACGGCGCCGCGCTGGAGCGTCTTCCGCGGCTTCGGCATGAACCACATCGTCCACCACCGCGCACAGCTCTCCGTGTATCTGCGCCTGCTCGACGTGCCGGTTCCGGTCATATACGGGCCCACGGCCGACGAGCAGTGAGCCGGAAGAATTCCTTATATTCGGCGCCATGGTCACCACGCTGAAGATCTCCGGAATGACCTGCGCGCACTGCACGCGCGCCGTGTTCACCGCGCTCTCCGGCGTCCCGGGGATCGCCCGCGCTGACGTGAAGGTGGGAACCGCCGAGGTCGAGCACGACGGAACGGTCACGCTCGACGCGCTGAAGCAGGCCGTCGAGACCGCGGGCTACTCGGTGATGGACGCGGACGAGAACCGCAGGGTCCTGCCCCAGCTCTGATGAACACCTCCGAGCACCGCGCTCTCGCCGCGCTGCTGGCGCCGGACATCCAGGAGCTGCTCAAGCGCTCCCCGGAGAGCATCGCGGCAGAGACGGAGGAGATTCACGCCGCCGACCTCGCGGACATAGTCGAGGCGCTCCCGCGCGAGAGCGTGCTCGCGCTCCTGAGCGCGCTGCCGGCGGACCGCGCGGCGGACGTGCTCGAGTACCTCAGCGACGATCTCCGCACGGAAGTCCTGGAGGAGATGTCGGCGCCACAGGCCGCGCGGCTCGTCGCCGAGATGACGCCGGACGACCGCGCCGACGCGCTCGAGGAGCTCGAGGACACTCTCTACGAGACCATTCTCGCCGAGATTCCCCGGGAAGCGCGCGAGGAGACCGAGCGGCTGCTGGCATACGATCCGGACACAGCCGGCGGTCTCATGACGACGGAGTTCGTCTCGGTTCCCGAGGATTCGACCGTCGAAGCCGCGCTCGCCGGAGTCCGGCACATCGCGCGCGCCGGCAGGCGCGAGGCGATGCACGCCATCTACGCCACCGACCAGCACGGCGCCCTCAAAGGCGTGCTCTCGCTGCGCGAGCTGCTCGCGGCCGCCGAGGGCGCGAAGATCAGCGAGATCGCGTGGGGGGAAGTCGTGAGCGTGCCGGCGACCGCGGACCGCGAGGAAGTCGTCAGCCTCACGTCCAACTACGATCTCGTCGCGCTTCCGGTCGTGGACGAGAACGGGCGCATCATCGGCGTCGTCACCGTCGACGACGTCATGGACGCGATGGTCGAGGAGCACACCGAGGACGCGCAGAAGTTCGGCGGAATGGAAGCGCTGGACGAGCCGTACCTCCAGATCGGATTTACGGCGATGATGCGCAAGCGCGGCGTGTGGCTGGTCGCTCTGTTCTTCGGACAGATGCTCACGACGTCGGCGATGCAGCAGTTCCAGAGCCAGCTCACCCAGGCGCTCATGCTGACGCTGTTCATCCCGCTGATCATCAGCTCCGGCGGCAACTCCGGCTCGCAGGCG
>DATKCP010000223.1:0-5493 GCA_035513115.1 Candidatus Limnocylindria bacterium | reverse complement strand
GCCCGCCGCGGGCGTGCGCAGGTGGATGACGGTGTCATAGCGCGCGAGCTCGTGTGCACGCGTCACGCCGACCGAGGACCAAAGATCAGGTCGCTCTCCTTTCGTGCACGAGCAGCTCTCCGGAGTACATGCCCATCCCGCAGGTGAAGGCGTACCGCCCCGGTCGCTGCGGTGTGAAGCGCACCTCGGTCTCGCCGTGCGCCACAAGGCGATGCGCGCTCGGCCACAGCTCGGAGACGAGGAGCTCGGTGCACGGGTCGTCCTCGCGCCGTTCGAAGCGCAGCGTCGCCGGCACGCCGGCCTCGAGCTCGATGTGCGACGGGCGATAGCCGCGGTAGACGACGATGCGCGCTTCCTGCGTCCCGTCGGGGAGGCGCCGCACGCTCCACACGCGCTGGTGCAGGCGCTGGTTGGCCCAGATGACCACCAGGATCGCGATCGCCAATAAGCCCAGAAGTGGCGCGACGGTCCAGATCAACGATCGCATCGTGGCTCGCGGGGCTTGCGGCGTTCTGGAAGAGCGCTGAGGGGAGCCTTAGGAAACGCTAGGCCGCGCTCGCGTCGACGGTCGCGCGCTCGGCGAGCGCCGGAAGACGCACGGCAACGCTCGTGCCACGCGGAGTGCGCTGCTGCAGCGCGATGGTCCCGCCGTGCCGCTCGACGATCCACTTCGCGATCGAGAGGCCCAGGCCGGTACCCGCAGGATCGAGGCGCTGCGCGTCCTCGCCACGGTAGAAGCGGTCGAAGGCGTGCGCTGCGGTCTCGGCGCTCACACCGATGCCCTCGTCCTCGACGGTGAGGATCGTCTCGGTCGACTCGCGGCGCAGCGAGATACGGACCTCGCCCGGCGCCGACGTGTACGAGAGCGCGTTGTCGGCGAGGATGAGCACCAGCTGCTTGAGCCGGTCACGCTCGCCCTGCACGAGTGCGGCATCGAGATCGACGACCCGCAGGCGCGGCCCGGCCTGCCCGCGCAGCTCTCGGAAGACTTCCATGACCACCTCGTCGAGCGGCACCGGCTTGCCGATGAACGGCTGCGGGCCCGAGTCGGCACGTGCGAGGACCAGGAGGTCGTCGATGAGCCGCGCAAGGCGCCGCGTCTCCTGCTGCGCCTCGGCGAGCGTCGCATTCGCCTCGCCGGGCGGCAGTTGGCCACGCACCAAGAGCTCGAGGTCACCCTGCAGGGCGGTGAGTGGCGTGCGCAGCTCATGTGAGACATCCGCGACGAAGCGCTGCTGGCGACGGTAGGCATCGTCCAGGCTCGAGAGCATGTGATTGAAGGTGCGCCCGAGCTCGCTGAGCTCGTCGCGACCCTTCTCGCTCACGTCGATGCGGCGCGCGAAGCCGCGGGAAAGCGCGATCGCGCGTGCCGTCTCCGTCATCTTCGCGATCGGGCGAAGCGCGCCGGCGGATATCGCCCAGCCACCGGTCGCGGCAAGGGCGACCCCGGCGAGTCCCATGACCGCGAGGATCAGCCCGAGGCTTCTGAGCGATGCGTCGAAGGATGACATCGAGGCGGCGACGACCAAACGCGCGCGGGAGATCCCGGGCACGCTGCCGGCGTACGAGCGCACGCGCGTCCCGTCCAGCGTCGTGTCGCGCAGGCCATCTTGGACGGACGCCGGATCGAAGCGCGAGAGCACGGCATCGGTCGCATTGCCGACGACGCGTGGCGCCGAACCGACAGCGAGCAGCCATGTGGCCGTGGGCGCGCTCCCGGCCTGCGTCGGTGCGGTGAGTGTCCTGCCCATCATCGCGGCCATCGGCATACCCGAGATGTCGGCGACGGCGTGCTCCCACGAGCCCTGCAGCGACGCGTCCACGTCCGACTCATGCGTGCGCACGTGGACCGCGAAGGCCACAGCGAGCGTGACGGCGAGGACGAGCGCGAGGAGCGCGCCGTACCAGAGCGCCAGACGCAGTCGGATGCTCATAGGCGACTAGGTCGCCGGCTGCTCGCGGAGGACGTAGCCGGCGCCTCGAATCGTGTGGATGAGCCGCGGCTCGCCGGCGGCTTCGAGCTTCTGGCGGAGGTACCGCACGTAGACCTCGAGGACGTTGTAGTTCCCGCCGAAGTCGTAGCCCCAGACCTTCTCGGTGAGCTGCTCCTTCTCGAGCACCTGACGTGGGCGGCGGAGGAACTGGAGCAGAAGCTCGTACTCC
This sequence comes from Candidatus Limnocylindria bacterium, assembly GCA_035513115.1. Classification (GTDB taxonomy): domain Bacteria; phylum Chloroflexota; class Limnocylindria; order P2-11E; family P2-11E; genus CF-39. The sequence goes on along the minus strand of DATKCP010000223.1, from coordinate 3,330 downwards.
GTCGTCGTCAGAGCGATCTCGCGCGCGCCGCGGCGCGCGCTGCGCGTGCCGGTGTCGAGCACGAGGTCGGCGAAACGCAGCACTTCCGCGTCGCTCGGCTCTTTGCGGCGCAGGAGCGCGCGGATGCGCGCGGTGATCACTTCGAGCGTGAACGGCTTCACCAGGTAGTCGTCGGCGCCGGCGTCGAGCCCGACGACCTGGTCGGCCGCCGCGTCTTTGGCGGTGAGCATCAGGATCGCAAGCTGCGGATCGCCCGCGCGCAGGCGCCGGCAGACCTCCACGCCGTCGATGCCCGGCATCATGATGTCGAGCACCACCAGTTCCGGCGCGAACTCGAGCGTCTTCTTGAGCGCATCGGTGCCGTCGCGCGCTGTGGCGACCGCGTAACCTTCGAAGGACAGCGCGCGTCGGAGCATGTTCGTCACGTTCTCGTCGTCGTCGACGACGAGCAGCCGGCTCGGACGCGTGACCGCCGGCGTCGACGCCCGGTCGATCTCGGTCGCCATCACTATGACCCTATCGGTGGTTGCCCCTCGGAGACTGCCTCCAAGCGGCCCTGCTCGCCCGGGTCGAACGTCACTTCCGGTCTCCAGCAAGCCCGGCTCCGTGCCGTGACCTCTGCCGTGAGCCCGCTGAGCACGCGAGCGTGTCGGATGACACGCAATGACGCGCGAACTCAGGCCGGGTTCGGCACCAGCGACTGTTGCGCGCTCCACCACGCCCAGACGGCCGCGAGCGCCGGCGCGGCGATCGAAAGCAGTTGTGCTCGAGTGCGCACGTTTTGCCGGGACAAGATCAGCTGCATGCGGCAGGCGGACGGCCAGCAGATCGACATCGGTCGCCGTGCGGTACCCCTACCGATCGGCAACTTGGACCGGTCGTTCGGTGAGCACCCGTCTGAGAAAAGGTTTCTCAGCGGGGCATCAGCGGAGCGCAAGGGACGGCTCAGCCCGCCATACGACTCTTGGTGACGGGGTCACTGGAGGTCCCCGCGTATGCCGATGATGAATGGATACTGGTTCGGTCTTGGCGGTCTGTTCATGGTGCTGTTCTGGATCTTCGTGATCGCCGGGATCGTGTGGATGGTGCTCGCACTGAGCCGGTCGCAGACTGCCCGCGCGTCCGAAGACGGCCGGAGCGCCGCGGTCCGGATCCTCGAGGAGCGTCTCGCTCGAGGTGATATCGACGCCGAGGAGTTCCGCGCCCGTCGCGTGGTGCTCGAGGGAGGCCAGCGATGACAGCGCAGCGCATCGCAGGGTTCGTTGCCCTCGGATCTGGACTGCTCCTCGTCCTGGCGCTCGTCGCGTCCGCGCTCGCCGGACCGACGGCGCTCGCGAGCACGAGCTCGGGCGCGTCGTGGCCGATGGGACCCGGAACGATGGGCGCTGGTCACATGGGGAACGGCATGATGCGCATGGGTCCGGGGATGATGGGCTTCGGCACATCTGATCCGGCCTCGACCCCGATCCCGAACGCGACCGAGGTGCGCGTGCAGGCCGCAAATTTCACCTTCACACCGAACGAGGTCCTTCTGCCAAAGAACGCTGATGTGAACCTCACATTCACGAACCCCCGAGGCACCGGCGTGGTCCATGACTTCACCGTGCCCGCGATCGGCATCCACGTCGTTGCCAACCCCGGGGAAACGAAGACTGTTGGACTGCGCGGGCTCGCAGTCGGGCGATACGAGGCGTACTGCAGCGTCCCCGGTCACGGCGAGCTCGGTATGCGCGCGACCGTGGTCGTCGAGTAGCGATGGCCCAGTCCACGATGAAGATCGCGGCGCAGTCAGCTGCCGGCGCGAGATCCGCCCACCGCGCTAACGTGTCGGCGAAGGCGCTGCGCCGTCGAGCCGTTCCGTGAGGCGCTCGGCGCGACGAAATGGGCCGCCGCGCCAAGTGCCACATGCCCGGCTGATATCACCCGTGATACTATAGCCTGAGGTGGCGAAGAAGACGCTTGCCGATCTGGAGCGGAACCCGAAGGGTGTTCGTCTCGCGGAGTTACTCGCCGTGCTGCGGGATAACGGCTTCGCGGTGCGCGAAGGAACGCGCCACGGGTACATCGCCATTCGCGGCAGCCAGACGCTCACGATTCCCCGCCACCGCAAGATCGTGCTGCCGGTGTACGTGCGACAGGCGATCCGCTTCATCAGGGAGGAGACACGATGACGGGAACCACACAGCTGGACGAGATCCTGGCCAGGCCTTACACGATCGAGTTCGTGTACGGCGAGACCCCGGACGAGGGCGTCGTCGCGCAGGTCGCCGAGTGGCCGGGGTGCATGACGGCGGGGGTCACGCGCGAGGAGGCTATCGCGCACCTCGAGGACGCAATGCACGACTGGGCGGAAGCGCGCCTCAAGGCCAAGCTGGAGATACCTGAGCCGTTTGGGACATATAGCGGCAAAGTCCTCCTCCGCATGCCGCGAAGCGTCCACCGCGCAGTCGAGCAGCGAGCACGCGAAGAGGGCACGAGCCTCAATACGTGGCTGACAACGGCCATCGCGCGCGAGCTCGGCCCCGCGACCAAAGTGCGGGCAGCAACGGCCATTCGCTCGGGCAGCGGCGTAGCGCGTCGAAAGCGTGCGCACCGGTCGCGCAGCTGATCGAGCACAGGAGTTCGGGCTGACGGAATCGGTGCCTGCCGCCCGTCGCTGCGCCGTTCCTGAATGATTTCGTGAAGCTCGCGATGATGGAACACAAGGAGTTACGAAACCGCTGCTCTACCGGCTGAGCTACGTCGGCGCGGATTTGTTTAATGACTCTCGCATACCTACTGAATGGTGAAGCAGCGGTTCGGTGCCGGTGGGACTCCCTCCTGGTCGGACTGATCCTCTTTCTGGAGCTTCGTCGGGTCGGCATCATCGCGGCCGGAGCTGCCGCCGCCGTCGCGGTCGCCGTCGGCCTGGCACTCCGCAGTCTCTGACCGTCTCCTCGCCCCGAAGGAGAGTCGTTGGACCATGGGAGAGTGGCGTTCGGCCCTAGGCGGTGTCCCGGCGAACACCGAGGCTTCACCCATGTCAGCCTCGTCGCTTGCGCTGCGCAGCGCTGCCCTCCTCCTCGTGGCGATGGCGGCCGTGGCGTGCGCGTCCGAACCGGGGAAACCGGCGGCGGGCAGAGTGATCGAGATCACGATGAAGGAGTTCACCTTCTCACCGCGGTCGATCACCGTGCGCCCCGGAGAGACGGTGACGCTGAAGTTCACGAACGTCGGCGCTCTCGAGCACGAGTTCATGGCCGGCCGCGCGCCGGTCCCGAGCCGCGGCTACACCGAGGATTGGCTCAAGCGCGCGGTGCCCGCGCTCGCGAACCACACCCATCCCGGTGA
>DATKCP010000222.1:0-2699 GCA_035513115.1 Candidatus Limnocylindria bacterium | reverse complement strand
CGGTCGCCTCGACATCCCGCGCTAGGGATCGAGCGAGGATCCGGCTTCGCCGGTCCGAGCGAGTCCGCCAGTGATCGAGCGGAGCGAGGCGGCGCAGGCCGGCGATGCGGAGCGAGCCGGACGAGCGCGAAAAGTGGACCTCGTACCGATACCGCGCCCGCGGCTCCTCGCGCTCCTGCTCGCCGCGGTCGTGCCGGTCGCGCTCGCGGCGGTGGCCGAGCCCCTTGTCTGGCTTGGGGTAGCGCTCGGCGGGAGTGCGCTCGTTTTAGCGGCGATCGACCTCCGCGCGACGCCCGCGCCACACGCGCTCGAGATCCGCAGGCTGACCGAGCCGCAGCTCTCGATCGGTGTCGCGAACCGCGTTGAGCTGAGAGTGCGGAGCCGCTACTCGCGCGATCTCGCCATCACGCTGCGCGACGACGCGCCCGCGGCATTCGACGTCGACCACCGCTACATCACGCTCGACGTCCCGGCGAACGGCGAGGCCTCGGCGACCTACACCGCGCGGCCGCGGCACCGCGGCACGTTCCGCTTCGGCGATGTGCACCTGCGCATCCGCGGACCGCTCGACCTCACCCTGCGCCAGGGCCGCGTCGCGGCCGCGGCCGACGCGCGTGTCTATCCCGACCTGCACGAGATCCGCAAGTACGAGCTGACGCTCCGGCGTGGCCTCGCGTACGACGCGGGGCAGCGCAGAGCGCGGGTAGCCGGCGGTGGCGGGGTGTTCGAGCGGCTGCGCGAGCACCAGCCGGACGACGACCCGAGGTCCATCTCGTGGGCGGCGACCGCGCGGCGCGGACATCCGATCAGCGTCGAGTACGAGACCGAGCGCCAGCAGCGGGTGCTGATCCTGCTCGACGCCGGACGGATGATGTCCAGCACCGTCGGTGGGTTGACGAAGCTCGACCATGCGGTCAACACGGCGCTGATGCTGGCCTACGTCGCGACGGCGAAGGGCGACGAGGTCGGGATGCTCGGCTTCGCCGATGAGATCCGGTCGTACGTCGTGCCACGCCGCGGCCGCGCGCAGTTCCTTCGCATCACCGAGGAGCTCCGGCGCATCGAGGTCACGACGGCGGAGTCCGACCACCGCGCGGCGTTCGAGTTCCTGCGGGCGAAGGCCGCGCGCCGCGCCCTCGCGGTCCTGTTCACCGACCTCGTGAGCGAGGACGCGTCGCGTTCGCTCGTCGCGGCGGTGACGCGCCTCGCGGGCAACAACATCGTGCTCTGCTGCCTGCTCGCCGATCCGCACCTCGGTGACGTCGCGACCCGCCTGCCTGACTCGACCGCTGGGCTCTACGAGCGAGTGGTCGCGCAGGAGGTGCTCGACGCCCGTGCGAGAGCGCTGGCCACGCTGCGCCAGCGCGGCGTGCACGTGGTGGACGTACCGGCGGAGCGCCTCACCGTCTCGACGATCCAGCGCTATCTCGAGCTGAAGAAACGCGCGCTAGGTGGCTGACCTCCGTCCGGCCAGCAGGACGTAGGCCCACAGGAGCGCGCCTGTGGTCGCGCCGACGAGCAGCTTCGTCGATGCGGGCAGGAACGTGGGCGACACGAACGCTTCGATCAGGCCCGCGACGCCGAGCGCCGCCGCGCATAGCACCACGACCCGCACCGCCTGCTCGCCGGCGAGCCGCAGCGAGTCGCGGCGCGCCAGGTCGCCGGGGTGGAGCATCGCCCACGCGACCCGCAAGCCCGCGCCGGCCGAGAGGAAGATCGCCGAAAGCTCGAGGAAGCCGTGCGCCAGGACGAATTCGAGGAGCGCACCCGCGCCCTCCGACCCATGCAACACGGCGAAGGTCGCGCCGAGCGCAGCGCCGTTCAGCACCAGGACGAAGATCGTCAGCACCCCGCCGGTCAGTCCGCCCGCGAAGGCGACCACGGCGACGCGCACGTTGTTGACGATGATCAGCGGTCCCGCGATGGGGCGCGCCTCGAGCGGGATCTCGCTGCCGGGCCGGCGCGCCGCCAGCTCGCGCTTGGTGTCCTCCGGCAGGGCCGTCGCTGCGATCTCCGGTGCGACGATCCCCGCGAGGTAGGTGAGCAGCGCCGGGATGATCATCACGGCGAACGCGACGGCGGTGTACGGCAGAAGGGCCCGCGTCGTGGCGGGGATCTCGTGGAAGATGTACCGGCGGAGGCGTCGCCCGCCCGCCGGCGCCTCGCTGTACACGAGCGCGTGCGAGGCGGCGACGAGATCGTTGAGGCGCTCGGTCACGACGTCATTTGTGAAGTCGCGCCGCGCGATCGCGAGGTCGCTGGTGGCCGCGCGGTAGAGACCGCCGAGCTCGAGCACATCGCTCGCGCTGAGGCGCGATACGCGCCCGCGTGCGTCCGTCACCAGCTGCGCCAGGCGCGCCCACCGCGCGCGGCGATCCTCGACGAAGCGATCGATCGAGCCTACTTGTCGCGCTCGTCCAGCTCGCTTCGCATCGCTGGCCTGCGCCGCCTCGCTCCGCTCGATCACTTCCTGACTCCCTCGGACCGGCAAAGCCGGATCCTCGCTCGCTAAGATCTACACCTTTGATAGATGCGGGCCGGCTCGAGGTCGAGACCCCCGATCACGTCGTCCTTCGCTACGACCTGGCCGGTGGCGGCAACCGCGGCTTCGCGGCGCTGGTCGACTTCGTCGCTGCCTCGCTGATCGTCGCCGGGCTCGTCGCGGCGTACGTCGTGACGGGACAGCTGCTTCCGCGCGG
>DATKCP010000221.1:0-5620 GCA_035513115.1 Candidatus Limnocylindria bacterium | reverse complement strand
GCGATCGCCGCGTTGTACGCGGCGGAGTCGGTCAGCCGGGCGGCGCCGCCGTCACGCGCCGCGAGGTCGATGTTGACCGCGACGAAGCCGGCCGTCGCGGCTCGGCGCACGACGTCGCGGATGTGCTCGGTCTGGCCCCGGTTCTCGTGGATGACGACCACGCCTGGGACCTGACCGCTCACGTTCGGCCTCGCCATGTACGCCAAGAGGGGCGCCCCGTCGGCGCCCTTGATCTCCGGCCTCGAGACGGTGATCCGCCCGTCGCTCTCCTGGACCGTCACCCCGCTCGGGCCCGGTGACGGCGGCGGAGTCGCGAACGGCTGCGCGACAAGCGCTGGGCTGGCCGTTGTGGCCGCGACGGTCGCCGTCGGCGACGCGGCGCTCGGAGGCGGCGTTCCGCATGCCGCAACGATGCTTGCGGCGAGCACGGCGCTTCCAGAGATGAGGGTGACCCTTCGGAGAAGCTCGCGCCGCGAGATGAGCCCATCCATGTAGTCCTCGATGTGCTCGTCGATGAAGTAGCGCTGGGTCTCGTTCAGCTGGCCCACGGTCGTCCTCCCTTTCGCGCCATCCGACGGTTTACCAGGGATATACGGCCGACGCGGCCCCCAGGCTCACACCCGGCGGGCGGCACCCCGCGCGAGCCAGGAGCGCACCCGCGCACGCACCTGCGGCAGGGCGAACGGCTTGCGGATGTAATCGGTGATCCCGGCGTCGAATGCGGCCGCCATGTCGTCCTGCCGTGTCCGCGCGGTGAGCACGACGAACGGCGTCTCCCGGTAACCGTCGAGCGCTCGCAGGCGCCTGCACGCCGAAAGGCCGTCGAGATTCGGCATCTGGATGTCGACCAGCACGAGGTCGTACGCGACCGCGGCAGCCTTGCTCAGCAGTTCCTCTCCATCGAACGCGACATCGACGTCGTAGCCGTCCCCACGCAGCACGGCCTCGAGGATGCGCACGAGCGCGACGTCGTCGTCGGCGACGATGATGCGCGCGCGTTCGGGCATGGCGGCCGGCGCGGGCTCGACGTCGGTCGTACGCGCGTACCGGCCCTCGTCCAGGATGAGCTCTTCGCCCTCGGTGGCCGCAACGACGCGCAACGCCCGGTTCGAGGCCATCACGCGGCTCGCCGCGACAGCCACGAGGTCGTCGACGCCACCGTCGTCCCGATCCGGATCGTGATGGAACAGCACCAGCGTCTTTGCGCGCGCTGCGAGAGCGACGTCGACCGCGTATTCGACGGTGCTGTGTCCCCAGCCGGCTTTCGTCGGGTAGTCCGCGCCTCCGTACTGGGCGTCGTGTATCACGACGTCGGCGGCGGTCAGGAAGGCCGTATGACGCTGGTCGCCGGTGTGCGCGAGAAGCTCCGGATCGAGTGCGTCGCCGGTGCGATCGCTCCGCCAGTGCGGAGTCGAGTGTGCCTCGTGATCGGTCGCGTAGACGAGGGTGGCCGAGCCCACGGTCATGCGGTAGCCGATGCAGGGCGAGGTGTGATTCAGGAACTGCGAGCGGAGCTTGATGCCGCCGATCGAGAACTCCGTCTCGCCGATCTCGACGAAGTCCACCTTCGCCGGGAGGGATTCGAGCGGCACGGGGAAGTACGCGTAGTCCATGGTCCCGCCGATGGCGGTGGGGAGCCGGCGGTCAACACCGGACGGACCGTAGACGGTGATGTGGCTGCCGGGCGTGAATGCGGGCAGGAAGAACGGCAGACCCTGGATGTGGTCGGCATGCGTGTGTGAGAGGAGCAGATGAAGCCGCACCGGCCCCTTGCTCGCGAGCGCAAGCCCAAGCTTGCGCGCTCCCGTGCCGCAGTCGAGGACGAGCAGCGTGCCGTCGTCCGTCGCGACCTCGACGCACGGCGTGTTGCCGCCGTAGCGAAGGGTCTCCGGGCCGGCGGCCGAGATCGAACCGCGCGTGCCCCAAAACCGGATGCGGATGTCAGCGGCTCGCGGGCGCCAGCACGGTCAGCCGCGCGGCGAGATCCCGCAGCTGCTTCGACGCCGCGTTGTCCGAATGCAGCACGACCATCGGCCGGCCGCGGTCCGCCGCGTCGTCGAAGGCGGAGGTGAAAGGCACGACGATGTCGGGTCGCCGATTGAAGAAGCGCGCGATCTCGTCGGTCTCGAGACCGGTCTGGGTCGTCCGGTTGATCACCAGCAGCGTGCGCTCCTGCGGAAAGGACAGCTTCTCGAGGACCGTGAGGCAGTCGCGGCCCGCCTTCATCGACGCCACGTGCGGCTCGGAGATGACGCATGCGCCGTCGGCGGCGTCCAACGCCGCCAGCGTCTGCTCCGTGAATGAGGGCGGCGTATCGACCATCAGATAGTCGCTGGCGCGCCGCAGCCGATCGATGCTCTGCTGGACCGCGCCCACCGTCACCAGCTCCGCGTGCTCCGGAACGGCCGAGCCCACGCAGATCTGCACTCCACTGCGGTCCTGGGCGATGAACGTGGCGAACGTCGCGTCGTCGAGCTGATCCGGCTGCGTATCGGCGAGATCGGCGAGGGTGTGCTGCGGCATCAGGTTCAGGTGTGACGCGACGTTGCCGAACTCGAGGCTGAGGTCGATCACGGCGGTCCTGTACATCTTGGTCTCGGCCAGCGAGACGGCACTGTTCACGGCGAGCGTGGTCGCGCCCGCGCCGCCCTTGCCGCGCAGGAACACGATCACCCGGCCACGTTCGATCACGTCACCGGCGTTCGCCTTCATCCGCTTGATGAGCACGTCGATCTTCGCGGTGAGCACGGCCATCTCGACCGGTTTCGCGATGTACTCGTCGGCGCCCTCGGCGTAGCCCCTCAGGATGTCGTCCGCCTGCTTGCGGGCAGACAGCATCACGATCGGGACTCGTGCCGTGCGGTGATCGGCACGCAGGCGACGCGTGAGCTCGAAGCCGTTCATGTTCGGCATGTTCACGTCGGTGACGATGAGGTCCGGGATCCTCGCACGAATGTGGCGCAGCGCCTCGATGCCATCAGTCGCGAGGACGACCTCATAGCCGCGGCGCCGCAGCGAGGACTCGAGGAGTTTGCGGATCTGCTCCTCGTCGTCGACGACGAGGATCCTGTCGGCGCTCAAACGCTGCGGTCCGGCATCTGCCTGCTCAAGGGTCCACCTCGGAGCGCTCGCCCGCAAGCGGAAGGACGACATGGAAGACCGAGCCGCGGCCCATTTCGCTCTCTACCCACACCTTGCCGCCGTGGAGACTCACGATCTGGCGGGCGATGGGCAGGCCGAGGCCCGTGCCCTGGATGCCCCTCGTCGCCTGTGAATCGACGCGCGCGTATCGCTCGAAGACCGTCTCCAGCGCGTCTGGCGGGATCCCCATGCCCTCATCGCGCACGTCGATCCGAAGCTGGTCGCCGTCGGCCCGCGTCGTGACCGCGATCCGGCCGCCCGTCGGCGAATACTTCACCGCGTTGTTCAGGAGGTTCGACACGAGCTGCGTGAGGCGGTCGCGGTCAGCGACGATCCGCGGCAGGTCGGGCTGCAGATCGAGCGTCAGCGTGTGGCTCGGCGCGTTGGGGCGGACGCGATCGGCGACCTCGTTGATGACGGCGTTCAGTTCCATGGCCTCGCGGTGGAGGGTCATGACGCCCGACTCCATGCGGTCGAGGTCGAGCATCTCGTTGATCATGCGGTTGAGGCGCTGTACGTCGTTGTTGATGTCCCCGGCGTACTCGCGCATCTCATCGACCGTGAGGTCCTCGTCCCGCATCATCTCGCTGAAGCCCTGAATGCCGGTGAGCGGGGTGCGGAATTCATGGCTGACGATGGAAATGAATTCACTCTTCGCGCGGCTGAGCCGCTCGAGCTGCTCGACCGCCTGTCGCTGGCGGCCGAAGGCCTCGACGGTGGTCAGCGCCGCGGCGGCTTGATCGGCGAAGAGCCCCAGCATCCGGGCGTCGTCCTCGGTGTATGTCGCGGCCGCGTCGTACGACCGCATGCCGATCGCACCGAGCGCGCGGCCGCTGCGCACCAGCGGAACAGCGAGGTAGGCGCGCAGACTCGTTCCCTTACCGACGCCCGTGCGTCCCTCCCACGTTTGGTAGTCCTTGATTGTCAGCGGCTCGCGGCTGCTGAAGACACGGCCGACGACCCCCTCGCCCGGCAGCAGCACCGGATCATCCGGGATGTGGCCTTCAGCATCGAAGCTCTCCGCCAGCCGCAGTACGCCAGCCTCTTCGTCCCAGGTGTACAGCGAAGCGCTGCCGTGGCCGAACAGCTGCACCGCGCTTCGCAGGATCATGTCGAAGACCTCATGCGGGTCGGTCCGCGCGGCGAGCGCCGCGGCCGCGCGCTGCAGCGCGAGGAGCCGCGCGTTCTCGCCCTCGCGCGCCTGGAAGAGGCGCGCCGTCTCCATCGCGACGCGCAGCTCACGTGCCACGGCCTCGACCAGCCGCACCTCGTCGGTCGTCCAGTCGCGCGGCGCGGTCGCCTGATTGAGCGAGAGCGTCCCCGCGAGCTCGCTCGCGACGAGGATCGGCGTCGCGATGACCGAGCGAACACCGAGCGGCCGGTCGCCCTCCGGGAGCCGAGCGTCGGCGAGCGTGTCCCGCACGACCGCCGTGCGTCTCGTCTCGGCTGCCAGCCGCGCGACGGGCAGCGAGCGCATGCCCTCGGCGAGGGGCGCGATCCCCGGCGCGTTCCACTCGTGGCTCACGCGGAGGCCATCGGGCGTCGAGCCCGCCGTGGCGATCACGCGGTCGACACGCAGCGCGAGTCCGAGCTCCTCGACCGTGCCGCGCAGGACCTCGACGGGATCGAGCGAGGATCGCGCCCGCTGGGCGATCCGGCTCACGAGCTCTTCGCGCGCGGCGCGGGACTCGGCATCGGCGAGGGACAGCGAGGTCCGGATGGCCCCGGCGACGAATTGGCCAAGCACGAGGACCAGCTGCAGCCGGTCCGCGGTGATCGCACCGGCCGTCTCCCCGGCGGCGATGACCGCACCCACCAGGCGCTCCTGCGAGACGAGAGGGAGGGCCGCGAACGAATGGATCCACTGCGCGTCGGGGAGGTCGCGCGCGAGCAGCCGCCACTGCTGGCCGCCGGCGCTGGTGTCCGGGAGGACGAGCGGCTGGCGATGGTCGAACACGCGAGAGCGCAGCGCCGCGGGCAACGCCGACGCGGAGTACACCTTCTCGAGCAGCGCGCCGGTCCGCGGGCCCTCCTCCGCGACGAGACGGAACGCCTCCGCGACGTCGTCGTGGACCAGGAGGCCGAGCGTCACGCTCGGGTCGAGCGCGCGGCGGGCGCTTCGAAGGTACTCGCTCGAGATCTCGCTCAGGTCGAGCGAGCCGGAGAGCGTTTGGCTGAGCGCGAAGATCGACCCGATCTCGGCGTCTCGTACCACGGTCTCGGCGTGCGCACCCTCGAGCGCCGTGGCGAGACGGTGGAGGATCGTACCGGCGATGACGCTGATACCCAGCCAGACGATGAAGGACGTGATCTCGATCGAGCCGATGAGCGCGTCCGCGTCCGGTATGCGGACGCCGGCTCGGCCCAGCTCGATGCCGTAGACGGCGTGGACAGCGAGGAAGATGATCGCGGCGTAGATCGTCGAGGCCGCGATGTAGAACAGCAGCGACCGAGGGAACCGACGCATCCGCCTCATCCT
>DATKCP010000220.1:0-15078 GCA_035513115.1 Candidatus Limnocylindria bacterium | reverse complement strand
ACGATCGCCTTGGTCCGCGGCGTGATGCGCGACGCGACCGAGCCGATGTCCATGAGCATCGAGCGCTCTTCCACGTCGACGAGGATCGGGCGTGCGTTCGCGTACACGATCGCCTCGACGGTCGCGAAGAACGTGTGGGAGACCGTGATGACCTCGTCGCCGGCGGATACGCCGCTGGCGCGGATGGCCAGCTGCAGAGCGTCGGTGCCGGAGCCCACCCCGATCGCGTGCGCGGTGCCGCAGTACTCCGCCCACTCCTTGTCGAAGGCGCGGACGTTCGGGCCGATCGTGAGCTGCATGCCATCCAGCACGTCGTCGATCGCCTGCCGGACCTCGTCGCGGATCGTCGCGTACTGGGCTTTCAGGTCGACGAGCGGGATGTCCTGAGTGGCAACGGTCATGTCCTGGCTCCCCTTTTCGCTAATGCTGCGTCGATGTGCTCGGCATGCTGGCGGAGATGGTTCACCGCCGGCTGCCAGATGTAGCGCCTGATCCCGTCGGTCTCGACATCGTCCACCACGAGCAGGTCCGCGGGTAGGCTCGCCAGCGCCGCGCGCAGCTCCTCGCGTGCCGAGCGAAGCTCCTCGAGCTGCTCCGCTGCTGGACGTTCCTGCCAGCGGGCAAATGTATCCGCGTTCAACGTGTCGAAGTGCGTATCGATCCCGAGGAACATCCGCATGGGCGTGTTCCGGTCCGGCGCCCTGCCCACTTGCGCCGCTCTTCGCGCTCCGCGAGCCGCCAGTCGAAACCAGAACGCGAAATGCGGCATCAGGTCGCGCAGGCGCCATTCCCCACCTTCACCGGTCAAGACCGGCCGTTCGAGGTCACGCTCGCCGAGGCCGGCGAAGCGAGCGTCGAGGTCGTGCCACGCGCGCTCCATCAGCGCGATCGCGTCCGCCTTTGTCGTCGCGGTCACTTCCGCACTCTCTCTTCGAGCCACGCATACGCGTGCGGATAGATGCCGACGAAGCAGGCGAGGTCGGTGATGTCGTCCTTCAGCTGCACCGCGGGATTGCCCGCCCACACCGTGCGCGGCGCGATGCGGCGCTCGCGGACGACGCTGCCCGCGCCGATGAGTGCGTCCTCGCCGATCTCGACGCCCGGCAGGATCGTGCTGTTCGCGCCCAGACGCGCGCGGCGGCGCACGGTCGCGCCTTTCACGCACTGGAGATACGCGGGGCACTGCGGATGCGGATCATCGGTGAAGACCACGCGCGGACCGACGAACACCTCGTCCTCGATCGTGACCAGCTCCAGGAAGCAGCCGGTATGGATGCGCACGCGCGAGCCGACGCGGTTGCCGAACTCGAGGGAGGCGTGCGTGCCAACCGAGACGTCGTCCCCCAGCACGTTGTCCTCGCGGATCGAGGCGCCCTGGCCGGTCTGCAGGCGCGCGCCGATGGTCGTGCCGGCGTAGATCGTGGTGAACGGGCGGATCACGGAGTCGGGGCCGATCGTCAGCCGGAGCTCGCCCTCCTTCTTTCCCCGCGGCGCGCGGCCGAGCACGACGTACTCGCCCACCACCGTGCCCGATCCGAGCTCCACGTTCGCCGCGATCACCGCCGTGGGGTGCACGATCGCGCCGAGCGAGGTCACGTCCGCGCCGCCTCCCGTTGTGCGTTCTGGGGCCGGTACGAGACGCGCGCGCCGCCCGAACGCAGTGACCGGACGCCCGCGTCGAGCACACGCACCACCCGCAGACCGGCCTCGCCGTCGCTGCGCGCGCGCGTGCCGGTACGGATGCATTCGACGAAGTGCCGCATCTCGATCTGGAGCGCCTCCGTCGGCGCGACGTGCGGGCTGTGGATGTCGCCGGAGCGGTACGCGCGCCGCAGCTCGTCGCTCGACAGCTCCGTGACGCCGAAGTCGTAGATCTTCACCTTCTCGACCGACTGCACGTCGTCGTACACCGCCATCCGGTCCGAACCGATGACCGTCATCGTCCGGATCTTGCTCGGCGCGAGCCACGAGAGATGCGCGTGCGCGAGCGCGCCGGACGGAAAGCCCATCGTCAAGAACACCACATCCTCGATCTCCGGCTGCACGTAGCACGCGCCGACGCACTGCACCCACTCGGGCTCCTCGCCGAGCCAGTAGAGCGTGATCGACACGTCGTGCGGCCCGAGGTCCCAGAGCACGTTGATGTCGAACTGGTGCAGACCGAGGTTCACTCGCTGGCTGTCCACGTAGTGGACCTTGCCGAGGTCGCCCCGCTCGAGCGCCTCGCGCACGGCCACGACCGCGGGGTTGTAGACGAAGGTGTGACCGACCATCAGCGTCCGGCCCGCCCGCTCGGCGGCCCGCACGATCGCCTCAGCGTCGTCGACCGAGCCGGCGAGCGGCTTCTCGACGAACACATGCTTGCCGGCGGCGAGTGCCTCCTCGGCGAGGCGCCGGTGCGTACCGACCGGCGTGGCGATGCACACCGCGTCTACCCCAGGGTCCGCCAAGAGCTCGCGATGGTCCTTGGTGATGCGCACGGCCGGGAAGCGCTTGTGCACCGCTTCGAGGCGCTCGTCGGAGAGGTCCGCGACCGCGACAGGCTCTGCACCGGGGGTGTCGTGGAGATTGCGGATGAGGTTCGGTCCCCAGTAGCCGGCCCCGATGACCGCCACGCGCAGAGGCTTCGTCATTGGCCGGTCGCCGCACGCAGCCTTGCGAGATCCTCCTCGAGGAGCCGGATAAGGCGACCGTACTCGGCGAAGTCGCTGCGCCGGAGCGCCTCCTGTGCCTGCAGGTAGTGGTCGCTGGCCGCCCTCACGAGATCCGCGATCGCGTCGGGCGTCGTGCCGGGCGGCGTGGTGCCCGGTGGTGGTGGTGGCGGCGGCGGCGGCGTCACCGTGCCGAAGAGCGCGTCGAGCGCGCGCTCGAACGTTTCCGCCATGACGATGCGGGCCTGGGTGGCGATCACGACGCGCTGCAGCTCCGGGATCCGCCCCTGCGTCGCCTGCACGAAGATCGGCTTCACGTAGAGGAACGAGTCGCCCACGGGCAGCACCAGCAGGTTGCCGCGGAAGCAGGTCGCGTTCGCTCCGCCGCAGATGAGCGTGAGCTGCTGCTGGATCGTCGCGTCCTGGTTGATGCGGCCTTCGATCTGCAGCGGACCGAAGATCTGGCGGTCCTGCGGGAAGCGCAACACGCGCAGCTTCCCGTATTCGGGCGGGTCCGCGCGCCCGGCGATCCACGCGACCATGTTGTCGCGCTGCGTGCCGGCGGGCGTCATCGGCACGAACAGGATGAACTCCCTGCGGTCCGAGCCCGGCAGCCGAGTGGTCACGTAGTAGGGCTCGACCGGTGCTTTGGCCTCTCCCTGCAGCTCGTCCGCGATGCGCCACGCGTCGCCGCGGTTGTAGAAGTTGTCGGGGTCGGTCATGTGATAGAGCGCGAAGATCTGCGCCTGGACCGAGAAGAGTCCTTCGGGATAGCGGATGTGATCCTGGAGGCTCTGCGGCATCTCCGCGACGGGTTTGAACAGCTTCGGGTAGATCGCGCGGAGGTTTCGCAGGACGGGGTCGCTGTCGTCAACGACGTAATACGAGATCGACCCGTCGTACGCGTTGGTCACCACCTTCACGCTGTTGCGGATGTAATTGAGCCTGCCGCCCGCGACGCGCGTGCCGACACGGACCAGCGAGTCGAATCGCTCGCTGTACGGGTAGCGGTCGCCGGTCGTGTACGCGTCATTGATCCACCACAGCTGGCCATCCGCGATGACGAGGTACGGATCGGGGTCGTAGTCGAGGAACGGCGCGATGAGGCGCTGGCGCGCGCCGATGTTGCGGTGGAACAGCACGCCGCTCTCGGCGCGGATCTGGTTGCTGAGGAAGATATTCGGCTCGCCGAAGCGGATCGAGAAGAGGATGCGATCCCACAGCCCACCGACGCCGACCGCGCCGCCGCCGCTATAGCGCGTCGTGGCGTTGCGGTCCTCCGACTGCGCGTAGTCGAACTCGTCCTGCTCGGTGTCGACGATCACGTAGTCGTTCGTCAGCTCCCCGAAGTAGATGCGCGGCTGATCGATCTTCGGCTCGCCCTGTGGCGGGATGTCCTGCACGAATGGGGTCGGTCGGCCCTCGGGGCCGACGCCGCCGACGGGCGTCACGACCGCTCCGAACCCATGGGTGAAGACCAGGTGCTGGTTCACCCACGTCCGCTGCGGCAGCAGCGACGTGTTCAGCTCCCGCGCCGACAGCATCACCGGGACCTCGCGTCCACCGATCGTGTAGCGATCCACGTCGACGTCGGCGAAGTCGTAGTACTGCCGCAGCGCCTGTATCTGATTGAGCACCGACAGCAGTGGCCGGTAGTCCCAGAGGCGGACCGAGAGCGTGTCCGACAGCTCGCTCCGCGCCTCGGCCTGGCTCGGCGTCTCGGCAACGTTGAACTGCGACTCCTCGACATCGGCGAGTCCGTACGCGTCGCGCGTCGCCGCGATGGTGCGCTCGAGGAACGGCCGCTCCTTGTTGAGCTGGTCCGGAGCGACGATGAAGTTCTGGACGATCGTGGGATAGATCCCGCCCAGGGCGATGGACGCGACGAACCACACCACGATCGCGCCGCCGAGCACCCAGACGGTGCGCGCGAACGCGTTGGCGAAACACGCCAGCGCCGCGATGCCGACCAGCACGGAGAGAACGGTCAGCGCCGGAAGCCGCGCGTTCACGCTCGCGTACCCCGCCCCCGTGAGCACGCTCTCCACGCGGAAGAGCAGCTGGAACTGGTCGAGGATGTAGCCGAAGGCGACCAGCAGCAGGAAGATGCCGCCGAGCACGGAGAGATGCGCTCGCGCGGGCCGCGCGAGCGCCAGCGCGGTGCGGCCGGCGACGGCGATGTCTCCGCGCGCGATCGAGCTCGTCGCGACGCTGATGACCCCGCGCGCCGCGTACAGGAAGACCACGCCCGCGGCGATCACCAGGACGGCGGCGATCGACCAGCCGTGCACGAACTCGAGGATGGGGAGCGTGAAGAAGTAAAAGCCGATGTCCCGGCCGAAGAGGGGATCGCTTACGCCGAACGGGACGGCGTTCACCCAGCGCAGGAGCTGGTCCCATTGATCGGCGCCCGCGAGGCCGAAGAAGAACGCGGGGATGGTGATGACCCACAGGAGGCGCAGCGTCTGCGCGAGCGCGGAGGGGCGCGGCCGCTCCGCGTCGAGAACGACGCGCGGCACCTGCGGGCGGAGCGCGAGATACAGGTTCGGCACGACGAGGGCGAAGAAGATCAGGAAGAAGGCGGCGAACGCCCAGAATGCCGCCGTGTAACGGCGGAGGAAGACGTCCTCGAGGCCGAGGCTGCGGAACCACAGGAGATCGGTGATGAACTCGTTCAGCGGTATGAGCAGGAGGGGCACGAGGAGCAGCAGGACGGCGATGACGGTGATGGCGGTGCTCCGGCCGGACGGCGGGCGGCGCACGCTCCCGGGGCGCCGTCCCAGGGCGGAGAGATCGAGGTTGGACCAGTCGATGTTGCCCCAGTCGCGCTCGCCGTTCCCCCTTTTGTCCCGCACCACCTCAGCATATGGGGAGATGACCAGATCGCTCGCGCTCACTTGCGCCCTGGCCTTTGCCCTCGCCGCCTGTTCGCAGGACGTGGCGATGCCGACGCCGGAGCCGACAGGATGCGTCGAGCCGACGCGGCGGAGCGGGGACACGGCGTTCGACGATCAGAACCGCGCGACCTGGAAGGCGGAGCTCGACGCCGGCGGTCCCGCCGCGTGCGGCGCGGCGACCGAGGCGTACATCACGCGGATGGAGGAGCACCGCGGCGAGATGCTCAAGGCGAAGGCGAGCGGCTTCGCGATCTACGGCCGTCTCACCGACGCCATCACCGGCGAGCCCGTGGAGCACGTCTGTGTCACGCCGGGGAAGCCGGGTGCCATCTGCTGGGCCCGCAGCGACGCGGACGGCTGGTACCTGCTCGATCTCGGGCTGATGGCGGCGCAGCCCGGGTTCTTCGAGATCTTCTTCACGAAGGACGGCTATCCCGAGCAGCACACCGTGTCGCGCATGCTCAGCGGTCGCGGGCGGATCGACCACCAGATGACGAAGTGACGCACTACTTCAGCGCGACGTAGTCGACCTCGCAGTATCCCCGGGCCGCGCGCGCGAGACCACGATCGGTGGTGAGGAGCGTCGCCTCGCCCAGGCGTGCGACGATCGCGTAGAACGAATCGTATGGACTGAAGCGGTCACGCACGGCGAAGGCCTCGGCGATCAGCGGTCGGATGGCCGCACGTCGGACGCGGATACGTCGCAAGGCGAACAGTGCTTGTCGGCCCTGCTCTCCGTCGATCGTCCTTCGACGGATCAGGCCGCGTATCGCCCCGAAGACCTCGGCGTCGAAGAACACCGGCACCAGGGCGACCTGGCCGTCAAGCCTCTCCCGGATCGACGCGGCGGCCGCCCTACCAAGAACGAATTCCGTAGCCGCCGACGCGTCGAGGACGATCAGTCGCGCCTACACCCGGTCGATCGCGTCGCGCATCGCCCGGATCACCTTCGTCGCCTCGCCCGGCTTGTAGCCAGGGACGGGCGGCAGAGACATCACCTCGTCGAGCCACTCGCTCAGCGAGTCTGGGTCATCGACGTTGTCCTCGAGGATCTGGATCACGTACTTGCTCATCGACACGCCCTTGCGAGCGGCTTTCGCGCGGATCCGCCGCTGGAGACTGGCGGGCACGCCACGGATCTGCAGGTCGACCTTCTCTCTGGCGGGCACGAACGGAAGTATGCATGCACTTGTGCATGCACTCAAGCGTTGCGGGCGCGCACCTCGGCGAAGAGATCGAGATAGGTCTCGACGACGCGCGGCCAGGTGTAGGTCCGCTCGACGAACGACCGGCCCGACGCGCCGAGACGCGACGCGAGGTTCGGACGGCCGATGAGCATCTCGCAGATCTCGGCGAGCTCGGCCGCGCCGCGGTACGCGAGGCCGGCGCCCGCCCGATACGTCATCCCCCACACCACGGGCGAGCGCGCGTCGCAGACGACCGGACGGCCGCAGGCCCAGGCCTCGAGCGCGATGATCGAGAGCGACTCGAGCAGGCTCGGCTGCACGAGCGCGACGCAGCCCGCCAGCGCGTCGAACTTGTCCTCGTCGGAGGTGCGGCCCAGCAGCCGGATGTCGGGGCGGTCCGGCACGGGCATCTCGCGGTGCCCCATCAGCACGAGCGTCGCGCGCGTGCCGCGCGAGTCCTGCCAGCGCGCGAACGCGTCGAAGAGCTGTCCGCACTGCTTGCTCTCGACGATACGTCCGACGTAGAGGAGGTAGGGGCCTTCGATGGCGTAGCGCTGCCGAAAACGATCGGCGGAGCGGTCGGCGGGTACGTCCACGCCCACGCCCACGACCTCGTTCGGGACGCGCTCGTTCCGGAAGAGCCGGTGCACCATCGCGCGCTCCTCCGCGGTGTTGAACGCGATCGCGCGCGGCGCGCAGAAGACGGGCCTGTAGATCGCGAGCCGGATCGCGGGCTCGTCGTGCGCGGTCGGGACGAGCACCGCGCGCTCCGGCGCCAGTGGCAGACCGAGCGCGGTCGGGTAGTAGATGTAGGTGAAGAACAGGACGTGGTCCACCTCGCGTCCGCGGCGATCGACGTGCTCGAGCAGATCCGGCGCGATCGGACCCTGCGCCTCGACGAACGCGCGCTCGTCGGCAAGGGTGTGCGTCGTCGCGAACGCGCGCCGCTCGCGGATGCGGAAGTCGCGCGAGCGCCCGCGCTCGACCGCGAAGCGGTGCACCGGGACGCCGTCGACGACCGTCTGCCCGGCCGTGAACTCGTTCGTCCAGGTCCAGTAGTCGCGCGCCGTCGTGGTCGCGACCTCGACGTCGAAGTGCGGCGCGAGGCGCTGGACGACCCGTCGCGCGTGCTGTTCGGCGCCGCCGCCGCCGATGTCGCCGTAGCGCTGCACGACGACCATGAGGCTCGGGGCGGTCATGCGGCGGTCAGCGCGACGAGCTGCGCCAGGCGCGCATCGAACGCGTCCCACGACGTCTCGCGTTCCACCCAGGCGCGCCCGGCGGCGCCCAGTGCGTCGCGCGAGGCGATCGCGCGCTCGAGCGCCTCGCCGAAGCCGGCCGAGTCGCGGTAGGTCACGCCGCCGCCGGATCGCGCGACCTGGCCGGCGGTGACGGGGTTGTCCGCGCGCACGACCACCGGCGTCCCGACCTGCCAGGCTTCGAGGAGCACGATGCCGAGGCTCTCGAACCGCGAGGGCAGCACGAGCGCGTCGGCTGCCGCGAGCGCCGCGTACTTCTCCGCGCCCGGGATGCGACCGAGTGCGACGACGTCGGGACGATCCGGCAGCTCCATGCGCACCGTGCCCGCGAGCACGAGTTTCGCGGCGCGCGCGTTGGGGCGCGACCGGTACTCCGTCCACGCGGCGAGGAGGTCGTCGCAGCCTTTGCCCTCGCTCACCTGGCCGAGATAGAGGACGATCCGATCCTCGAGCCCGTGGGCCGCGCGGAATCCGTCGACGTCGTACGCGGCGGGCCGGTCGAGTCCCAGA
Source organism: Candidatus Limnocylindria bacterium (assembly GCA_035513115.1). GTDB lineage: Bacteria > Chloroflexota > Limnocylindria > P2-11E > P2-11E > CF-39. The sequence goes on along the minus strand of DATKCP010000220.1, from coordinate 6,574 downwards.
CCGAGCGTCTCGTGCGGGATGTGCTCGTTGCGGAAGGTGCGGTGCACGAGGTCGCGCTCCTCGGGCGTGAGGAATCCGAACGCGCGCGGGAGGTGGAACAGCACGCGGTACGGCGCCAGCCGCAGGGGCGCCTCGTCGTGCGCGGTCGAGATCAGCGCGGCACGTTCGGGCACGATCGGCACCCCGAGCGCCGTCGGCTCGTAGATGTACGTGTAGAAGAGGACCGCGTCGAAGCGGCGGCCCTCGTCCTTCAGGAACTCGAGCAGCGCGGGGCAGTGCGGTCCCTGGCGGCGAAGCCATTCCTCCTCGTCGGCCAGGGTGTGCTCGCCGCCCAGCACCTTGGACTCGAAAGCCTTGAACTCCGGGTCGCGGCCCTCCGCGACCTGGAAGCGGTTGACGCGGAGGCCATCGAGCTCGCCGGCGCCGGCCGGGTAGTAGGGGTCCCAGGTCCAGTAGTCCGCGGCGGTTGTCGTCGCGATCTCGACCCGGTGCGTTCGCGCGAGGCGCGACGCGACGACGCGCGCGTGCCCCTCGGAGCCGCCGACGACCTCGGCGCCGAAGCGCTGCACGACGATGAGGATCTCGCTCACCGGCGCCGCACTCAGGGGATCCGCGTCAGGTAGCGGTCCGCGTTGCGCTCCGGCGCGAGCATCCGCTGCAGGTACCTCACGCGCGCGCGCAGGCGCGCGTAGGTCTCGGGCTTCTGGATCTCCCGCATCTGCTCGGCGAGCTCGCCGCTGTCGCGCGCGACCAGACCCGCGCCGTGGTACACGTCGAACCCTCTCGCCTCCGAGAAGATGCACGGCAGCCCGGCCCAGATCGCCTGCGCGGCCACGGCGCTCTGGAACACGTCCTCGTAGAACAGCACCACCGCGTCGCTGGCGGCGACGTACTGGCCCATGGTCTCGTAGTCCGTGTTCACCACGACGTTGGTGAAGCCACGCTCCTTGATGTACGCCTGCACCTCGTCGAAGTACTCCGGCTCGTTCCCCGAGCGCGTCCCCGAGAGCACGACGACGCTGTCGCGCGGCGCCGCGGCGATCACCTGCGTGAAGCGCTTGCGGCGGAAGAAGAAGCCGGGCGAGACGAAGACGAAGGTGTCCACCGGGAGACCCAGCCGCTCGCGCAGCGCGCGCTTCTCGGCGTCGTCCTTTGGGAGCGCCGTGTCCTCCAGGGGGACGAGGACCAGCGGGAACCGCTCGACCTTGCGCGGATCGTCGCTCAGCAGCGTCGCCCAGTGTTGGGAGCGCTCCGAGTGGGTCGCGATGTGGACCGGGATCGCGCCGGTGAGCGCGAGGACGGCGCGGTAGCGCAGGAACCAGTTCGCGATCCGCAGCGTTACCCAGCCCGCGCGAATGAGCTCCAGCGCCTTGCCGTACCTCGGGCGGTAGTGGAGCGCGCTCGAGATGAGCCGGAAGTGGTGGAACTTCTCCGGCTCGACCTCGTGCATCGACAGCATGACGGGGATCTTCCGGCGCCAGAGCGAGATGAGCGCGCGGACGAACGGCACGTCGGAGAAGATCCCGTGCTCGTGCTCGACGATGACGGCCTCGGTATCCCCCGTGATGTGGCCCACCTTCTTGCCGAGGTCGCGGCCGTCCAGATGCTTCACGCCGACGAACGTCACGTCGTGTCCGTTGGTGCGCAGACCGTCGGCGAGCGAGAGCGAGTAGTGGTGGATACCGCAGCGCTGATCGCTCGAGAGGACGACGACCTTGCGCGCCCGGCGCTCGGGTAGATCCCAGCCCGCCAGCGCGAGCGCCTCCCGCAGCCGTTCGGCGGCGCGCTCGGGCGTGAACTCGGCCAGGCGCGCGCGGCCCTTCGCGACGAGGTCCTTCCGCAGCTCGCGGTCGCCGACGACGCGCTCCAGCGCCTCCGCCACCGCATCGGGCGTCTTGTCGGCGAGGAGGATGCCGGCGTCGCCGAGCGTGTCGGGGATCGCCCCGGCGCTGTTGGCGACGATCGGCAGGTCGCTGCGCATGGCCTCGAGGAGCGGCACGCAGAAGCCCTCGTGCTCCGAGAGCGTGAGGAGCGCGGTGGCGCCGCGGTAGTACGCGACCAGCGCCTCGATCGGCACACTGCCCGTGAACGTCACGGCCTCGCGCAGTCCGAGACGTTCGACGTCGGCGCGCAGGCGCCGGGTGTATTGCGCCGACATGGCGGTCGAGCCGACAAGGTAGAGGCGCGCGCCCTTGTCGCGCTCCCGGTAGCGCGCGAACGCCGCGATGACGTCGTGGATACCCTTGTGCGGGAGGAGCTGTCCGACGGTGACGATCGAGGTCCGCTCCTCGGACAGCACGCGCAGCACCGCGGGGTCCGGCTCGACGTCGAACGCGGCCCAATCGACGATGATCGGCACGACCGCGGTCTGCTTGTAGCCGAGCTCCTCGAGCTCGCGGCGGTTGAACTCACTGTCCGCGATGCCGAGCTCGGCCCGCGCGGCGAGATCCCTCAGCTGCCGCCGTCCGATCTCCGCGTACTTCTCGACGGCCGGGTTGACGCCGCTGAAGAAACGGGCGGGCGTGATGTTGTGATAGACGACCGCCCTGCGGACCGGCAGCTTCGCGACCTCGTCGATCTGGTCGTTGCCCATCGAGATGTGGACCATGAGCAGCCCGCCGGCGCCGAGTCGTCTGGGCCGCAGGTCGCGCCACGAGCGCGCGAACGCCAGGACCTCGGGCTTGGCCTCATCGACGAAGATCTCGGACTGCACGCCGCGGCTCCAGAACAGCCGCTGCAGCTCGAAGGCGTCGTTGCCGATGGCGTCGCCGTACGCGAGCGTGGGGACGAACTGGTCGGCGATGCGGAGGCGCTCGCTCACGAGGCGATTGTCGTCGGTTAAGCCAATTCGTGGGGCCGCGGAAGGTATAGGCAGCCATCCAACAGGTCGTCGTCGGCCACGCTCTCGACGAAGACCGCGAGCGCACGGACGAGCAGCCCGATGCCCGCGTGCGTCCTCGGGAACGTCGTGTCATCCGTAAAGACCACGCCGAAGTGCGTCTCGCCACGCAGACCGAAATCCTCGACGAGCGGAGCAAAGTCGCGCACATTGTTCGTCACGACGACCCGGCGCTCGAGCGTGGCTGTGCGAAGTAGCACGTCGTCGCCCAGGCCCTCTAAATCAGGCCGCTCTTTCGAGCAATAACCTCAAGCCCTGGCAACACGCCGACGGACACGCGCCTCACGCTGCTCGAGTACGCGCTTGTAGTTCGCCTGCGCATCGAGATGCGCCTGGAGATCTTGATCGATCTCGTCCTTGTATTCGGCGTAGTAGCGCAGAACGGCCTGCACATCATCCTCCTCGATATGGAAGTACCGCGCCGTCGCGGCGGCGTCCTGCCGCTCGCCCAGCCAGGTGCCAATGATGTCGATGACCTGCAACCCAGGGCGCGACGCGAGGACGACCCGCCGGCCATACGGGGTGGTCTTGAAGGCGATGGCCGGATGCTTGTCCATACGGAGACCCTCCTTAACGTATCGGTTCACGAGCCTGGACGGGCTCATTTCCGACCGCTCCGCGAACGCGATCAGCTCTTCACGCGAGTCGTCATCCATGCGCATTGAGAACGGCGTCGTCATGTAAGACATTGTATGGCAGAGTCCGACATGTGGCAAATTGCTGACGACTCGATCTCGGACTGCACGCCGCGGAGACGCTTGCTCACACCTGCTTGCGCTTGAGCCCTAGGCAGAGGATTGGTTCGGCCCGGTCGTAGAAGCCAGAGAAGTCCTCGTGCGTCGGCAACAGCAAGCGCTCGACGTCTTCGAAGTGTTCATCTGACTTCTTACCTATCGGCTCACAATGTTGGTGGATGCCCCAGCCAACGTGCTGATGGTGGGCCCGACGGCTCGGCGGCTCTGCGGTGCGGTACTCGAACGCGTACGCGTCACGCAGCCATCCTTGCGCGCTCCGCTTGTATCGCTCGCGGTACTCGAGCGTTGCCGCGGTTGGGAAACCGTAACCCGGTACATCGACGACGAACGCGACGTTGCGTTGTCGCTTACCTCCGTCGTCGCTCGCGTCGACCGAACCGTACTTGGCCAACTGCTTAGTGATCTCGCCGCATGCTTGCGTGAACGTCGCTGCTGTGCGTAGGAAGGGCATCGCTACCGCTCATTGCGAGCGGGCTTGGCACCGGGCTCGGCGCGTTCGAACTCAGCGTCGACAATCCTGCGGGCCTTGCTGCCGCGCGTCCAGCGTATCTGCGGAGGCACGCCGAGGAACTGCATCAGGGAGCCAAGCGGAATTCGAAACAGTCGTGGACCGATCTGCGCGGCAAACAGCTTGTCGCTGTGTATCCAGTCAAGGACGGTCTGGTCGCTCACATCGAGAATCCGCGCAATCTCCGCCGGCGAGTACAGGGGTTTCTTCTCGAAGATGAAGTCATCGACGCTCGGCACCGACTTCGTAGTTGCGCTTCCCTTTCTCGACGTTCGCTTCGTCGCCGTCTTCACGCGCGCGCTGACTGCCATTCCCCACTCCTATCTGGCTAAACAGTCGCAGAGTAATTATACCAAGTTAGCCGCTACAGCCCGAGCGCCTCGCGCGTCTGCTGGGCGATCTTCTCAGTGTCGAAGTCCGCCACGCGGCGACGCCCCGCGGCGGCGAGCTTCGCGCGCAGCGCGGCATCCTCGCTCACCAGCGCGGCGGCTTCCGCCGCCTGCGCGAGATCGCGCTCGCCCAGCAGCACGCCGGCGTCGCCAACGGTCTCGCCGATCGCGGCCGCGTCGTACGCGACCACCGGCAGGTCGAAGCGCATGGCCTCGAGGAGCGGGACCCCGAAGCCCTCGTGCTCCGACAGCGAGACGAAGGTGTCGGCCTCGCGGTAGTACGCGCAGAGCGCCGCGAGACTCACGCGGCCCGTGAACGTCACCGCGGTCTCGAGCCCCAGCGCGCGCTGCAGCTCGCGCAGGCGCGCGTAGTACTCGCGGTGATCGCCCCACGAGCCGACGAGCAGCAGCTGCGCCTCGCGGTCGATAACGGCCCGGTAATACGCGAACATCCGCAGCAGGTCGTCGTGGCGCTTGTTCGGCGAGATCCGGCCAACGAAGAGCAGCTTGCGGCCGAACACGCTCCAGCGCGCGAGCACCGCGGGGTCCGGCGGCGTGTCGTACAGCTTCCAGTCGATGAGGATCGGCACGTGCGCGGTCTTGCGGAAGCCCAGATCGTGGAGGTCCTGGCGATTGAACGCCGAGACGCCGATCCCGAGATCGATGGCCGGCGCGATCTGCTCCAGCTGCCGCAGACCCAGGCGGGCGAACGCCGCGGCGTGGTCGTTGATGCCGCTGAAGAACTCCGGCGGCGTGATGTTGTGATAGACGAGCACGCGGCGCGCCGGGATCTTGATCAGCTGGTCGAAGACCTCGTTGCCCATCGAGAAGTGCAGGATCAGCGTGTCCTCCGGGCGCACCGTTCGGAACAGCCGGCGATACGACAGAGCCTCGCTCTCCACCCCCGGCTTCACGTCGATCGCATGCGCGTCCGACTCGTAGCCCCACGCGCGCAGGCGATCGCGCAGCGCGAAGACGTGGTTGCTCATCGCGTCGCCCGGCGCGAGCGTCGGATGGAACTGGTGGACCGCGGTCATGCCGGAGCGAGCCCGATGACGGCGTAGTCGCGATCGCCGAACAGCGTTTCGTTGAGCAGCTTCACGTTCTCGCGCACCGTCGCGTCGCTCACCTTGTCCGACAGCCGCTTCTCGCTCGGCTCGAAGGTGCGCACGTCGACATCGACGAAGCCCTCGACCTCGAGATAGAAGCGGAAGAGCTCGGGCGGGATCGGGCGCACGTGCGAGGGATCGAGCCAGAACGAGTGCGCGCCCACCGTCAGGGTCGCGACGTTCGGCGTGACGAACACCAGCGGCGTGCCGGGCATCAGGACGCGGCGTGCCTCGCGCAGCATCGAGACGAGCTCGCCGGGCAGCACGTGCTCGGCGATGTGCCGCGCGTAGAGGCCGTCGATCGAGCGGTCGGGCAGCGAGCGCAGATGGCCGAGCGCGTCGGCCTCGACGCATTCGAGCCCGCGCTCCGCGCACTGCGCGACCATGCGGGGATCGAGGTCGACGCCGTACGCGCCGACGCCCTTGTCCTTCATGAGCCCCAGGAAGATGCCGCGGCCGCAGCCGAGGTCGACGACGCGCTTCCGTCCGGCGAAGAGCTCCGCGAACGCCTCGGACTGCCGGCGGATGACCGGCTCGTCGCCGCCGAAGCGCGCCTGGAAGTAGACCGAGTGCAGGTTCGCGGCGACGAAGTCCTCGTGCCAGGTCTCGAGCTTGCGCAGGCGCGCCTCGAGACCTGGGGTCGGCCGGTCGCGGAGGTCGAAGAGAGCGCGCGCGACCAGCTGGTTCACGCGCTCCTGGCGCTCGGTGATCGCCGCGAGCCACCAGCGCAGCAGGCCGATGAGCGCGCGGCGCGCGAGCGTGATGACCGGGCCGACGTAGCGTTTGCGGCTCTTCGCGTCGTACGTGACGTCCTCGTCGAGGACCTCGGGGAGCGCCTGGAACGGGTCCTTCAGCTCCTCGCTGAAGATCGGCCGTCCGCCGGGCAGCGGGAGCGTGAGTGCGGCGTCGAGATC